>JBFKTF010000026.1:0-15416 GCA_041636435.1 Thermoplasmatota archaeon
ATGGGGCGACATTGGGCAAGGCAAGCAACCGTTCCGCATCGAACGGGCCGACGGGGCCGCCATGGCGGTGCCGGCGTTGGTGGGCGGCTATTGGGAGGAGAAGGGCGTGGACGCGTTCAGTCTCGTCACCATCCCACCCAACGCGTTCGTCAAGACGTTCCACGACCGCATGATTGGGCAACTCGACGACGCCCACATCGACGTCTGGCTCCGACCCGAAGAGCACGCGGACAAGGAACTCTGGGACTGCCTGGCGCCGCCCCCCGAAGCCGACTTGGTGGCGATTCCCATCAAGCACGATGCGGGCAAGGCCAAGTTCGATGACCCCGCCGCATTGGAGGCCATCGGGGACCCCATTGCGTGGGACGACGTGAAGGACAACCTCGACAAGAAGGGACACAAGCAGCCAGCGATTGGCGATGCGGGACCCAAGCAGGCGAGGCTGTTCTGATGTGGACCTGCCCCGCGTGCGGCCGTTCCTTCGTGACCGCCAACGCGTGGCACAGTTGCATCGTCATCGACGAAGAAGAGCACCTGGCCAAGTCGACGGAGACCGTGCGGGCCACGTACCAAGCCATCCGGGAGGCGGTCACGGAATTGGGTGGCCGCGTCGAGCCCGTCAAAGGCTACATCGAGTTTGCTGCGAAGACGCGGTTTGCCACGGCGACGCCGCGGCAGAAATGGTTGCTCTTGCACATCGGCTCGGACCGGGTGTTGGAGCACCCGTTGCGCAACCACGTCGAAGGCCCCATCGGCGGGGTCTGGATCTCGCGGTTCCGGCTCGAGTCGCCCGATGATTTCGACCACGTGCTGCGGGGCTACTTGGAGGAAGCCTACCACGCGTTTGGGTTGCGGGAACGGTTGGATTGATGCTCGTCGGGCACGGCGACGTATTCTGGTCTGGCGGGCACGTCGATGCGGCGCGGCGCCGGGGGCTCGGGCATCGGAGCACGGCCCATGAGCCACTCAGTCACGTTGTCCTCGGTGTAGCCAAACGGAGACAGCAAGGTCTCGACGCTGCGAGCCAACAGGCGCACGTAGTGGGCCACGTGGTAGGATTGCCCCACGGTGCCGGCTGCACCAAACCAGCCGGCTTCATCGAACAATTCGACGGGCACGACGCGGCCTTCCCAGGGCCCTTCTTCGCGAGTGACGACGAACTTGACGTATTCGCCGGGGCGTCGTTCGGTGCCGCGGTCCCGTAGGCGCCGCATGGCGGCCTTGGTGTTGGTGTTGGCCTGGTAGTCTTCGACCGCCTTGGTGGCCTGCACCATGGTGCCCAATTCCTTGGCGTCCACTTCGCGGCGACGCAACCGCTCGGCGGCGTCCTTGGCGACTTGCAAGGCGCGGGGAATGCGCATGCGGAAGCCCATGGCGTCGTCGGCTTCCGAAAAGATGTCCAGCATGCCTTGTTGGACGTTGTAAATCCAATCGCACGTGGAGTGGCGTTGCACTTCGATGCCGCGCACCTTGAGGGTGCCGTCCTCGAATTTGCCATAGTATCGGTTCGGGACACCGACGAGGGAGCTGGAGGAATGGGTCTTGCTTGGCAAGAAGACGACCCACTTGTAGACGCCCTCGACGTCCATGGGGACGCCGACTTCGTTGCTGACGCGGCGGGCAAAGCGGCGCGCGTCGGAACGGTCGAGTCCCGGTTTCTGGAAGAAGGCGCAGTCGGTCATGGCGTGCACCATGTCGTAGCCCATGTCGTTGGCGATTTCGCGGCTGCGCGTCATGCCGGCGCGGCCGTAGCATTGGATGGCTTGGTGGACTTCGGCGCAACCAAAGCGGGCGTTGCGGTAGCGAAAGTACCCGAAGCACACGACGCCCAGGGCCTTGTGTTCCGACTTGATGGCGGCGGCCTTGGCGACTGTGTCCGGGTCCATCACGGACCCCCTACACGACGTAGAGCCAGACGACGACCACGTGGCACGCTGCGCCAATCATGACGAAGATGTGCCAGATGCCGTGGAACCCGATGTGGTGGGGCCACGGGTCGGGGCGCTTGAGTGCGTATTGCACGGCACCGATGGTGTATGCCAGACCGCCGGCCAAGAGCCAGAGCAAGCCGGGCACGGGCATGGCGTTGATGAGGGGCCAGATGGCCACGATGACGACCCACCCCATCAAGAGGTACAATGCGACGGTGATCCAGCGAGGACTGTGCGGGGTGACCGCCTTGAGGATGACCCCGGCAAGACCCAGGCCCCAGACAACGCCGGCGATGCTCCAACCCCAAGCACCGCCCAAGGCGATGAGGCTGATGGGGGTGTAGGTGCCGGCGATGAGCAGGAAGATGGCGATGTGGTCCAGGCGGCGGCTGATGGCGTGCCACTTGGGCCCGAAGGTGCCGACCACGTGGTGGAACGCGCTGCTGCTGAAGAGCAAGATGAGGCTGGCGCCGTACACGCTGACGCTGGTCACTTGCAACGCCCCCTCCGCTTGCAGGATGAGCATCACCAAGACGGGGATGGCGGCGAGTGCGCTGATGGCGTGGGTCCAGAAGCTGAACCGTTCCGCCGCAGGAGGCGCATGCGCGTGCATGGCGTCGGCCACCTTGTGGCCGTCGACATGGACATGTTCCATGTGCACTCGAACGCACTCGCAGGGATAAGGGGCTGGTATCCGGCAGGACACCGCTCATGCGCCCTCCGTCTTGGCCTTGCGCAGCACCGCCTTGGCCCATTTGCGGTGGCTGGCGATGCGACCCAGGATGCCGGATTGGTGGCCCACGTGCTGGGTGCAGACGTGGTAGTTCAATTCGGGCACGACGGGACCATCGGGGCAGCAGGAGCAATTGATGGTGTCGCTGCTGAGGTTGTGCCGGACGACAAGGCTTGGGTAGTAGCCACTGAAGTCGCACGCCGCGACGTCCTCGTAGATGCCCGGCGCGGGGACCATGATTTGTCCGCCGCGATCGACGGCGCACAAGGTGGCCGCGTCCTTCCAATCCTCGGCGAGGTTGCGCTTCCACGGGATGGCCACGCCCATGTCCACGGCCTGGTCGATTTGCATCTGTTGCAATGCGTAACCGGCGCCGTTGCGGTTGACGTCCTGGGCGCGGCGGTTGCTGACGCGGGCCAAGTAGAGGATGCCGTGGATGTCCTTGCGGTCGTCTTCGGAGTCCAGGGTCTTCTTGCTCAAGTCGATGTGCCAACGGCCACGCAAGTAGTACGCCGCGGTCTTGTAGAGCCAGCGGCCGTAGGTCGAGATGGACTTCCCTTCTTGGTCGGGGGTGTCGGGTTCGGGGTCCCGGTCGCGGCCAAGCCAGATGGTCTCTTGCAGGCCATGCATGCGGATGCGGCGCAACAAGTAGGGGATGTCGAACCGATCGCCGTGCTTGGTGAAGATCACGTCGGGGTCGTTCTCACATAGGGCCTCCTTCAGGGCCAGCAGAATGCCTCGTTCGCTGCTGGCGCGTTCGCTGACGGTATTGCCGGTGACGGACCAAGTGGTGTCGCCGAGGGTGAGTGAAACGAGTGGGTCGTCGAAAGCCGCAGTGTGGCCTTGCTTGTCCACTTCCACGGATAGCCAGACGATGCGCAAATCCGGCGTGGGGTAGTCGATGGTGAACCGTTCGTCGTCGGGGTGGGGACGCAGGGGCCAGACGATGTGCCCGTCGTGGGTGGCGAGGCGGCACATGGTCCACAATCCCTGTTCGTGCATCCATCGGCTCTCGGGTTGGTTGTCCACGTCGAAGAACATGTAGCCCTTGGACTGGGTTGCCTTGCGCAGATCCTGGGCGACGCGGTGCATTTGCTGCATGCGCTTGGGTCGGATGCGCAACACGTCGTGTTCGGGGCCGCGCAGCCAGAGCGCGGTGCGGTCTCGCCACACCTCGGCGACCCGCGTGTCTTCTGCGAGGATGCGTTGGGCGGTTTCGAGGGGCTCTGCTTCGGCTTGGATGCAGAAGTGGGGCCGATAATCGACGAGGTGTTTCTCGATGCGCTTGCCGTGTTTGGTCCACACGATGAGTTGCGACCGGCGAGGGTGCGGGTAGACATCGAAGAGCCAGGCGTCGGTCACGTGGACCTCCGAGTGCCGGACTCGATGGCCCCCATGGCCGACCGGGCCGCTGCAAAAGGCGAATAGCCCCAGGTGGATGGGGGGATGCCGCATGAAACGCCCAATCCACCCCATGCCGGAGAGCATCCGTTCGGCGCTGGACGCCGAGGATTTGATGGGCGCCTACCGAGAACGCCCGGCATACCAGCAGAACGACTACATCGGTTGGATCGAGCAGGCCAAGCGCCCAGAGACGAAGCAGAAGCGGCTCCGGCAGATGCTGGACGAGTTGAAGGCCGGCGGCGTCTACATGAAGATGGACCACCCCCCATCGCGCAAAGAAGCGCCATGAGCAGTCCCGAAGGGAATCGCCCTGCATGCTCATCAGGCATGACCGGTATCCTGCGTCGATGCCCCTGTCCATTGCCCCCGCCATGCCCATCATCGCCGTGCGCGACATGGACACCGCGCGGCGCTTCTACGACGAGACCCTTGGTTTGGAGTTGAGCAGCGACCGGGGCATGGTGCAAGTCTGGTCTTGCGGCGGCACGCACATCATGTTGTCCCACAACCCGGAGGGCTCCAAGGCGGAGCACGCGGTGGCGGGTTGGGAAGTGCCCGACATCGAGGCCGCCGTGGCGGAGTTGCGGGGTCGGGGCGTCGAGTTCGATGACTTCGGGATGCCGTCGGAGGACGGCGTGGTGTCGTTTGGTGATGACCGCGTCGCGTACTTCCGCGACCCGGACGGGAACTTGCTGAGCATGACGCAGTTTGGTTGATTCACGTCGCCACATCCTCGAGCCTCCGTTGTCCCAGCTTGCCCATTTGTTCGGGGCTCATGGGGCGCAGTCGTCGCCGCACGATGCCGTGGTCCGCTAGGGCAAGGCATGCTTCGTCCAGTTGCCGGCGCGTGGCGTCGAGGGCCGCGCGGGTGTCTTCCAAGTCGCGCAGGGATTCCATCAGCATGGCGAGCATGACGGGGCGTTCGAAGTCCATGTGGGGGCGCCGGTTGATGGCCGAGCTGTGGCGGCGGGCGCGGCAGACCAGTTCGTCGAACCAGACCCTCTCCCGGGGGTGCAGTTCGGAGCGAAAGGCGGCGTAGCGATGCTCGAAGGAATCGAGCGCCATCGTGGTGGTGGGGGTGGATTGTCCCATGGTGTCCTCTCCATCCCCTGATACTCGATGTGTTTCGACAGACACTTCGGCATGACGGAGAGGCCAGTGGAAGCACTCCTGCAGAGACCCCGCCATTTTCACCACACATGCTGAATAATGGACCGCTCCATGCGTCGACGATATGACCGGCCAATGCCCCGTCGCCCACGGCGCCACGAACCACGCCATGCAGGCCAACAAGGACTGGTGGCCCAACCAACTCAACCTCAAGATTCTCACCCAGAACTCGGAGAAGGCCGACCCCCTGCCGGGCTTCGACTACGCCGCCGAGTTCCAGAAGCTCGACTACGACGCACTCAAGCAAGACCTGACGAAGCTGATGACCGACTCCCAGGAATGGTGGCCCGCCGACTACGGCCACTACGGTGGCCTGTTCATCCGCATGGCGTGGCACGCCGCCGGCACCTACCGCACCGGCGATGGTCGTGGCGGCGCCGGCGCGGGACAACTGCGGTTCGCGCCACTCAACTCGTGGCCAGACAACGGCAACCTGGACAAGGCGCGCCGTCTGCTCTGGCCCATCAAGAAGAAGTACGGCAACAAGATCAGTTGGGCCGACCTGATGATCCTCACCGGCAACGTCGCCATCGAATCCATGGGCGGCAAGACCCTCGGATTTGCTGGCGGCCGCGCCGACGTGTGGGAGCCCGAAGACGACGTGTACTGGGGCAAGGAAGAAACCTGGCTCGACGACAAGCGCTACTCCGGCGACCGCGAACTGGAAGACCCGCTGGCCGCCGTCCAGATGGGATTAATCTACGTCAACCCCGAAGGCCCCAACGGCGAGCCGGACCCGCTCAAGTCCGCCATCGACATCCGCGAGACGTTTGCCCGCATGGCGATGGACGACGAAGAGACCGTGGCCCTCACCGCCGGCGGCCACACCTTTGGCAAAGCCCACGGCGCCGGGGACCCCGACCACGTTGGACCCGAGCCCGAAGCCGCCCCCATGGAAGCCCAAGGCATGGGGTGGCTCAGCAGCCATGGCACCGGCAAGGGTGACGACACCATCACCAGCGGCATCGAAGGTGCCTGGACCGCCAACCCGACGCAGTGGGACAATGGCTACTTCGACGTCCTGTTCGGCTACGAATGGGAGCTGGTCAAGAGCCCCGCCGGCGCCTACCAGTGGCACCCCAAGGACCTGGCCGACGAGCACAAGGCGCCCAAGGCCCACGACCCGAGCCAGAAGGTCACGACGATGATGACCACCGCCGACATGGCGATGCGCATGGACCCGGCGTACGAGAAGATTAGTCGCCGCTTCCATGAACACCCCGAGGAGTTCCAAGCGGCCTTCGCACGGGCCTGGTTCAAGCTCACCCACCGCGACATGGGACCCAAGACCCGCTACTTGGGACCCGAAGTCCCCGAGGAGGACTTTGACTGGCAAGACCCATTGCCGGCCCCGGTGCACAAGCCGTTGAGCGCCTCCGACGTGGAGTCGCTCAAGGACAAGATCCGGGCCGCGGGCATCTCCGTCAGCGATCTGGTGTTCACCGCGTGGGCATCGGCCTCCACGTTCCGCCAATCGGACATGCGTGGCGGCGCCAACGGTGCCCGCATTCGACTGGCACCCCAGAAGGACTGGGAAGCCAACGACCCAGCGCGCTTGGCCGAAGTGCTCGCCGCATTGGAACGCATCCAGAAGGACGTGGGCGCGGTCTCTCTGGCCGACTTGATTGTCCTGGGTGGCTGCGTCGGCGTCGAGGACGCGGCAGCCGCCGCGGGCCACGAGGTCAAGGTCCCCTTCACGCCGGGCCGCGTCGACGCCACCCGCGACCAGACCGACGTGGAATCATTTGCCGTCCTCGAACCCAAGGCCGATGGCTTCCGCAACTACCAGCAGACCGTGTTCACCGTGAGCGCCGAGGAACTGCTCATCGACAAGGCCCAGTTGCTTGGCCTGACGGCGCCGGAAATGACGGTGCTGCTGGGCGGCATGCGCGTCTTGGGCGCCAACGCCGGCGGACGCGATTGGGGCGTCTTCACGGATCGCCCCGGCCGCCTCACCACCGACTTCTTCGTCCACTTGCTCGACGTCGGCACCGAGTGGAAGCCCGTCGACCCCGGAGCCCACGGCTTCGTCGGCATCGACCGCACCACAGGCGAGCAGAAGTGGCACGCCACCCGCGTCGACTTGGTGTTTGGCAGCAACTCCGTGCTGCGCGCCATCGCCGAGGTCTATGCCCAGGACGACCACCACGCCAAGTTCGTGGAGGACTTCGTGGCCGCCTGGTGCAAGGTGATGGACGCGGATCGGTTCGACGTCTAGGCAGCCCACCGAGGCCGCGCCAAGCAAGGCCAATGGCCGTCCCGCTTGGACAAGCCAAGCATCGGACCACGACCGGTTCGTGGGCGAGGTGGATGAGGATGCATGGAACTCCACATCCATCTCGAGCACGTCGACGACCAATTCATCGCCACGATTCCCAACTTGCCCGGCGTGCGTGGTATCGGCCCCTCGGCGGACGAAGCAGTGCAACGCTTGACGCGCGCCGTCAACGCAGTCGTGGACCGGATTCCACCCAGTCCGTTTGCGAGTGTCCGGAAGCGTTTCGAGGAGCCGGGCCGAGGCGTCAACTGACCCGCATGCCTTGGTGACGCCACGACCACTGCGGTTGGTCCAGTTCGCGCCGGCGGGACTTGGTCATGACGGGCACGGGGACGGGTTCTTCGACGAAGTCCAGCAACGTGACTTGGTGGCGCAGCCATGGATCGATGACGCGGCCGGTGTCTTGGATGGCGCGCCACCGGCCGTCGGGGGCGTCGATGCTCCACCGCGTGTGGACGGCTTCGTACGTGGCTTGGGCCAGGATGGGGTGGGTGCGCCACCAGCGCTGCATGTCGACGAAGAGCAGGATGGGGATGCGGTGGCGGCGGCTGAGGTTCTTGAGGTGCTTCAATGCAAAGCGCGTGAAGTCCTCTTGTTCCCAGTCTTGCAGTTCGTCCGTGGAGTAGAGTCGGTCGAATGGGGACACGATGGCCACGTCGGCGTCGACGATGGCCAGCTTTTCGTCCAGGTGCTTGGTCAGCACCGTGTCCCATTGGAACGGCGTCATGCAGCGCTTGACCAGGACCCGTTGGGCGCCGTGGTCTGCTTGGTGTCCCCGTTCCAGGTTCAATTCGGCCATGTGGTACGGATCAAAGCCGTGGTCGCCGTCGCACCACAGCACCGCCCCGTCGCCGGAGTGCACGGCGTGGTGGCATAGCTCCTGCCCGAATCCGCGCAAGTCGCGGCGGCTGCCGGCCAGGAGCGTGAGTCCAGGCTCCAGCAAGGGCTGCCACATGCTCTTTGCTTGCACCGCACCAGGCTTTGGCTATGCGACCGGGTCGGTGAAACCATCTACGAGAGCCCCATCCACCCCGCGTGGCCCTCACCGAGAAGCGCTGCGTCCCTTGCGAAGGCGGGACCCCCAAGTTGTCCCCCCACGAGGCGGATGCGTTGTTGGCCGAGTGCCCCGGCTGGGTGCGCGAGCATGATTGGATCCACCGCGAAGTGGTCTGCAAGGACTTCGTGGACGCCGTGGACATCGTGCGCGACGTGGCCGACTTGGCCGAGGACGAAGGCCACCACCCCGACCTGCACTTGACGGGGTATCGCAATTTGCGCATCTCGTTGCAGACCCACGCCGTGGGTGGCTTGTCCGAGAACGACTTCATTTTGGCCGCCAAGATTGGGAGGCTCCTTGCCAGCCGATGACGCCGGGGTCGCGGACCTCTCCGGCAAGAAGGCCCTCGTCACGGGAGGCGCCAAGCGCATCGGCCGCGCCATCTGCAAGGAATTGGCCGAAGCGGGCTGCCACGTCGTGGTGCATTACTCCACGTCCGAAGCGGATGCCCGCGAATTGGCCGAAGCCCTCGATCGGCGCCATGCCATCGACACGGGTCTGGTGCAATGCGACCTGCACGATGTCGAAGCAACCGAGCAACTCATCGACGCGGCCCGCGACGCCATCGGAGGCCCCATCGATTTGTTGGTCAACAACGCCAGCAGCTTCCCCCCGCAGCGCTGGGAGAACGCCACGTACGCGGACTTGGATGCCATGATGCGCATCCATGCCTGGGCCCCCTTCGCGTTGGGCCGTGCATTGCATGCCCAAGGCGGCATGGCCGTCGTGAATCTCACGGACACCCGCGTCGTGGCCGACGACCCGGCCCATGGCCCCTACCTGCTGAGCAAGCAAGCCTTGGCCAACCTGACCCAAGAAATGGCTCGCCGCTTTGCCCCCATGCGCGTCAACGCCGTCGCCCCGGGACCGATTCTGCCCCCGACGGGTGGCACCGCCGCCGACTTCGAAGCCGCCCGCAACGCCACCGTGTTGGGCCGCACCGGCTCCGCCCAAGGCATTGCCCACGCGGTCCGCTTCTTGTTGCAGAACGAATTCATCACCGGCGACACGGTGTTCGTGGATGGCGGGAGGCACTTGCGTGACTGACCAGATCCACATCAACGGCCTGCATTTGCGTACCTACATCGGCGTGGCCACGTGGGAGCAGAAAGCCCGCCAAGACATCGTCGTGGACATCATCATCCACCACGACCAACGCAAAGCCGCCGCATCCGACGACGTGGCCGACACCATCGACTATCGCTCCATCCGAGACGAGCTGGTGGCATACACCGAAGACAGCCACCACGATTTGTTGGAGTCCTTTGCCCAGCACATCGCCGACGTCGTGTTGGCACGCCCCGGCGCCATCGCCGTGGATGTCCGCGTCGCCAAGCCCGGCGCCTTGCGCTACGCCGACAGCGTGGCGGTCTCCATCCATCGACCATGATGCACATCGCGGTGGGCAGCAACATCGAGCCCGACCGGCATGTCCCGCGGGCCATCGCCCACCTGCAAGCCTTCGGTGTGACGGGGGTGTCTCCATTCTACCTCGTCCCCGCCATCGACCGCCCCGACCAGGACGACTACTGGAACGGCGTCGTCGCCATCGCACGGGACGCCACCATCGAGGACCTGCGGGCCATCGAAGCGCGCGAAGGCCGCGTCCGCGTCGAGGACAAATGGGCAGCCCGGACATTGGATTTGGACATCCTTCTCCACGATGGCCGCGTCGTGGACGAGGACCTGCACCGGCGGCCGTTCCTTGCGCGGTGCCTGGCGGACATGGATGCGTTGCCAGCCAGCGTGGAGGCACCAGCCCCGTCGTGGCCCATTGCTTGGCAAGCAGAGGATTGAAAGCACCGTCGCCTGGTCGGACGTCAATGTCCGCCTGCCCCACGTTCTCCACCGAGGCCGCTGTGTCCGGAAAGACGGTCTCCAACGACAGCCTGCAAGGTCGCCGCGCCGTCTTGGTGCTGCACGGCCCCCGCACCACGGATGCCCCCAAGGTCGTCGGGAAGGCGGTCCGCGCCCAGCACCCGGAAGCCGACGCCGTCGTCGTGGCCAACGTCATCAACCTGAAGTCGATGGCCGGCCTTTGGAAGAAGGTCGCCGACGCCCAAATCAAGGCGACGTACGAGAAGCTGGCCGGAAAGATTGGGGACGGAGCCGAGGAGTACGTCATCCTCTGCTCCGACTACGAGAACGCCATCGCCCCGCTGTTTGGGTTCGAGGACACCAACCAAGCCGCGGCCGTGGTGGTGCTGGGCCCCGACGGCGAAATCCTTGGCCAGACCGACCAAGGCGACCTGGCCGAGCAGGCCGTTGCCTGGCTTGGGTGAACCGATTCACTCCCATTGAACGCCCTCACCCGCACCCTTAACCTCCCGGCGCACCATGGCCGGGCAATGAGAGACGTCTGCGTCGTCGGCGTGGGGATTACCCAGTACGGCAAACACGATCTTCAGGCCCGTGAACTGATGACGGCGGCGGCCGATGCGGCCATCGAAGACGCCGGAGTCGATGTGAAGGACATCGAGGGTGGCTTCTTTGGCAACGCCTTCGGGATGGCCGAAAAGCAAGGCCACCTGGGCCCGTTGATCATGAGCGCCCTGGGCATCCCGGACACGCCCGCCACCGTGATGGAGACCGCCTGCGCCAGCGCCGGCACCGCATTCCACCACGCCTACCGCGACGTGGCCGGTGGCTTCAGTGACATCGTCTTGACAGGCGGCGTCGAGCGCGTCAGCATGCTCGACACCCTCACGGCCACGACGTACTTCGGCTACGGCTCCGACTACACGTTCGAAGGTGGCAACGGCTGCTCCTTCCCCGGCTTGTACGCCACGATGGCGCGCGGCTACTTCGAAAAGTACGGCGCCACGGAAGAGGACCTGGCAGCGGTCGCGGTGAAGAACCACGACAACGCCCTCCACAACCCCATCGCCCATCTGCGCAAGAAGATCGACGTGGACACCGTCATGAAGTCGATGAAGGTCGCAGACCCTCTCAAGCTCTACGACGCCTGCCCGTTCTCGGACGGCGCGGCGGCGGCGATTCTCTGCACTCCCGAGATTGCCAAGCAACTCACGGACACACCGGTCTACGTGGACGCCTCCGCCCGCAGCGGCAGCGTCGCGAGCCTGCACGACCGCGAGGACTTGACCACCATCCCCGGCACCGTCCATGCGGGCCAACGCGCCATGAAGGAAGCCAAGGTCGGCGTCGACGACATCGACTTCTTCGAAGTCCACGACTGCTTCACCATCGCCGAAGTGGCCGCCAGCGAAGACCTGGGCCTGTTTGGTCGCGGTGAAGGCGCCAAGGCCGCCACCGACGGCCAGACGTACCCCGATGGCAAGCGCCCCATCAACCCCAGTGGCGGCCTCAAAGCCAAGGGCCACCCCGTGGGCGCCACGGGCGCGGGGCAAATCGTCGAGGTCGTGGAACAACTGCGCCACGAAGCCGGCGGACGCCAAGTCGATGGCGCCATGCGTGGCTTGACCCACAACGTGGGCGCCACCGGCGGCACGGTCGTGGTCAACATCCTGAGTCGGAGGTCCTAGAATGAGCGACAAGCAGAAGATCACCGAGGTCCGCAAGGACGACGCCGATGGCAGCGTCGAACCGCACAAGGCCGCCCGCCCGTCGATCAGCATGAAGGAGCAGACGGACAAGATGCGCGACGGCGAATTGTGGGGCCCCCACTGCAACGCCTGCGGCCACGACCAAATCACGCCCATGGTGCGCTGCACGAAGTGCAACAGCCGCGACATCGTGCCACGGCAATTCAGCGCCACGGGCAAGGTTGTCAGCTACACGATCCAAACCGTTGCGCCGGAGGTCTTCATGAACGAAGTCCCCTACGCGTTCGCCGTCATCCAACTCGATGATGGCCCCAAGGTCAGTGGCTGGGTTCCATTCATCAGCCGCGCCAGCGACCTCCCCATCGGGGACACGTTGCAATTCAGCCCCAGCTACAAGCCGGGGATGATGTTCGACAAGCCGGAGAACGTGTACTGAGACGGATTGTCTCGCCTCTTCCCATTCTTCCTCCAACGATCCAAGCAGCATCGACGTTTGGACCAATGGCCTTTTGTGGTTCCCGGCCGGGTTGCCCGGCATGCGAGCCCTGTTCGTCACCATCCTCTTGCTTCTCGCCGGTTGCGCCGAGGCGCCCGAACCCGAATCTGAGCCTGCGCTGGAACCAGAGCCTCAGCCCCTCATGTCGGCACCCGTCAACGAGTCCATCGAGCTGCCTGAAGTGGAGTTGTTGACGGGGCTGAACGAGTTCCACTGGGCCACCAGCGATTCCATGGATTCCATGGTGGTGCGGATGCGCGTCGACCTGGGCGACGACAACGAGTGCAAGATTGGTGCGGGGCGCGCCGGCACATCCGTCGATGGCCCATCGCGCATCTTCCTCCGCGAAGGCGAATCATCGTACGGCTGGAGCGGCTCCGGCGGTGGCGATTCATTCCACGTGGCGGCGGGACCGGTGGATACGCGAACAGAATCGTCCGGCGGGCACAGCGCGGGCACGTCCATCTCCTGGGGACCGATGTCCGGCCCCGTGACGCTGACCCTCGGCGCCCGCGAATTGTCCGCGTGGGACTCCTCGTTGATGGATGCAACGGCGGCCATCAGCATCGAATGCAGCCGGCCCTTCGACCTAGTCGATGCCCACCAAGGCTTCGAGTTCGTTGCCTGGGACGAGTACAACATGAAAGGGACCATGAGCGCCCACACGCCGCGGGGTGGCGCCGTGTACCAAGCCGTGGGTGCCGCCGATTTGACCGGGGAGTACAACCGCATCATCACGCGAGGCTTCGGCCTGCAAGCCGGCGAGGTCCTGATTCGCAGCCCCTCGGATCAAGAGAGCGCCAGCATCGGCACGCCCCTTTCGCTCGAAGGCGGCCCTGGCAACTACGGATTCGAGGCGGACCGTGTCGGCGATGGCGTGTTCACCATCGCCGCATACTCATTGCACGAGCCACTGGACCTCTCCATTGGCATGCAGGACCAATCGGCGATGCCGCGCTTCGACGAGGTCTAAAGCCCGCCTTCCACCTGCTCCAACGCCTCGGCCACGGTGCCCGGCACGAGGTAGGCACATCGCTTGGCGATGGGGTCGGTGCTGTGGGCTCCGATGGCGCAAATCGTGGGGTTGCCTTGGATGCCTTCCATGGTGGCCAGGCCTCCGCGGACGCCGACGGTCAGCAACAGCCGGGGCTTGATGTGGACGCCGTGAATGTCCACCATCTCGTCTTCGCTGCCAAGGCCGCGTTCGACGTTGCCTCGGGTCACGCCGAACGCGGCGCCGAGGCGCTTGGCCAACGCGCGGGCGGCGTCGACGTCGGCTTGGTCGCGCACCATGACGCCCGCCAAGACGACGGTCTCGGCTTCGGCCAGCGTGGCCACAGGTGGGTCGTCGCGCTGGGCGACCCGGATCTCGGTGCGGGCCACGGTGATGTCCAAGTCGTGCACTTGCACGGATGCGTATGGGTCCTCCATGGGGGCACGGAAGAGCCCGCGTTGCACGGTGACGAATTGGGGTTGCACCTGGAATTCGGTGCTGATTTGGAAGCCGGAGTTGCCTGCGACGTGGGTGGCGCGGGCGCGGCGCTCGTAGGTGTCGATGTCGACGCTGAGAGCCCCTTGCACGAAGCCCACGCCGAGGCGGCTGGCGGCGTATGCGGCCACGGCGTCGCCGGTGCGGCTCTGGAATGCCATCACCAGTTCGGGGCGGCGCTTCTTCACCACGGCTTCCAGGATGTTGGCGGTGGTGTCGATGGGGGCGTAGTCGTCGCAGGCGACGCGATACACCGTGTTGATGGGGTACTTTTGCAGGACCTCGGTGGCGGCGTCGAGATCGTTGCCGATGAGCAACACTTCGACGCGGCAACCCAGCTCGTCCGCGAGGTATCGGGCGCGACCGACGAGGGCCAGGGTCTCGGGGTAGACGCCGTCTTTGGTGGCGCGGCCCAAGACGAGGATGTTGCGCCAGTCGTCGCCGGTGACGTCGGCGAGTTCGCCGCCGCCTTGGTCGGACTTGGCGTCCATCGAGTAGATGTCCGCAAAGCCCCAGGCGTCGTCACTCATCGGTGACCTCAGGCAGCAAGGCACGGCTGCGCAAGCGGCGCACGAGGGTGGCGCCGTCCACTTCCTCCATGGATTGGGCTTCGGGCTTGACGGGTTCGACGCGGAGGCGGTTGGTGCGCGCCTGGGCGACGGTGTATTGGTCGGCTTGGACGCGCAGCAATCCGCGGTCCGAGTAGGCGTCCTGGATGCCTTGGGCGGTGGGGTGGCTCAAGGGCACGTCGCCGGCCAGCACCACGCATGGCCGGGGAATCTCGAGCTGGTATTCACCGAAGATGGAGGCGTAGTCGATCTCGAAGCCATCGCCTTGGGCGCGGATCCCGCGCACGCCGACGACGCATGGCAGATCCAAGGCGCCCGCGACGGCGGCGAGGGTGCCGCTGAAGCCAGCGAACTCGCTGCGGGCGGGGCCGATGACGCAATCGAAGCGGCCGTGTTGCTTGTACACGTCCGCGATGGTGGCGGCGCGCACCATGGCATCGGATGCGCCCGTGGCGCCCTCGATGAGGATGCCTTGATCGACGCCGTGGGCCAACGCTTCGCGCAGGACGTGGTCGCCGGCGCCCTTGTCGACGTGGACGGCGACCAATTCGGCTCCGGCTTCGGCTTGCAGTTGCTTGGCGAGGCTGATGGCGCGAATGGACGGGTCGCTCAACACGCGCAGCAGGCCTTCGGTGTCGAGGGTCCCGGTGCTGCGGCGCACCCGGAGGCGGCCGTGGAACGCGCCGGTCACGGGAATCAGGACCTTCACAGGTCCACCCCCAGCGACACGCTTTGCGTGGCGCTGCCCCCGCACGGTGCGGC
>JBFKTF010000027.1:0-15329 GCA_041636435.1 Thermoplasmatota archaeon
AGCGGCGGTTCTTGGTCCAGTCGTCGAATTTCTTGCGCACCACGTACCGCGTGGGGGTCTTGATGCTGGCCTTGCGGCGGTGTTGGTCACGGGTCTGCGTGAACGTGCCGGCGTATTCGTGGACTTGGCCTTCGTCGACGACCATGGTGGTCTTGGTGACGGCGTCCAGCAGGAAACGGTCGTGGCTGACCACGACCATGGTGCCGTGGTAGCTCCGGAGGGCGTCGATGACGACGTCCTTGGCCCAGAGATCCAGGTGGTTGGTGGGCTCGTCGAGGATGAGCAAGTTGCTGGGCTTGAGCACGCACTTGAGGAGCTTGAGGCGTTGCCGTTCGCCGCCGCTGAGGGTGCGGACCTTGCGGCCAATGTCCAGCTCGGGGCGGAAGCGGAAGCGTCCCAGCAATGCTTTGACGTCGGGTTCTTCGAGCAATGGCCGGGCGTCGAGGACTTCGTCGTGGAGGGTGCGCTCGGCTTGCAGGTCGTCGTGTTCTTGGCTGAAGAAGGCGCCCTTGACGCCGGGGGCGACGCGGATCTTGCCGTCGTCGGCTTGTTCTTGGCCGGTGAGGATGCGGATGAGCGTCGATTTGCCGGCGCCATTGGCTCCGACCAGGCCGATGCGGTCGTCGCGGCGAATCTCCACGTCGGCTGCGTCCAGGACGGGTTCCTTGTACGCCTTGGACAGGCCGGTGGCGTGGAGCATTTCGTGGCTGCTCTTGTCCACGGCACCAAAGGCGAGCCCGAAGCCCAGCTTCTCCATGACGGGGTCGGGCGCTTGTTCGAGGGCGGCTTGGTACTTTTCGACGGCCTTCATGCGGCTGGCGTATTGGCCATCGAAGCGCTTCTGGTGGCGGAATTGTTGGATGGTCGCCTTGGCCCCGGCCAGCTTCTCTTCCGCGCGTGCTTTGTCCCGGCGCAGACGTTCGTCGTCTTCGTCGCGGGCCGCCACGTAGTCTTCGTAGTTGCCTTCGTAGAGCGTGACGCGACCCCCCTTGATTTCCAGCACGCGGGTGGCGACGTTGTCCAGGAAGGCGCGGTCGTGGGCGACCATCAGGACGGTGCCGTCGAAGCCATTGATCCAGTCCTCGAGCCATTCAATGGAGTCCACGTCCAAGTGATTCGTCGGTTCGTCCAGGACGACCAAGTCGCCGGCGCGTGCAGCGTCGAGGGTCTTGGCCAAGAAGACGCGAGTCCGTTCCCCGCCACTGAGGGACGTGGCGTCTTGGTGCAGATCCAGGGCGCCGAGCTGGTCCAGGATGGCCGAATCGACGTCGCCGGCGGCGGTGGCGCGTTTGATTTGCTGCTCGATGGCGGCGTATTGTTCCAGCACCGCCTCGTAGCCAGGCTGCTCGTAGAGCCCCGGGTCGGCGATGCGGGATTCGAGTGCGTCCTTCTCCGCTTGCAGGGCCGGGGGCACGGGTTTTGGCGTGGAGAGCAAGTCCGCCACGGTGGCGCCGGCGGGGACTTCCGGGTGTTGGTCGAACCAATGGGACCGGACGTCTTGGATGCGGAGTTGGCCGTGGTCGGCGCGCAGGCGGCCGGCCAGGATTTGCAGGAGCGTGGATTTGCCAGCGCCATTGGGGCCGACGATGGCGACCTTGTCGCCGGGCATGATGTGGAAGGTGGCGTCGTCGAAGAGCACGTCCCCGCTGAAGCCCTTGGACAAGGAGTCGACCTGGATCAAGGGCGTGGCCACGATGCGTCGACCGGGGCCTCCTGCTTGAAGGCTGCCCACGCCCCATTTGGGCCAGTGCCGTTTGCAGCATGGATGTGGTCGACACGGCGTGCGGTGGTCGTGGTCTCCAAGCGGGAAGTCCTGCGCATCGTGCTGGTGGCCGGCCCGGCGGTGCCGTTGGCCTACTTGTTGGGCGCCAGCCACGCGCCGCCCGTGGAGCAAATCTGGGGTGGCGTGACGCCGGGCATGCAGCAAGTCATCGTGCCCTGGATGTTCTTGTCGGCACTGGGCTTCCTGGTGTGGGCCTTTGGGTTGTGGCGGTGGCTTGATTGCAAGGACGTGGAGGCGATGCAGTGGCCGGCGCGCCATCCGGATGGCAAGGGCGCCGATCGTTTGGCGTGGGCGATGTTGTTCTTCCTGGTGCCTTCGATTTTCTGGTTGGAGGCCACCATCCTGCACCTCACCAACCCCCAGTCCTGGACGCCGGACGTGGTGGTGTTCATCTTGTTCTTGGTGGGCTTGGGCAACGTGATGGCGTTGACGTTGACTTGGAGCGTACGGGACCGCCCCCATGCGCGGTGGATGGTGGCGGGCATCGCCATCGTGGCGGTGCAGACCGTGGTCAACGACCTGATCTTGTGGTCGATGCTGTTTCCTTGGTGACCCCAGACCATGCCGGCAAGCCCCATGGAACGGTCCTTTGGGCCGCTTTGGGCGCGTGGACCTGGGTGCCTTTGGGGACTGGGTCTGTGACAATCCTTGCGCATGCGCAACGAGTGTACCTCAGCGCGCTATATGCTCCTCGGCAAAGTACTGGCCATGGACCACCGCGTCGAAGTGCTGCACAAGGGTGACACGGACGAATTCGAATTCTGGAGCAACGCCGATGGCTCCGTCTACTTGTGCCGTGAGCTCAAGAACGAGACCTGGCAAGCAATCCTGCATGGCGAAGTCGTCGTCGACCGCGTCCAGCCTTGGGTCAACGCCGAATTCACCTACCCCGTCCGCGCTTTGGAGACCAAGACCGTGGGCGAACTGATGCACCTGCTGGCCATGCAGGAGCACGTCCACGTCATCTTGGACGAGGGCGAGCAAGCGCAAATCATCGCCGAATAAGCTGGCCAATGCTGGCGCATCCATTCCCATCGTCTGTGGGGTGTCGATGCGTCCAGGGGCCTCCGTACCCCGAGCCAGGGGGGCTCCGGCTCCCCTGGCTCACATCCGGTCGGTGCGGATGCGCCGACCCGTGACCCAGATGCTCAACGCGACGCCGATGATGGCGGCCGCGGTGAGGTAGACGCTGGTCTTCCATGCCAAGGCATCGGGCACGCCCGTGGTGAAGAGAGCGATGACGTTCATTGGATCGCGTGGCAACAGCAACGCGAAGGTGCCGATGGCGAGCACGAAGACCGCGTAGGCGGCTTGGGTGGTCGATTCGTCCCGCACCAAGGCGGCAATGATGCCGCCCGTACCGGTCAGGAACACGCCCATGATGGTGGCGAAGACGATGACCAGGCCCGGTTCTGCGGTGGGGAATCCGTTGAGCCAGAAGAGCCCCAGCCAGGCGGCCACTTGCAGGGGCACCAGCAAGGCGGGCACGAGCAGTTTGCCGATGACGAGCTTCGTGGTGGAAATGGGTGCGGAGCGCAAGATCAAGAGCGTGCGGCTGCGGGATTCTTGGCTCAATGCGTCGCCAGCGATGGCGCCACTGAGGAAGACAGGTGTGACCACCAGCAGCGGAATCAGCGTGGAATAGACGAAGACGTAGGGTTGTTCGGGGCGCGCGTCGGTGCGCGGCGGGAGGTAGGACAATTCGAGGCGCTCCAGGCGGTCTTGCCGCAGGCTTTCCTCGTAATCGATGAGGACCTCTTTGAGTTGCGTGACAAACAAGGTGGTCTCCAGTTCGCCGTCGGCCAACAAGACGGTCACGTTGCGCAATCCATCGGGGTCGCCGTAGTCCTCTTCGACGACGGCCGCAATCTCGGCGCGGTCGAACGCGTCCAGGGCTTGGGCACGCTCCATTGGTTCCACGTCGATGCCCGCGCCGCGCATGAAGCCGTCCAGGCCGCCGGGGCCGACGTAGGCGACGGTGATGTCCGGTTGCGCGTCGAGACTTTCCGGGCTATGCAAGGCGGTGAGGCCCGCCAACAGCAAGGCACTGAAGCCGGCCAGGAACAATTGGATGACGAACGCCGTGACGAGGCTGCGCTCCCGCAGCACGTCGCGCAATTCCTTCTTGGCGATGGCGCGGAGGCTCAAATGACACCTCCCAGCAGCACCTGGTCCCATGCCAAGTGGATGACGGTCGCCAGCAGGAACATGCCGTAGGCCCAGCCCTTGCTGCGGGCAGCACCCACGGCAAGGATGGCCGCGGTGCCGACGTGCAGTGCCAGGGGAATCAGCAGGAGCGCCATGCCGGGTCCGGTGCCCAGCAGGGCAAGCGCTTCGGCGCCGTAAGGCAGGGAATCAAAGCCCACCAGCGTCAGCACCAGGTAGGATTTCTCGCCCAGGAAGAATCCGAGGCCCACGAGCAGGCCCACGAGCCATGCGGCGCCGCTTTTGCCGGCTCCCGGACGGTACCTGGCCCAGACGACCATGCCCTTGGCCGCTTCTTCCATGATGACGCTCAGTGGCAGGAACAGGAAGAAGGCGGCTTGGATGCCCATGACGGCGCTCATGACGAGCACCATGATTTCCGCGGCGAAGACGAAGGGCACGACGAGGATGCCGGCGGCGACGACACGCCAGTGTTTGCGCGTCATGACCGCCATGGAGTCCAAGACGCGTTGGGTGGCGGAGCGCACGGAGAACAGCAGTTCTTCGCGCATGAGGCCGATGCTCAAGGCACCCAAGGCGACGGCGGCAAAGGAGAGGGGCAGCGTGGCGTAGAGGAATTGCCCGATGCTGACCGCTTCCCCGCGGATGCCGGCGGCGACCACGTGCACGGGGCTCAGGAACGCCACGGGCGGGATGCTGGGGAACATGGCCGGCAGGAACAGGAAGACGTTGAGCAACGTGGTGACGGCCACTTGGCTAAGCGACAACTCGCGGGGCGTCCGGCTGACGATGGCAAGGTACGTCGTGGAGGCGTACAGGAAGAACAGGAAGCTGAGGCTGGCCATGAAGGCCAGGAAGCCGGCATCCAGCAGCAGCGTCACCAGGGCGCCGATGAGCAACGTGGCGACAATGGCGGGGATGCTCTTGCCGATGATGATGTCGCTGGCGGTGACCGGGCCGGAGAGGATGAGCATGCCCCGGCGCCGGGTGCGTTCGCCGTGCAATGCGCTGGCCTGGACCTGGGCCAATAGGCTGGCGGGCAAGACGTAGGCGAAGGTCAGCAACAGGCTGCGGATGGGAAACGGTGGATCCACGTCGTCCGGGCGGATGTCTCGTTGCACCTCGCCACTGGGCGCGGCGTCGTCCAGCAGCGTCGTTGGTTGCTTGCTGGGCTCGGAGCCGCCGGTGCCCCCGTCGGCCCCCCCGGGATCGGTGCCCCCGCTTCCACCCGAATCGGAGCCTCCGGGGTCGGAGCCGCCGGGTTCGCTGGGTTCGGTGACGCCCGCGATGGGGACGCGGCGCGGCTCGTATGCAAGGGTGATGCTGAGGGGGAAGGCGGCGTCTTGATCGTCTTCTTGCAGGAGCTGGGAATCGATCCAGCGCCGCACGGCGATGTCCATGATCTCGGCGGCGGCCAGGCCGCGGTCGTCGTCGCGGATGCACCACAACACGGGCAAGTCCGCGGAGGGGTGTCCGGGTTGGACGCCGCAGTCGCTGGGTCGGCCCAGCAACAAGTCGGCTTGGCCCGATTGGATTGCCTGGCCCGTGCCTTCGATGACGCGGAAGCGCTTCTCGTTGTGGACGGCCGGATCCAGTGGGTTGCCGGGGCGACTCTCGACGATGAAGAGGCCTTCTTCGGGGCTGGGAGCGGGTGGCTCGAAGAGCACGAAGAGGCCCCCGACGAGGATGCCCACGAGCGCCATGGTCCCGAGGACCTTGGGGTCCATGCGGGTGCCTTGGCGGCGCAGTTCTTGGAATCCGATGCGCAACCAGTTCACACGTTCACCGTGCGTTGCAGGACATCGGCCAGGCGTGGCGATTCGGCGCTCACGTCCAGGACGTTGCCTCCGTGGGAGCGGATCTCGGCCAGCCGTTCTTCGACGGTGTCCCAGTCCTCGACGCGGGCCAAGTGCTCCACGCCGTCCGCCTCACTCCCCGTGAAGGGCACGCTGGCGCGCAGAATGTACACGGTGGGCCCCGCTTCGCCGCGCAGTTGCGCCACGCTGCCTTCGAGCACGATTTCGCCGCCTTCGATGACGACCACGTGGTCGCAGATGCGTTCCACTTGGTCCAAGTCATGGGCGGAGAGCAGGATGGCCTTGCCTTCGGCTTTGAGCTCCAACAGGAACGTGTCCAGGACGTGTTGGGTGGCAGGATCCAAGCCGCTGCGGGGCTCGTCCAGGATGACAAGGGGCGGGTTGTGCAGGAGGCAGCGGGCGATGGCGACCTTGCGGGCGCTGCCCTTGCTGAGGCTCTGGATGGTCTTGGGCCAGTGTGCTTCTTCGAGGCGGAGCCGCGTCAGCAGGTCCTTGGCGCGTTGCTTGGCCTCCTTGGGCGGCAACTTGTAGAGAGCCCCAAAGTAGCGCAGGTAGGCCAGCGGCGTCATGTCCTCGTAGAGCGGCGAGTCCTCGGGCAGGAAGCCGATCTTGGCGCGCACGGGAGCCTGCAATGGGTCGTCGCCGTCGACGCGGACGGTGCCCGACGTGGGCTCCAGGAGCCCCGCGAGCATCTTGATGGTCGTCGTCTTGCCGGCGCCGTTGTTGCCCACCACGCCGAGGATGGAGCCGGCTTCCAGGCGAATGTCGAGACCCCGGACGGCCTGGATGGCCCCGTAGTCCTTGCGCAGCTCCTTGGCTTCGAGCACAACCTGCGACCGGGGGCTCCCTTCTTGATGACTTTCCTAACGCCCCGCGACGTCGGCGGTGAATACGCGGTATGGCGCCTCGGCCATGCCCAAGGAGCGATAGGTGCCCAGACCGGCTGTGTTGTCCACTTCCACGTACAAGCGCACTTGCAGGACATCGCCGGCTTGGCGCGCGGCGTCATGGACGGCATCGTACAGGCGTTGGAAGAGCCCTTGCCGGCGGCGGGCGGGCAGCACGTAGGCGGCTTGGATCCACCAATACCAGCCCCCACGCCAATCACTCCATTCGAAGGTGACGTAGCATGAGCCCAGGAGTCGCCGCGTGTTGCCGTCGGTCTCTTCCAACACGAAGTAGCGTGCTTTGTGCGGGTCTTGCAGGGCCTTGCCGATGCTGTTCTGCACCGTGGCCTTGTCCAGTTGCAGGCCTTCGGATTCCCGGGCGACCTCCATGGTGAACCCCACGAGGTCGAAGAGGTCCTCCATGCGGCCAGGCCGCACGACGATGCTCATCGACGACGCAACAACGCGGCACTGATGAGGGCGATGGTCGCGACGACGAAGGGCACGGGGCTGTCTTGGTCCACGGCGGCGGCCGGGGCGCTGGCCGCATCGATGCATGCCGTGCCGTCGCCCCAGGCAGTCCACAAGTCGTCCAGTCCGGCGGGGGCCGAATCCAGCACCACGCGTTGGCTGTCCTGGCGGTGCCAAGTCTGGCCCGCCACGACGACGCAATCGCCACCGGCGCCGCCCGTGCGTTGGATGGTGCCGTTGCTTTGCTGCACGGCGCCGTGGCGATCCACGGCGACGCTGGCGTTGCCGAGATGGAGCACGTACCATTCGTCGGGCGTCGTGGCGTTGCGCTCACCAATGAGCACGACGACGTCGACCCAGGCCGTCGTGTCCGGGTGGACGACGAGTTGTTGCTCGTCGATGGCGACGGCGATGGAGAGGCCGCCGGTGCCGGTCACCACGAATTCGTCGTCCCCGTGGTCGTTGCCTGCGTGGGCCGCCACGAGGGGCAAGAACAGGAGGGCGATGAGCAGGGCGCGCATCTAGGGTTCCTCCGGGTCGTTCATCCATTCGCAGCCGTCCGGGTGCGTGTTGTTGGGCGTGCTGTAATCGTTGCATGGAACGATGGTGAGCAAGCGCGCGTGGTAGGGGCGGTCGGTGTTCTCGTTGACCGCATCACCACACTCCGGGTAGACCGGCGTCTGGTCGCCGCTCTCGCGCACCGGCCCCATGCCGATGTACGTGTTGCCGCTCCAACAATTGCCCATGCCGGATTCGTCCCACCAGTGGTCGCGGCCATTGGCGTGGGCGTTGCCTGCAGGGTCGTAGCCAAACACGTTGTTGGTGAATTGGTTGCGGTGGCTGGTGTCCTTCTGGGTCTCCGCCGCCCGTTGCAAGTCGTCTTGGGTGGGTTGGACGCATTGGTCGCTGGCGCTGCTGAGCAAGCAGAACAAGTCCACGCCACCATCCTCGCCGCGGAAGACCGAGGGCACCCCAAACAGCATGGTGCCGTAGCGCCAATTGTCGTAGATGTGGTTGCCTCGAATCGTGTTGTCGTTGCCACCGGCAATCAGGATGCCCGTGCCCACCGGGATGGGGATCACCGGGCACACGACGCCCTCTTCGATGCCGCGTTGCGGCAACGGGTTGTGGCAGGGGCCGCCGGGCAGCCAATTGTCGAAGTAGTTCTCGTTGTTGGAGTAGATCAGGTTGTCCTCGAAGCGGGCATGGTCTTGGGGCAGGCCCGGGTGGTCGGGGAACAAGCTGTCCGTGGCGATGCCTGCGGCGTTGTGGTGGAACGTGTTGTTGTGCGCCCAGACGGCGTTGCCGGCGGTGCCCGAGTATCCGAGGGCGTTGTGGTGGCTATCGCAGCGCGTGATCTCGATGCTGTGGCGCTCCGTGTTGTCCGCCGCGGAGCCTGGGTAGATGCCGCTGTCGCCGTTGCCATACGATTCGCAGTCGACGTAGAGGCCGTGATCCACGGCGAAGGTCAGGAAGCCGTACTCGTAGTTCCACCGCGTCAGGACGTCGTCGATGACGAAGCCGTCCGTCTGCAGAACGTACACGGAGTTGAAGTCGGTGCGTTGGGCGGTGAGGCCGGTGATGTAGAATCCATCGGCGCGGTCGGCGCGCACGGCGTTGAGGTGGGTCCAATTGGCGTCGATGACGACTTGTTGGCGGTGGATGCCGACGCCCTCCAGCTGCAGGTCGCAGAGGCGCTCCGTGGTGCACATGATGTCCTCGTCGTCGGGGGAGTCCCCGAAGATGGCGATGGTGTTGTGCGCGTTGGGGCAGGCCACTTGCTGCTCGTAGGTGAGGATGCGTTCGTCGCGCAGGCCTTCGCAGCCGGGCGGGGGGTTGTTCCAACGCTCGACGCTTGGCTCCTCCATGTAGTGGCCGGGCATGACGAGGATGCGGTGGCCGGCGGCGGGGACGGCGTCCACGGCGGCTTGCACGTGGCGATGGCCGGTCCCCATGCATTCGGTCCAGCGCAGGGTTTCCCGCAGTTTCCACTGCCATTCTTCCACGCTGCCAGGCCCCGCGTCGCCCACGAGGCCTCGGGCCGAGTGGGTCAACTGGATGTCGATTTCGTCCAAGTCGGTGGCGGCGATGCGGGCCGGGGTGTCGTCTTTGCACACCAGTTCGTATGGCCCCTCGTCGCGGTACTCGGGCACGTCGCGGTCGTGGTACGGGAATTCGACGCGGCGCTCACCGTGGGCCTGGGCCATGCCGGCCACCACGAGCAACGCGACCACCAATAGGGCACGCATCGGTGGCGGGATGGAGCAGGCGGTTCAAGAGAGCGCCGGCTCGGCGGGCATCAGGTTCTGGCTGCCCCGGATGCCGTACCAGGGTTGCTGAATCGCTTCGAGGTAGACCACCTCGGCCGGCTTCGAGCGGCGCCCAAGCAACCGGTTGCGTTCCGGAAAGCGACCAAAGCGTTGCACGATGGCGTGGTGCTCCACGGCGGCGTGGTAGAATGCCTCGGCGACCTCGTGTTCGAAATCCTCCGTATCGAGGCTGATGCCCTTGTAGACGCGCAGGCCTTGTGCTTGCATGGCGACGTCTTCGGCGTGGATGAAGGGGCGGTAGAAGTAGAGCTTCTCCAGGGTGCTCAATTGGTCGTCCTGGTGGGCGGCGATGCCTTCCAGCAATTGTCCCTGGGCGGCCATGTCACCCGCCAGGGAGCGGGCTTGGCCGCGGTACATGATGCGTGGCATCGTGTCCAGGGTGATGATGAGCGCCAAGCGTCCGTGGGCGGAGTTGCCGGCGCGGTCGTGCTTGCCCATGATGGCCTGCTCGACGAGCCGGGGGGCCCAGTCCCCGATGCCGACCCGCAACGCATCGTCGTCGCGAATGACCTGCAAGGCGCGGCGCCAGCGCTCGTCCGGTTCTCCTTGGAAGAAGTGCCCGACGATGGGCAGCAGGATACGGCGGTCGCTGATCATATGCTGTGTTCATGGACCAATCGAGGCCAAGAAGGCGCGCAAGATGGGTCAGGACACCGATTGCACCAAAGGGCAAGGGTCGCAAGGGATGAAGGGAAAAGGCCCAGAGCCGAGGGCCCTGGATTGGCGCTCAAGGCGCCCTGTGCGGGGCAAGTGCCCCGAGCTCCACCTTAGCGGCGGAAGCAGTCGTTGCAGAGCACGTCACGGCCCGGGGTGGGCTTGAACGGCACGCTGGTGGACTTGCCACAGCGGGTGCAGTTCGTGTCGTGCATCTCCCGGTCGCCACGGTCGCGGCGCTCGGGACGGTTGCTCTTGAAGCAGTCGCGGCACAGCACGGGGCGGTCGCCGCTCGGCTTGAAGGGGACCGTGGTCTCCGTACCGCACTCGGCGCAGGTCACCTCATGCTCTTCGCGGTCGCCGCCGCGGCGGTCGTTGCGCTGCGGGCGGTTCTTGCTGAAGCAATCCCGGCACGTGACCGGGCGGCTGCCGCTCGGCTTGAACGGCACAGTGGTCTCCACGCCGCACTCGGCGCAGGTGACGTCATACTCTTGGCGCTGAGCGCCCTCGAAACCCATTCTATACTCTCCTGTGGACCACAGGCTGAGCCTGGGCGTGATGTTCGAGCACCACCTGCTATAAGGAGTCGACCCAAGGCTACGTTGGTCCCACGACCACGGCGAATTCAATGGCCAATTCGATGGTGTCGCCGCCGCCCTCTTCTGTCCAGGCCAGGAAATGGGCACTCCATTGGTAGGCGCCTTGGGGGGCGGCGACGGATTGTTGGCGCTCATCGTCCCACACGGTGCCATCCCACTCGAAGCCGAAGTCGATTTGCTCACCGGGCTCCATGGGGCGGGTTCCAAACGCGGCGCAAGTGGCCATGGGTTCCTTGTGCTGCACCATCTTGCCGTCGCGCTCCATGCGGTCGTGGAACGGTTGGGTGCAGATGTTGGACACGTGGACCGGTTCGCTGCCTTCGTTGCTGGCGGTCGCTTCGATGCAGTGACCGGCTTCGCATGGGAGCATGCGGCCCTCCAAATGCAGGCCGTTGCGGGTGTCTTCGTCGAATCCCTCCTGCGGAGCGATTCCCGGCCGGGGTTCCGAATCCACGATCGATGGGTCGGCGCAGCCGGCAAGGGCCACGAACACGATCAAGGCAAACTGGCGCATGGTGCACCATGGACACATCTTGGGCTTGAACCCATCACCCACGTTCGGCCTGGACCAAATGCAATCTTCCCACCACGGCACCCCATTCGCTGCATTTTGGGGCCTCCATTCATATGCCCAGCGCTCGGTGTAGGCTCTGATGCTGCCTGCCGCGCCCACCGCCAGCGAACCGCAACGCCTTGCGGCGGTTCGACGCACGGGCCTTCTGGACGCGGCACCCCAGGATGCGTTGGACCGCATCACGCGGCGGGCGAGCCAACATTTCGGTGTCCCCATCGCCTTGATTTCGCTGGTGGACAAAGACCGCCAGTTCTTCGCGTCCCGCTGCGGGCTCGACGCCAAAGAAACGCCACGCGACGTCTCGTTTTGTGGCCACGCAATCCACGCGCCAGGCACGACGCTGGTCGTGGAGGACGCCCCAAGCGACCCTCGTTTCTTCGACAACCCGTTGGTGACCGGCGAACCGCACGTGGTCTTCTACGCGGGCCGCCCCCTGTGCGACCGTGGCGGGAACCCGTTGGGCTCGCTGTGCGTCATCGACCACACACCCCGCAGCTGGGACCGCGTGGACGACGAGACCCTGGGAGAATTGGCCCGGTGGGCCGAGCTGGAATTGCACGCCCTCAGTGGGACCGGCACCGACACGCATGCCGCCGTCAGCCGCGCCCACTTCTTCGACACCAGCCAAGACATCTTTGCCGTCGCCAAGCTCGACGGCACCCTCTTGGACGCCAACAACCGCATGGTGGAGCAATTGGGATACCCCAAGCACGCCATGCTTGGCCGCCCAATCTTTGACGTCATCCACCCATTGGATGACGCCGCCAGCCGCGTGTTTCTTCACTCCGTCGCGGAGGCCGGCCAAGCCGGCCCATTCATCAACCGCATCCGCCGCGCCGACGGCGCATTCCGGGCCATGGAGTGGACTTGCTCCACGCACGATGGCCTCGTCTACGCAGCCGCACGGGACGTCACGGCACGCGAACAGCAAGCGTTGCACCTGCGCACCACAAACAAAGCGTTGGCCAGCAGCAACCGAGACCTGCGCGACTTTGCGTCCTTCACCGCGCATGAATTGCGGGCGCCCCTGCGCACCATTGCTGGCTTCGTCGGCATCATCGAGCGCAAAGCGCAACAAGACGAGCAACTCACCGAGGCGGCGCAACGGGTCGTGCGCGGCACCCGACGCATGGACCAGTTGATTCAGGACATGTTGCAATTGGCCAGCATCAACAGCGACGTGACGCCGCATGAGCCCGTGAATCTAGACGAGTTGAGCGAGTCGGTCAACCGCACCGTGCAGCAAGCATACCCCGACGTGAAGATCCTCTGGGACGACACGCCACCGGTGTTGGGCAACGCGTCGCAACTCCACCAGTTGTTCCTCAACATCATCGAAAACGGAGCCAAGTACCACCCCAAGAAGCGGTCCCCCGTGGTCCGCGTCAGCTGTGAGTACCGCCGTGGGCGCATTCAGTTCGTGGTCTCGGACAACGGCATCGGCATCCCGCCTGGGCTCGCCACCGACATCTTCGAGCCGTTCCGCCGCGGGCACAGCCAAGACGAGTACGAGGGCACCGGCATCGGTCTGGCCATGTGCAAGAAGATCGTGCAGCGCCACGGCGGACGCATCCAAGCCCACGGAGACTCCGGGCACGGTAGCACGTTCACCTTCGATTTGCCTGCATTCCAAGCCAGAGCGCCGCCGCAGGCGAAGCAGCCGAGCGTGCAGCGGCTACCGGCACCCATGCCCCCGACGCCCACCCCGGGCCGCGCCCGGCCAACAGGCGCCTAGGACTGGCGCTCGAACCAGGCCAAGTGGGTTCCAGCCAGGAATTCTTGCTCCTCGGGCGTCGAGGGCCGACCAAGGAGTAGGTTCCGGTCGGGGAATCGGCCAAAGCGCTCGATGATCTCGCGGTGTTCCTGGAGGTACGGGGACAGGTTGGCCAAGTCGGGATGCACCGCGGCGACGCGTTCCAGTTCCTTGGCGGCCCGATGTTGCAGGTCCACGTCTTCGGCGTGCTCCAGTGGCATGAACAGGAAACTGGCCATGTCGCTGCGCAAGGCACGCCACTCTTCGCCATCGAAGGCCGCTTGGGCCAAGCGTTGGGCCTGCGCGTCGCCTTCGGTGAATCGGGGCGTGTCGCGGAAGACGTGCCGCGTGAATTGGTCCAAGACCACGATGAGCGCCAATCGGCCGTCGACGGAGTCGGCCCAGCCATCCAGTTCGCCCCGTAGCGCCGCTTCGACCGTGTCGCCAAAGCGGTCGCGGACCTCCGGGTCCAGGTCGCGACCCATCTCGTACCACATCTTGGCGTGGCCCCAGGGCGTGGATCCAAACCAGTAGGAGAGCACCTCGTCAATGGACACGAGGCAGGAGACGAGGAAGAAGGGGAAAACCGTGCGGGGTGGCCCGCGTCAACTGTTGGTGCAGACGCGCTGCACGGCGTTGTTGATGCACACGTACTGGTCGCAGGGCGGGTGGATGCATTGCACCGAGCACACTTCGAGGGTGGCTCCGGAGTCGCATCCGCCCACGGGTTCGGGGCGGGCTTCGACGCCGGGGGCGGCGGTGAGGACAGCAATCAGCAAGCAGGCAGCGATGACGATGGAACGCGCACGCATGCGTGGCCAGGGTCGGGCACGCAGTTGTGGGTTGCGTGGCGTGTCGATTCTATCCAAACAAAGGTGGAGGGAAGGGAAGAGGAAG
The DNA here is from genome assembly GCA_041636435.1 of Thermoplasmatota archaeon. GTDB lineage: Archaea > Thermoplasmatota > E2 > JACPAO01 > JAHFTW01 > JBFGSX01. The sequence goes on from JBFKTF010000027.1 coordinate 13,932, forward strand.
CGCGGCCGTCCTACAGGCCGAGGTCGGCCTTGACGAGGGGCACGATGTCCGTGGGGAAGTCGACGATCTTCACGCCGGCCTTCTTGAAGGCGGCGTACTTCGATTCGGCGGTGCCAACGCCCTTCTCGACGAGGGCGCCGGCGTGGCCCATCTTCTTGCCTTCGGGGGCGCTGCGGCCAGCCACGAACGCGTAGATCGGCTTCTTCTGGGCGAGGCCGGTTTCTTCGATGTAGGCCGCGGCTTCTTCTTCGGCGCCGCCGCCAATCTCACCGACCAAGACGATGGCCTTGGTTTCGTCGTCCTTCTCAAAGAGCTGGACGGCTTCCAGGAGGTTGGTGCCGGGGATGGGGTCGCCACCGAGGCCCAGGACCGTGGTCTGGCCGATGCCTTCCGCGCTGAGGGCGCCGACGATTTCGTAGGTCAGGGTGCCGGACTTGCTGGCCACGGCGACGGGTCCGCCGGGGGTGAAGATTTGGCCGGGCAGGATGCCGACCTTGGCCACACCCGCGGTGCAGGCACCGGGGCAGTTGGGGCCGATGAGGATGACGCCGTGCTTCTTGGCGTAGTTGACGAAGTGGGCGGCGTCGTGCACGGGGATGTGCTCGGTGATGACGATGACGGTCTCCATGCCGGCGTCGACGGCTTCGATGACGGCGTCCTTGGCAAAGCGCGCCGGGACGAAGACGAGGCTGACGTTGCAGCCGGTGGCTTCCTTCGCGTCGGCGACCGTGTTGAACACGGGGACACCGTGGACTTCTTGGCCGGCCTTGCCGGGGGTGACGCCAGCGACGACGTAGTCGCCGTATTCCTTCATCTGGCTGATGTGGAACTGGCCCACGGAGCCGGTGGCGCCCTGGACGACGATCTTGCTTTGTTCGTTGAGTACGACGCTCATGCGGTGACCTCCTTGGTGGGCATGTCCTTGGCCATCGCGGTGGCCATTTGCGCCGCTTCTTGCAGCGTGTCGGCGACCTTGAAGCCGTAGCTGGCCAGGATTTCCTTGGCTTCGGCTTCCTTGGTGCCCTTGATGCGGGTGATGATGGGGAACTCAACGCCTTCGTTGTCGATGACGCTGACCAGGCCCTGGGCGACGACGTCGCAGCGCGTGATGCCACCAAACAGGTTCAGCAGCATGACGCCGGGGTTGGACTTCTTCATGAGGCGGACAGCTTGGGCGACCTTTTCGGGGTCCGTGGCACCGCTCAGGTCGAGGAAGGTGCGGGGCTTGCCGCCGTAGTGGGTGAGCGCGTCGAGGGTCGCCATGGTGAGGCCGGCGCCGTTGGCGATGACGCCGATGTTGCCGTCCAGTTCGATGAGGGCGACGCCTTGGTCACGGGCCTCTTGTTCGAGGTCGGTGAGGCTTTGGTCGCGTTGTTGGAACTCCTTGTGGCGGAACAG
>JBFKTF010000028.1:0-14906 GCA_041636435.1 Thermoplasmatota archaeon
GCGGCCGAAGCGCGGGACCGGTGCGACGACATCGACGTGTTTGTGGCCAACGCCGGCATCTACGACCGCATCGGCATGGCGAGCATGGAGCCGATTCGCTGGCGCCGCAACCTGGCCATCAACCTGGATGCGCCCGCGTTGATGAGCCGGGAACTGGAGGAGCCCCTGCGAGGACACCACGGCATCATCGTCCACGTCAGCAGCATTGTGGCCAGTCGCGGCACGAGCCACGGGGCAGCCTATGCGGCCGCCAAGGCGGCGCTGCTGGGGTTGACCAAGGCACAGGCCCTGGAATTGGCTCCCGACGTGCGCGTCAACGCCGTGTGCCCCGGCTACATCGACACCGACATGATCGGGGACGACACCGCCGAACGCCGCGCAGGCCGCACGTTGGAGGTGCCATTGCGCCGCATCGGGACGCCCAAGGATGTGTCCAACGTGGTGGCGTGGCTGGCGTCGCCCGAGTCCAGTTACGTGACGGGTCAGGCAATCCACGTGAACGGCGGCCTTTGGATGGCTTAAGAAGCACCGCCACTCCAGAAGGAAACGGGTGAAATAGTCCGCCAACCATGGAACCTTCGGGGATGCACCTTGGACACTGAGGTCACGAATTTCATCAATCTACCAGTATACACGGGCAAGGGCCGCTACGTTGGCGTCGTGCAGAACGTCATCCTGGACCTGCCAAACCGCCGCGTCGGCAGCCTGCTCCTGACGCGCACCAACACCCAACTGGTGGAGGGTGGTCACAACGTGTCCGTCCCCTACCGCTGGGTCGCCGCCACCGGCGACATCGTCATCCTGAACCACTTCCCGACCAAGGTCAGCGCGCCCGTCGACGACGTGGAGATGGAAGACGAACTGGTCGCCTAGACCAGCCCACCACGCCGGCGCCACTGCATTCCCCTAGGGGTGAACAGGTTCACCTTTGCATCCATCCATCAGCGATGGCTGGCGCTGTCCTTATCTGGGAGCACCCGTCGGCCGACCCGTGAGCACCCGGGACCTGATTGCGCGACGCTTGCTGGGCATCGAGATGTCTGGCATCCGCAAGATGTTCGAACTTGCTGGCAGCGACAGCGTGAACATGGGCCTGGGCGAGCCAGACTTCGAGCCCCCGCAGCACGTGCGGGACGCCATGTACGAGGCGACCAACGCGGGCAAGAACGGCTACGGCCCCAGCCTCGGCATCCCACCACTGCGTGAGGCCCTGGCGCACCGCATCGCGGATTACCGCCACGAAAACGTGGCCGCCGAGAACATCATCGTCACCAGCAGCGCCACGCAGGGCCTGATGGCGATTTGCCAGACCTTCATCGACCACGGCGACGAAGCCTTGGTGCCCGACCCGGGCTTCGTGCTCTACGATGCCCAGACCCGCATCTGCGGTGGCTTCCCCATCCACTACAGCCTCCTTCCCGAGAACGGGTACAACCCGGACATCGAGGAGATCAAGGAGAAGATCACGCCCCGCACGAAGCTCATCTTCGTCAACACCCCGGGCAACCCGACGGGTGCCTGCATGAGCCGGGACGAAGTGCGCGCGTTGGCTGAAGTGGCCGAGGACGCGGGCATCATGGTGGTGGCCGACGAGGTCTACGACTTCCTGACGTACGACGACGAGCACCACTCGTTCCTGACCCACATGGACAACGTGATCTGGGTCAATTCGTTCTCCAAGACCTTCGCCATGACCGGCTGGCGCCTGGGCTGCATTGCCACCCGCGCCGACTACGTCAAGGCGATTGAGACCATGCACTACTACACGGTCGCCTGCCCCCCGACGCCCATCCAGTGGGCCGGCGTCGCGGCACTGGAAGGCCCCCAGGACCAAGCCGACCACATGAAGGTCGAGTTCCAGAAGCGCCGCGACTTGATCACGAAGCGCATCCAGGAGATTCCCGGCATGCACATGGAGAAGCCCGGCGGCGCATTCTACGCGTTCCCGCGCTACGAGCACGACATCAAGTCGAGCGACTTCGCCATGAAGCTCGCCAAGGCGGGCCTCATTGGCAGCCCCGGCAGCGCCTTTGGCCCGCTGGGCGAGCGCCACTTGCGCTTCAGCTACGCCTGCGGTTTGGACGACATCAACCGCGGCATGGACATCCTGCGCGACGTTGCGGCGACCATCCCGCTACGCAACTAGTCGCAGCCCCTTGCGCCACGAAGCCTCCGCTCAGCGCAAGCCAGGTTGACTGCCCCACGGGGGCAACAAAGGAAGGAAGGGAAGAGGAAGGACCGCCGGCTCAGCTGTCCGTGCGGGTCACGCTGACGACGATGTCCATGGGCTGACCGCCGCGGGGGACGGTGAGCTGCTGGTTGGCGTTGTACGTCTTGGTGACGCCGTCCTGGGTGACTTCGAAGCCGTCGATGCGGATCGTGTAGTCACCAGGGGCCAGGTTGGCGGTGGCGAAGCCGGTGCTGTTGGTCGTGCGGCGCTGGACGTTGTCGTCGCTGGCGACGATTTCGAACTGGACCTGGCTGACGGCGCCATCCTGGTCGCGGAGTTCGAAGGTCACGGCGCTGGGCTCGGGGCGCATGGGCAGGTCCTGGGTGGCGGTTTCGCCGGGCGGGACCGTCACGGTGCGAGTCACTTGCGTGAAGCCGTCCAGGTTGGCGGTCACGGTGATGCTGCCGGGAGTGACGCCGTCGAGGCGGTAGCTGCCGTCGGCGCCGGCGGTGACGTTGACGTCGCCGATGGTGACGATGGCGCCTTGCAGGCCTTCACCGGCCTCGAAGGTGGTGTTGCCGTTGGCGTCCTCGAAGACGTTGCCTTGGATGCTGCCGCGGGGGACGACCAGGTCGGGGGCGCTCGTGGGGTTGCCGGCGCGGGCCTCCTCACGAGTGAATTGCAGGCTGCCGATGCTGGCAATCTCCGCACCGCCGCGCTGGGCGATGAGGCGCAGGTCGCCGTCGACGCTGAAGGGCGCCATGACCGTGTAGCGGCCATCGTCTCCGGTGGTCACCGTGTGGTGGGTGGCGTTCTCGCCGTCGATGAAGGTGACATCGACGTCGGCGAGGGGGCTGCCGGCGTCGTCGACGACGCGGCCACTGACGGGGACACCGCGGAAGTATTCCAGCAGCTTGACGCTGCCTTCGCCGCCGACGCTGATGACGCGCCAGTGCTCGAGGCCTTCACCGGGGATGAAGCCGTTGAGTTGGTGGCCAAAGGCGTTGGCGTAGAACGAGTCGTAGAACGCGCCGGTGGGGTTCAGGCGGAAGTTCACCGGGGTGCCACCTTGGGCGCCCACGGGGACGTTCTTGCCCGGGTACGCTTGGTTGCCGGCGACGCTGTACGGCTTGCCGTTGCGGTCTTCGATGACCGGCGGGTCCAGGCGGTACGAGTTGCCGTTGTCGTCCACGGCGTATTGCTTGACGTCCAGGCTCAGGCCGCCGGTGGTGGCGGCGTAGCTGTAGTCAAGGAACGCGTCGGGGTTCTTGTTGGCCAGGAACGCGGGGGCGTAGAAGATGCCGGGGTTGTCCGCGCTGAAGGGGTACATGCGCACGTCGACACCGAGGTAGCGGATCTCCTTGCCGGCACCGTCGGTGACGGCGTCGTAGAGCCCGAAGATCGCGTCGCCGCTGAGGTCGACGGCGTCCGTGAGGATGGCCATCTGGCGGTCGCGGTTCTTCTCGGGGCCGATGGCCAGCAGGCCTTCGTCCACATCGCGCAGGGCCGCTTCGACGCCGGCCGTGTAGCCACCGTTGCGGTCGTGGTTGTCGTCCGCGATGAGGATGGTCATCCAGGCCATGGCTTCCTGTTCGGATTCGGCGGCCAGGACGCGGCCAGCAATCTGGAAGTGGTTCTGGAACGGATCGGCGACCGTCGGGTGTTCACCCAGGTCGGTGGCCCAGTGACCGTAGTCCCACCAGGCCATGAACGCCGGGCGTTCTTCCATGGGCACGTCGGTGTCGAGGCCCTTCAGGTGGTAGAACACCTCGAGCCAGCCGTTGTCCTTGACGTCGAAGTCGATGCCGAAGGCGCCCATGCGGTCGGTGGTCTCGCGGTCGTTGTCGGCCCAGCCGTTCTCGAATTCGACTTCGCGGGGGACCGCGGCGTCGACGCCGAGCCAGAGGTTGGGGACGACGAGGAAGAACGCGATGAAGGCGATGCCGAGGCTGCTGCGCATGTTCAGGCTCTTGAAGGCGGCGCCCACTTGGTTCTGGCCGTGTTGTTGGCGGAACCGGCGGCGCACGTCGTCGAGCTTGAGCATGCCGATGAGGCTCACGATGGGGCCAGCGGCCAGGATGGCGAAGACCGGCGCCGCGTTCATGATGAAACGGGTGGCGGCGAAGGCCATGAAGCCGGCCACGAGGGCCCAGGCGACCATGAGCATCTGGGCGTTGTCGCCCTTCCAGGCGGACTTGATGCTGCGGCCGATGCCCCAGAACGCCAGCAGGAAGGTGAAGAACCCGAAGCTGGCGGCCACGCGGCCCAGTTCACTGCGCTGGGCTTCGGCGATGGTGGTGAACAGCTTGGTCTGCTCGAAGTAGCCAAGGCCAGTGAAGACCGTCTGACCCACGCTGGGGATGGCAAAGAGCATCACCAGGAGGCCCGCCAGGCCCGCCAGAAGGAGGGCCGGGAAGACGACCACCGAGGGCAGGTCGCGGGTGGGCACCAGGATGGCGGCCACCAGGAGGACGCCAATCAGGACGTACAGGCCGGCCATGATGGTGGTGTCCAGGAACACGGAGTAGACCGCGTAATAGGGCAGCGGAATCAGGGTGACCAGGAGCATGGGCCACAGGTAGAATGCGGCCAGCGCGGTGCTGTCCTTGTTCTTGACGTGGTCCCACAGGAGTTGGAAACCGACGGCGACGGCCATGACGGCCAGCACGTAGGGGTAACCCTTCCAGGTGAGGGCCGTGGCGCTGAGGGCGACACCGGCGAGGGTGCTCCACAGCATGGCGGTCTTGTTGTGGGCGAAGCTGGCCTTGATGCCGGCCATGCGGGCGTCGCCGTGGCGCCAGTCGCTGACGTATTCGCGGTGGTCGAGCGCCTGCAGGCCCTTGACCAGCGCCATCATGGCCAGCGTGATGAAGAACATCGTCGTGGCGTCGTGGTCAGCAAAGCCCCAGACACCGCGCTGGATGTGGGGCGCCGAGACGCCCATCAGGAACGCGGCCCAAAGGCCAGCGTGCCGCCCCCATAGGGAGGTGGCGATGATGTAGACCGGGAAGATGGTCAGGGCGCCCCATACGGCGACCATGCTGTTGAGCGCGGCACCGGAGGGGTCGGAAACGCCGACCATGTCGAAGATGCCGGCCACGAACGCCGTCGTCCAATCATAGATTGGCGGGTTCGGGTTGTAGGCACCCGTGGGGTAGTTGATCGCGTCATCGAACACCACGGACTGGCCCGTCTCGGTGATGTGGCGCACGACGCGGTCGTGGTAGTACGGGTCGTTGCCCGAGTAGAGGTAGCGGTCGCCTTCGTCGTCGAAGCTGGGGCCGACGTTCAGGCCGACGCGGAGGCCGAGGCTCAGCAGGAAGAACACTGCAAGCCAGATGGCGACGGTCTTGCCGGACAGGGGTTGAGATTGACGGGCCATAGGTCCACCTAAGTGGGGGTGGCCGGCCGATGAAGGGGCTTCTATTAACGTTTCCAAGCCGAGAACAGGAGTAAGCCCGCACGCAAGCGCCTTGGGTGGCGACGGGGTTCCCGCCGCGTGTGCAACAACGCGTGGCACATGGAGTTCCTGTGGCTTCCTCTGGCCACTCTGGTGGTGTCCCTCCTGTACGCCGCGTGGTCCGACCGGCATCCCTGGTGGCGCCGCTGGCTCCCGGTGCCGCTGCTGACCATCCTCGGCTTCTTCGTGGCCGTCGGCTTGCTCGAGTCTTGGTTCTTCTACAACAGGTTCGACGCCGAGTGCCGCATCGTCGATGCCGCGCCGGGTCGCATCTGGCATTACGCCGTCATTGGGGCCGCCCTGGGCGCCTTGCCCTGGGCAGCGGATCGGATGCAGCTCATTTTCCAGCGGCATCGAGACGATTGACGGGCACCACGACCGCGATTTCCGCCGGCCCCGAGGAGCCCCATATACTGCGGAGGCCAACAGTGTGTTTGGAGACCCCCCATGCTCTCGAAGACCGCTGCCCGCTTTGCTGTGGGCCTGACCTGCTTGTTCATGATCGCCATGCCCGTGAGCGCCCAACTTGGCGCCCCGGGCGTTCCTGCGGTGCCCGGCGTACCGGCCGCACCAGAGTTGCCGGCAACGCCGCAACTACCCTCGTTGCCCAACACCCCCGCCGGTGACGTCGTCACCGTCCACCACGATGGCACCGCGCTTGGTGCCTGCCTCGATGCCCGCGACGCCCAGGCACAGGCCGCGGGCCACCTGGCCACCGTCGAAGGCCACGCCGACACCGTCACCGCCCAGGCCAAGGATGCCGCCACCTCCGTGACCGGCAGCCTGCCCGCCGCCCCCGTCGCCCACCCCGACACGCCCGACGCCACCGAGCTTGGCCTGCACCACTGTGCCCACGCCGATGCCGAGGACCCCCAAGGCAGCGCCATGGGCGCCGCCGGCCAAGCACAAGGCTTCCTGGGCACCGTCCAGGGCTGGTTCCACCAGGCCACCAGCTGGCTCCCCTTCTGAAGCGCTTCGCGCTTCAGCGTGACGGGGCTCCGCCCCGGACCCCGCGCGGCGCTGTCAGCGCCGCACCTCTTCCTTTCCATCTTTCCGCTCACTTCTCACGCTGAACCGGCCCGGGGCAGCATGGGGGAACATTCCGCCCCGGGCCATTTCCATTCGTTTGCACCCCGATTGCTCCGGCCCGGCAGCATGGGGGAACATCTTGCCGGGCCATTCCCCTTCACGACATTTTCCAGCGCCATCGCGTTGAATTCACCGCGCCATCGCCATCGTTTCCACTCCTGACGGGACCGCTTTCCAGCGACCCCGAGGAGCCCCATATACTTCGGAGTCCAACAGAGTGTTTGGAGGCATGTGCCTCCTGCTCACCCCCCGCCGTCTTGGTCGTCGGCGGGGTCCGCTTCAATCGCTCACCTTCCGGGGCTGCTTGGTCGTGGCCCCGGATCCGCTTCAATCGCTCACCTCCCCCAGCGTCTTGGTCGTCGCTGGGGGTCCGCGTCATTTGCTCACCAACCCGGCCGTCTTGGTCGTCGGCCGGGTCCCAATCAATTGCTCACCCACCACCGCCTCTTGGTCGGGGCGGTGGTCCCGCTCCTTTGCTCACCTCCCCGGCGCCTTGGTCGTCGCCGGGGATTCGGTTCACTCTTGGATGATGGCCTTGCCCAACGCGCTGGCGATGAGGCCGACGGCGAATTGGCCGGTCTGGTTGCCGTTGTCCAGCAACGGGTTGACCTCGACGAACTCCATGCTGGTGATGATGCCGGCTTCGGCCAGCATCTCCAGCGCCAAGTGGGCTTCACGGTAGGTGAGCCCGCCGCTGACGGTGGTGCCGGTGCCGGGAGCCCATTGGGGATCGACGGCGTCCAAGTCGAAACTGAGGTGCACTTGGTCGACGCCGTCGCTGGCGATGCGCATCGCTTCCTCGACGATGCGCTTCATGCCGTACTCGTCGATGTCGCGCATGGTGTAGTAGTGGACTCCGGAGTCGGCCAGCAGTTCCGCTTCCTTCGGGTCCACGTCGCGCAGCCCCACCAGCACCGTGTTTTCCGGGCGCAGCTTGGGGCCGGGCTGATCAAAATCGGCGAGGCGGGGGTGGCCGATGCCGAGGGACGCGCTCACCGGCATGCCGTGGATGTTGCCACTGGGGCTGGTCTCGTTGGTGTTGAAGTCGGCGTGGGCATCGAACCAAATCATGCCCCGGTCCTTGCTGTGGCGCGCCAGACCCGCTTGGGTGCCGATGGCGACGCTGTGGTCCCCACCCAACACCAGGGGGATGGTGCCGGCAGCGATGGCTGCCTCCACTTTGTCCGCCAAGTCCGCGCAGGTGGCCAAGATCTGGTCGGCGAACTTGAGGTCCTCCGTGCCGTGGTCCATCTGTTCTTCGATCTCTGGCGAGTAGACGTTGCCCGCATCCTCCACCTCGAAGCCCAGGTCGCGGATGCGGCTGTGCAGGCGCGCGGCACGGATGGCGCTGGGGCCCATGTCGACGCCACGGCGGCTGGCGCCAAGGTCCAATGGGACACCGATGACGCGGACGGTCTTGCTCATGGAGCGGGGCAGTGGGGCCAGACTCTTGAACGAGGCGGTCGCCGAAGTGGAGCACCACAAGGGGTTTCAAGGACCGGCGGGGCTGGCGTGGCATGCGCGGAGCTTGGGCTGTCCTGACCCTATTCCTGACCATCACGTTCGCCGGGTGCGCCTCGGTGGACCAAGACGAACCAACCCAAGACACCGCGCGGATGGATGCGGCACCCTACCTGGGCTACGCGCCCATCGAGCCGGACACGTCCATGGTCTTGGAGATGTTCGACATCTTCCCCGAGGGCTCCACGGGCAACACCCTGCATGGCCGCGTCGTCATGCCCGCCGGTGACGGTCCCTTCCCGACCATCGTGCAACACACCCCCTACACGGCGCCCGGCTGCAACACGACCCCCTACGGCACCGCCATCGAGCCGCCCGTGGTGACGTGCAGCGATGGCCGCTTCGAGAACGAGTTCACGCGCCGCGGCTACGTCTACGTCCACGCCGATCTGCGCGGCACCGGCGACAGCAACGACTGCCTGAACCTGCGCGGCCAAGCGGACATCGACGACATCGGTGCCCTGGCCGACGCCATCGCCGCCCAGCCCTGGAGCAATGGCAATGTCGGCTTCATTGGCGCCAGCTACCCCGGCTCCACGAGCCACATGGCGGCCATGTCCGGCAGCGAGGCCGTCAAGGCCGTCGTGCCGATTGTCGCCAGCACCAGCTTCTACCACTACCACCACAACGACGGTGTCCCATACAGCGGCCAACACAGCTTGGGCGGCACCAACACCGGCTACACCCAGCAAGGCGTGACGCCCACCATGAACCCGCTCAGCGGCCTGGAGAAGCTCATCGGCCAGCCGTTGTGCCCCCACGCGGAAAACGCCCTTGTCCACGGTGGCCTGGATCAGTCGGGCGACTACTACGGCTGGTGGCAGGAACGCAACCTGCGCCCCGGCGCCAAGGACATCACGCTCCCCGTCCTGATGGCCCAAGGCCTGGCCGACTGGAACGTCAAGCCCGACCACATCGCCACCTGGTTCAACGAGCTGGGCAGCGACTCCAAGACCTTCATCGGCGGCCAATGGGGCCACGCCTACCCGGCCAGCGACGACGGCGCCTGCCCCAGCAACTACCAGGGCGCCGACGACCGCACCTGCCAGACCCCCTGGGGCAACTGGTGGGCCTACGCCACGGCCTTCTTCGACACCTACCTCAAGGAGATCCCGACGGGCATGTTCGAAGGCTCCACCGCCTGGGTGCAAGCCAACGACGGCACCTGGCACCGCTCCACGACGTTCCCGCTCTTGGGCGACGAAGCCGAGACGCTCGTCCTGCCCCTGGGCGACGGTGGCTCCATCGGCGCGGCCGGCACCGGCACGCCCAGCTGGCACGCCTGCCCCCGCGAACAACACAGCCGCGGCACCGCGGCGCACTCCGCCGAAATGCAGACGGTGCAATGCACCCACACGCAACTGGTCTTCGAGACCGAGCCGTTCACTCAAGACATGCTGGTCTCCGGCGTGCCCTTGCTGAACCTGAGCCTCGACAGCAATGGCCACATGGTGCACGTGGTGGCCGTCATGGATGTCATCGACGAGGATGGCCAAGTGGTGCGCGCCCGCGAGAACTACGGCTACCTCAACACCCGATTCTGGAAGGGCTTCCCCGAGGACGCCGCCATCCCGACGGGCGCCTACAACACGGTGCTGGACTTCTACCCGCAAGAGGACCTAATCGAAGCCGGCCACGCGCTGCGCATCACCATCAAGAGCCACGACGACGGCCGCACCATCGAGAGCTTCGAGGAAACGGACGTCGTGTTGCATCTGGAAGGCAGCAGCCTCGTCCTGCCCCTGCGCTCGGCGGAGATGCAGGGCCTGCGTCTCTAGTCGTCCAAGCGGATGATTTGCACTGGGCACGGCGCCTGTGCGACGACGCGCTCAGCGACGCTGCCGAAGTGGTAGCGCCCGCCCATGCGCTCGGACCCAATGATGACCAGGTCCATGGGTTCGAGTTCCTCCACGAGCACGTCGGCGGTGTCGTCGCCATCCAGTGCATGCGTCTCCAACTCGACGTTCCATTCCTTGCAGGTCTTCGTAATCCACTCAAACAAGTGGCCGTTGGCCGGTTCGGTGGGGGACGTGACGTGCACGGCCAAAATCGGGACTTCCAGGGCCCCGGCCATGAAGACCGCGTGTTCCTGGACAATGAACTCACGGTCGGTTCCGGCCACGGGGACGACGATGCGCGTCACGGGGCGCATCTCGCCGGCGGCGGCTTGGGATTGCGTGCGGTCCATGGCACGACATCGCCTTCTGGTTCTTCAATGCACTCGCAGGGCCACAATGCCCCATGGACCGCCCTCGAGCGGACCGCCCTCCTGTTGCGCTAGACGCCGGGCAGGTCGGGCAGGGGCTTGCGGCCAGCGAAGCCCTGGTTGACCGGGTGCCATGAATGGATGCGGGTCTCGCCGGCGCGCCAGCACAAGTAGACGGTCTCGCCGGCGCGTTCCGATGGGAAGTCCACGAGGCCCAGGTCGATGTCCTTCAGGACGACGCCGGCATCGCGGAATGCCTGCACGGCGGATTCCAGCTCGCTCTTGGCGGCGTGCATGCGATCGTGGCGGACCTGCCATTCCCCGTGGGCGTGGTGTCCTTCTTCGCGCACCTCGACGCCGTACACGATTTCGATGTCCTTGACCTGGTCTTCCTCGTCACGGACCCGGGATGCGGCTTGCCGTGCCGTGGCCAGCAAGCGGCGCACCTCGGGCAACGCCGCATTGGCCTCGTCCAAGCTCCAAAGTCGGTCACCCACGGCGGGGTATTGGTGGCTCCAGCGCATCAAGGTTGTCGATGCGTTCGGGGAGGGCCATCCGGGCAAGTGCGGCACGGGGCGCCCTCGCACCGGCCGCTTCGCTTCGCTCACCGTCGAGTGATGATGCTCACGATGTCGCCGTCTTCGAGCACGTGGTCGATGCCGACGGTCTGCCCCGGGAACTTGGCCGACTTGCCCCACACGTTGGCGTAGCGGAACTTCTTGCGAAACTCACGGTGCAGGATGTCGCAGACCATGCCGACGTCGCTGCCCTCCTTGACAATCATCGGCTCCTCCAAGTCGGCCTCTTCGCCTTGGGGCTTCATGAAGAGCTGCATCATGCCGAGGGAGTCGTAGATGAAGTCCTTGGCGACGTCCACGCCGAGCTTCTTGTTGGCCACCATTGGAATGGCCGGGAAGCCTTGGCCCGCGAGCCACTCCTTGAGCTCCTCGAAGCCCTCTTCGCCCACGAGGTCCACCTTGTTGACGATGGCGACGGCGCGAATGTAGACGCGGTTGCCGGAAAGGTGGTCGACCAAGTCGTCCACGCTGATGTCCTCACGCACCACCACGTCGGCGTTGTTGATGCGGAATTGGCGCACGATGTCCTCAATCTGCGCCTCCGTCATGTGCGTCTGCTTGCACGTGGTCTGGATGTTGACCCCGCCGCGTTCCCGGTAGTAGACGTTGATGTCCTTGGGGCGGCGGTTGATGCGGATGGCGGACTGCTCCAGTTCGCGGATGATGACGGGCAGGTGCTTCTTGGCCTGCTTGGCGTCCAGGGTGAGCAGAATCAGGTCGGAGTTGCGGGCGGCGGCGATGACTTCCTTGCCGCGACCCTTGTTCATGTGCGCACCGGCGATGATGCCGGGCATGTCGAGAATCTGGATGTCCGCGTGGCGATGCTTCAGCATGCCCGGAATGACGGTGAGCGTGGTGAAGGCGTAGGCGCCGGTCTCGGATTCCTTGCCCGTCAGCGCGCCAAGGATGGTCGACTTGCCCACGGAGGGCAAACCGATGAGGCCCACGGTGGCGTTGCCGGACTTTTTGACGGCGTAGCTGACGCCGCCGCCGCCGGCTTGTGCCGCTTGTTTCTCCTGTTGTTGCTTGAGCGCAGCGATCTTGGCCTTGAGTTTCCCAATGTGGAACTCGGTGGCCTTGTTCTTCTGCGTCTTCAGGATCTCGGCTTCGATTTCCTTGATCTGTTCCGCGATGGTGGCCAAGGGCTCACTTCGGGGTCACATGGGATGATAGATGAGCGTGGCGCTCAAGGAAGGGGAGGGTGGGGCCCCGAATCCGGGGCCCCAGGGTGGTGGTCGGTGGACCCCAAGTGGAGTCCAGACCAAACTCGCCCGGCCCGATATTTAGGGTTGTTCGAGGTGTTGTCGAACGATGGGGCCGCCTGGACGACGCGCAGTCGACGCAGCCCCCTGGAGATTTATAAGCGACCAGCGGGGCGGGGCGGGAACGTTCGACGTCTGTCCGGACGGCCTTTTATGTCTCGGGCGCCGAGTCACCATCGATGAGGACCACGTTGGTCGTCCTGGCTTTGCTCCTTCTGGCCCCCCTGGCTGCCGCCCAAACCGCCGGCGGCGGGGGCTCGGCGGGGGGCGATGGCAACGTCTGCGCCTCGGCGAGCACCGCCGACGCCGCGGACCGCGACGAGGACGGATTGCCCGACCGTTGGGAATGCCGCTACTTTGGCCACCTGAAGCAGGATGGCAAGGGCGACCCGGACGAAGACGGGCGCGAAAACCGTGACGAGTTCAAGGACGGCACCGACCCGACGAAGGCGGACGCCAAGCCGGACGACGGCGACGAGCCCGACGACCGCGACGAGCCTGAGGAAAACGAGACGGACGAGCCGGAAGGCAACAAGACCGACAACAGCGGCCCCGGTGGCCCCGGGTCCCTGCGCCAGACGTGCAAGGACGCCGACGACCGGCGCGCCTGCGTGGAAGCATACTGCGCTGAGCACGACGACAGCGAGTGCCGCGCCTTGGTGGCCAAGGCCTGCAGTCGCGGCGAACTGCGCTGCGCGGCCCTCATCGAACCCTGCACCCGCATTGCCTTCGATGACGTGGACGACGATCGCCTCAAGACGGTCTGCAAGCAATTGCGGAAAGTCGACGACATCCGCGTGGACTCCAAGCACGTGGACTTCGACGTGGACCGCGAGGGCCGCGCCTTGATCGACTACGCCGTGGGCGGCACGGTGCTGTTTGCGGCCATCGAGTACGGCGAGGAAGCCGAGGACTTCAAGGTCAAGCAAGACGGCAGCCGCATCCGCTTCCAGACCGACGACTCCCGCCTGGAAATCCACGACAACCCCACCGCCAACTTCTGGTACCGCTCGGAGGACGACGACGCCAGCCTGCGCCTCGTCCTGGCTCCGGGCACCCGCGTCCACGAAGCCCCCAACGGCCTCAACCTGCAACTCAACGGCTACGTGTACCGCCTCGCGGGCCACGACCTGGTGCAAGACGGCGAGAGCATCGTCTTGACCGGCGACGCCCGCTTCTTCCGCACCGGCGTGCAAGCCGGCGCGTTGGATCAGGACATCGTCGAGGAAGCAATTGCCAACGGCAACCTAGGCGCGTCCGTGGCCGTGGACGACACCTCCGAGGTCACCGCGTACGACGACGTGGACGTCAACGTCAGCAAGCCAGACAAGATCACGTTGGACGAACCCCTGCGCGTCACGGTCAACGCGACGCTCGACTCGGGACGCACCATCGTCATCGACTTGGACCGCGACGAACTGGCCGGCCCCGAACTGGTGCTGAGCTACTACGACGTGCACGAGGACGGCTCCGAGACCGAGGTCGTGTTCCGCATGGCCGACAGCCTCGAAGACGTGATGGACGCCAACAACGACGGCGGCCAACCCGAATACTGGATCGTCGAAGACGAGGATGGCGTCCACGTCATGGCCAGCGTGCCCCACTGGTCGACGCACATCATCCAAGTTGCCGCGGATTTCCTGACCCAGCCCAGCGTCTTGATTGGCATCGGCGCCGGCATCCTGGGCGTCGCCCTGGGTGGCGCTGGCATGTTCTGGCCCCGCCGCCGCGAAGACTTCTGAGCTACGGGTGCAGGTCCATCCAGAGCGCTGCGAAGCGGTCCACGGCGTCGTCCACGAAGCTGGCCTTGTACGTGCACAACACGTTGGCCACGCGCTCCTCGTCGGTGATGAAGAGCTTCTTCGTGCGCCCGGCTGGCTCCTCCTCCAATAGCCCCGCGGCGTCCAGCTTCTTGAGATGGAACGTCAAGGTGCCGCCACTGATGCCCAGCATCTCCTTGAGTTGCTTGGGCGTCGAGCCGGGCTCCAGCAACAAGTGGGCGCAGATGCGCCGCGGCGCTTCTTGCCGCAGCACATACAGCAGGTCCTTGTCGCGCCGATCCATGCCTTCGGCTGGGTAGAAGCACTTGAAGCCACCATCCTCGCGCGTCGTGAGGTGGCCCGTGCGGACCAGTTGATAGCAATGGTATTCCAGCGTCGACACCGCGACGTCCACGATGTCGCTCAGGCCACGCAAGTGGACCCCCGGATGCTCCTGGACCGCCTCGTGGATGCGCCGCCGCAGTGGCAGATCCAGGACGTTCTCTTTGGTCGGGGGTGGCATGTCAGCGCTTCAGGACGGCCATGTACAAGGCGAGCACCACGACGAGGTTGCCAAGCGCCAGCATGGGCAAGGCATCCCAGCCAGCTTCGGCGATGGTGCCGCGCCGCAGGTAGGCATCGCGCGTCAACGCGACGCCTTCGATGGTGAA
The DNA here is from genome assembly GCA_041636435.1 of Thermoplasmatota archaeon. GTDB lineage: Archaea > Thermoplasmatota > E2 > JACPAO01 > JAHFTW01 > JBFGSX01. Next base: position 14,718 of record JBFKTF010000028.1, read on the forward strand.
GACCAGGAACGCCAAACTCACCCAAGCCAAGCGGGGATGGCCGACGCGGCGCCAGGTCAGGACGCCCACGATGGTCAGCAACGCAGAGAAGCCAGCCAGGAGGACTCCGACGAGGACGGCGGCGTTCGCAGCAAGAGCACTCATCGACCAATGACCGGGATGGGCGGCTAAGACGGCTTGGGTGTGAAC
>JBFKTF010000029.1:0-14626 GCA_041636435.1 Thermoplasmatota archaeon
TGGGGCGGCGGGGAAAACACACACTGTGTGGGAACACCGCGTCGCGTGGAATGTGAAAGAATCGAAGGCGCGCGTCGATGCTTTCGTCGTCGTGACTATGTTCTTTTTATTGCGTTCCTGGGATGCTGGGGCGATGCGTGCCATTCTCGTTGCCGTGAGCCTGTTGTCCCTTGCCCTGTCCGGCTGTGCCGGGTTGTCCTCCACGGAAGTGGTCGAGCCCGAGACGGTGAGCGAATCCTTCTCCGCGCAACCAGAAGTGGAGACCCCGGAGGACGTGGCGAAGGCCGTGGAGAAGATTGAGGCCGTCGTCGAGGAGGCGACCCATGAGGAGGAAGAACCCGCCAAGCCTGTGTGGACGCCTGTCCAGGTCACGCAGATTTTGACGACGCCGTTCACGGCCCCCAACGACGTGTTGGTCGACTCCAAGAACACCGAGCACGCGCTGCTCAGCCTCTGGGCCACCAGCGACGGTCTGCGCTGCATCTCGGAGCCCCACGAAGAAACCCGTGCCGTGCCTGGCGGTTTCTTGGCTGCGGGCGAGTGGAGCAGTTGCACGATCCGCGCCGAAGGAATCAACCTCACCCACCACCAAGTGGACAACTTGGCCTTCGATGCCGTCATGATGACGGAACTCCCACTGGAGGAGTTCGAATGGCACATGGAGTTGGGGCGCGTCCTGCGCAACAACACCGGCGACCACCCCGAGGTTCTGTGGACCCTGGAGCGCGAACAAAATCTGAGCCCCACGGTGGACGTGGGCTACGCTCGGGCCACCCAACAGAGCGCGATCTACCCCTACTACCTCACTGTCTGCGACACGGCGCTGGAAGAGGACGGCCTGACCGTCGTGTTCACCGCCAAGGGCACCTACAGCCGCCCCGAGCTCGTGGTGGACCCAGAGGGCCGCACCATCGTCGATGTGGAGCTGTTGGCTGGACCGGAGGACGCTACCGTCGACACGACGGACGGGATCCACGTCACCTCGGACACCTTCTCGGGCAGCTGGAGCATCAAACTCGCCGTCACCCTCGAATACGTCCACGGCGGCAACGACTACCTGCTCGGCATGCTCCCATACGACGAGGACTGCCCGTACGCCTTGGGGCGCGACGTGCAGGACCTGCCGGCCACCGCCAGCGCCGCCGGCGTGGCCGCAGGCTGGGGGGCGGAGGACGACACCACCCCGCGCATCTACGTGATGGGGCTGCAGGCCTAATCTAGCCCCGGAACACCGGCCGCTGGCTGAGGCGCACGGGCAGGGGTAGCGGGGCGCGGGGTTCATCCCCGATGTTCTGCTCGACCATCTGCAGCAGCGTTTGCCAGGGCACGGCGTAGTTGCCGAGGCTCTGGCCGTCGGCTGCGGGATCCAAGTCGGCGCGTTCCAAGAGTTCCTGCTTGCGGACACGCAGGTTGTAGACGTCGCTTTCCGCCTCCTTTTCCCCGACCACGGCGATGATGGGGACCCATTCCTTCTCGGCGGTGCGGATCTTCTTGCCAATGCCGGCGGACGTGTCGTCCACGTCGGCGCGGCCGCCCATGGCGTTGATGGCCGCGGCGAGTTCCAGGGCCTTGTCCTGGTATTCGTCGCTGACGGGCAGGAAGCGAACCTGGGTGGGGCTGAGCCAGAAGGGCAGGCTGGGCTTCTCGCCCCGGTCGCGCTTCATGGCCTCGGATTCGAGGATGGCGGCGACGTTGCGGTCGATGGCGCCACTGACGCTGGTGTGCAGCAAGAGGGGCGTGTGTTCGCCGCCGTCTTCGCCGGTGTAGGTGATGCCAAAGTGTTCGGGGTTCTGGGTGTCAATCTGCACCGTCGAGAGGGCGAACGCCTTGCCGCTGGTGTCGTTGACGTTGAATTCGAACTTGGTGACGAAGTAGAAGTTCTGCTCCTCCCACATCTCCACCAGGACGGGGCCGCCGACTTGTTGGGCGAGGCTGGCGGCGAATTCCTTGTTCTCTTCGTAGAAGGCGCGCACGAAGCGGATGGCGGTGTTGAAGGGGACTTCGAGGCCGTCCATCCATTGCTTGCTGGTGGCGAATTGGCGACCAAACTCGTCGCGGGCCTGGTCGATGTCGGCGACTAGGGTGTGCATGTCGGGCATGGTGAAGCAGCGCAGGCGCTTGATGCCCGAGGTTTCGCCGGATTGTTCGCGGCGGAACGAGTAGTGCGTGAGTTCGTAGATGCGGGCCGGCAAGTGGCGGTAGCTCAGCGTCGAGCGACCCATGGTGAGGTACATGCCAAAGCATGCGGCGAAGCGCAGGAAGAGTTCCTTGTCGTCGCTCTTGACGCGGTATTGGCGCGCGGGGAACTTTTGCAGGTACTTGTTGAGGGCCGGGTGGTCGACGTCGTACATGATCGGCGTCTCAATCTGCATGGCGCCGCTTTGCTGGCTGACGCGGTTGATCTTGTCCTCCAATAGGCGCTTCATGAGTTGGCCCTTGGGGAACCAGCGCATGTTGCCCGTGTCGGAGCCGGGCTCGTAGTCCACCAATTCCAGGCTCTGCATGAGCTGGATGTGGGCGGGCTCCTTGCCGCCGCTGCGGCTGCCCTTGGCTTCGTACTCGTAGAACTGCTTGAGTTCCTTGTGGCCCTTGTAGTCGAATTCGTCGGCGGGCGTCAGCTCCCCATCGGGGGTCAGGACATACCACGCCGAGCGGAGGTTCTTCTCCGCCTTCAGGGCCTCCGTCTCGCCGACTTCGCCTTCCTCGGCGCCTTCGGACGTGACGTGGCGACTCAGTTCGGCCAGGGGGTGGCCTTTGACCTTGATGTGGAAGCCCTTGTACCAGCCAAAGGGCGAGCGCTTGACCTCGAAGTCGCCGGCCAGTTCCTCTTCCAGCATGGGCAGCACCTTGGCGCCGACGCTGGGCTTGGCCAGGTCGTGGCTCAGGTGGGCGTACGGGTAGAGCATGACGCGCTCGGCTTTGAGCTGCGCCGCGACCTCACGGATTTCCTTGGCGGCGTTCTGGACGGCGCCTTGGGGGTCGTCTTCGTCGATGGATTCGACGGTGATGAAGGCGGCCAGGCCCTCCTCCATGCGGCCGGCCTTCTCGTCGTCGCCCAGCTCAGGAGCGGACTTGATGGCCTTCTTGGTCGCCTCGTACTCGATGAAATCGGAGTGCAGGAGGAGCAGCTTCACGACGCGGCGACCGAGGCGTGGCTGATAAGCAGTGCCGCGCCGCGTTCTCCTGATGGACGCCTCATCATCCTGGGGTCAGGGGCCGTTTGGGGGCCTGCGCCTCATTGCGGCGACCCTTCGGCGGCACGACGCGCACACGCCATGGCCGACGTCAGTCCATGCCGACAGTCGGCCCCACCAAGAGTGGAATCCTGTTGCGGCGCCCCTCGCGCCATCTTGAACCTCGTGGACGTGAACGCGCCGCGACCGGCACTTGTTCATGACCGTTGTTCAGGACGGTTTATGTTGGGTCGCCCTGCATCGCAATCGTGCGCATCGGCCTGGTCCTGGGGGGCGACCCCCCAACACCCCACGAGCTGAAGCTGTTGGACGCCTGCGACCACGTCGTCGCATCGGACGGCGGGGCGCATGAATTGTTGAAGGCCGAGCGGCCGCCAGACGTCATCGTGGGCGACTTGGACTCCTTGACTCCGGACGACTTCAAGTGGGCCGACGCACTGGATATCCCCATCGAGCGCCACCCCGTCGACAAGGACGAAACGGACGGCGAACTGGCCTTGCAGAAGGCCATCACCATGGGCGCCAAGGCAGTCATGATCCTCGGCGGCCACGGTGGCCGCATGGCGATGTTCCTGGGCAACCTGAAGCTGCTGCGCGCATGCCACGACCAGGACATCGACGCCGTCATGATTGGCAACGGCGAATCCATCCGGTTCCTGTCGCCCGGCGCCGAGTTGAACTTGGCCGGCCGCACCCATTCCATCCTCAACGTGCTGCCCATCGATGGCGACGCCGTCATCAGCTTGCAGGGCACCAAGTGGGAAGCGGAGAAGGTCCGGCTGCGCCAACACGCCGGGAGGGGCTTGAGCAACACCATTTTGGCCGACGGCGCCAAGGTCCGCTGCCACGAAGGCCACCTCCTGGTGGTCATCGAGCAACCCGATACTTGATGGCGACAGCCATATGGCCTCGGGCCGCCGTGTCGGACCGATGAGTCGCGCCCTGCTGGTCGCTTTGCTGATGGTCACCGTGACCCTTGCCGGTTGCACGGAGGACGACACGCCGCCACCCCAAATCGACGATCCGGGGCCGGTGCAGACGACCACGACGACCAGTGCACCCCCCGAACCCGAGCAACCCGGCAACATCACGGAAGTGCCGTTCGAAGGGCTCGAAGAAGACGACGAATGGGTTTGCGACGTCGGCGCCAAGGGCAAGCACCCGGCCACCCGCAACGTCATTTGGGTCGACGAAGACAAGATCGTCCACGGCGGTCCCAACAACGGCACCAAACTCAAGACGCCCATGATGGGCACGGACGAACCGGACACCATCTACGTGCCCGACTTGGAGTACAAGGCGTGGGGCAAGAAGACCACCGGGTACCGCAGCCAAGAAGCGTGGCTGACGGAGGTCTTTGGTGGCGGCGGCGACGACCGCATTTGCATCAGCCAGTCCCGCGACAGCGGCCACTTCGAGGTCCAGCCATTGGGCACGCCCACACTCGTGGACCGCCTGACGGTGTGGGCCGGCGACGGCGCCGACCGCATCTGGGTCCTGACCGGTGCCGACCGCATCCGCGTCTACGGCGAAGCCGGAACGGACCGCTTCGTCGGGGGTGCCGGCGATGACTTCTTCGACGCAGGCCCGGGCGACGACGTGGCCCACGGCGGCGCGGGGTACGACTGGATCCTGGGAGGCCCCGGCAACGACCGCATCCTCGCCCAAGGCGACGGCGGCGAAATCGAAGGTGGCCCCGGCACGGACCTGCTCCACGCCGGCACCAGTGCCGCCCCCGCGGGCAAGACCAACATTGTGCGCGGCGGCGATGGCGACGACCTCATCCAAGGCAGCCCCGGCAACGATGACCTCTACGGGGACACCAGCGACCACCCATACGGGGGCATCGACAAGGGCACCAAGGCGCAACCCGAGTGGGAGAAGCTCAACGACGGCAACGACACCATCGACGGCGATGCGGGCGACGACCGCATCTGGGGCGGCGGGGGCCACGACATCCTCAACGGCACCGCCGGCAACGACTTCCTCGACGGCGGCCTGGGCCGCGATATCCTGGATGGCTGGGACGGCGACGACACCATCATCGGTGGACTCGGCGACGACCGCATCTTTGGCCGCCAAGGCGACGACGTGCTCGTTGGGTTCCAGGGCCGCGACCACATCTTCGGCTTCAAGGGAGCCGACACCATCTTCACGACCCGCGTCGAGCACATCGAAGCCGACGACCCGACGGCGCGCAACAAGTGGAACGAATTGTTCTGGACGTACAACGAAACCTGCACGCCCACAGACACCCGATGCGACGGCTTCGAGAACACGGACTTCGTCTTCGGCGGCGACGGGGACGACACCATCTACGGAGGCGACTTGGTGGACATCATCAAGGGTGGCCTCGGCAACGACATCATCTGGGGCGGCAAGGACGCCGACGACATCGACGCCCAAGACGGCGACGACACCGTCCATGGCGGCGATGGCAACGACAAGATCATCGGAGGCCAAGGCAAGGACACGCTCTGGGGTGACGCCGGCAAGGACGACATCAGTGGCGACGGCGAGGACGACACCATCCATGGGGGCGACGGCGATGACACCCTGCGCGGAGGCGCGGGCGCGGACACCATCCATGGCGACGCCGGCAAGGACGACATCGATGGTGGCGAGGGCAACGACACCCTGCACGGGGGCGACAACGAGGACATCATCCGCGGTGGCCCCGGCGACGACTCCATGTTCGGCGACGGCCACGACGACTTCCTGGATGGCCAAGATGGCACGGATTCCGCCGACGGCGGCGTGGCCACCGACACCTGCATCGCCGAGACGCTGTTGAACTGCGAAATCTAGGGCCGCTGCATCTCGAGGCTGACCACGCCTTGCAGCAAGTCGGCCGCGTAGACGATGCCGTCGTCGACGGCCAGGTCAAAGACCATGGGCACGCCGTCCAAGTCGAAGCCGATGCAGCATTCCTCTGGCGGCAACACCGGGTCTTCGGGCACGGGCATCATGTACGCGAAGTGGGTCGGCTGGGCGCGCGCTTCGGGCGTGCGCAGATCGACACCCCAGACACCCCCATGGTAGTGGCTGATGTACAGCAGGCCATCCTCTTGCCGGAAGAAGTGGACCGACAGGCCCAGGTCCCCTGCCGCGGCACCGCCGGGGTTGCTCCAGGTGCCGACGTGGATGGGTTGGGCCGTCATCGGGGGCTCGGCCACGGTCTGGGTGGCGTCGAGAATCCAGATGGGGCTGGGGATGCCTTGGTTGCTGGGCTCGAAGGTTTCGCTGCCGACCACCACAATCAGTTCGCCGGTCGCCATGCGCTCGGCGGTGATGCTGTGCGTGTAGTGGCTGTGCTCCGTGTCTTTGGGGGGCAAGAACCGACCCAGCAACACCGGGGCGCTGGGCTGGCTTAGATCCAGAATCTTGGCGCCATCGTAGGCGTAGGCCACCAACAGGAGGGGCAGGCCGGTCTCGGGGTCGAGGTAGAAGTTCATGTCGTGCCCGTAGACGGCGCGCAAGGCGTAGGTCTGGGGGTTGCCTTGTTCGTCGCCCACGACGTACCGCCACGCTTCGGCGGCGGCCAGTTCGTCCGCGGTGACGTATTTGCCCACCAGCGTGAAGCCGGACTCGTCGTAGCGCAGGATGTTGACGCCCGCGGCGAGGCTGAAGACGTATTGTTCGCCGTCGATGATGCCGGCGGCGATGGTGTGGCTACCAAAGTCCTGGGGATCGTCCCAGAACGCCACGGGGACGGGCGCGTTGGGGTTGCGGATGTCCAAGGCCTGCACGCCGTTGGCGGCGCCGCCCTCGAATCCAAGGAACAGGGTCTGGCCATCGCCGCTGAATGCGACGGTGCGGTCGCCGTTGACCGGCACGCCGGCGCTCCAGAAGCTCAGGTGGGTCATGTTGGCGGGGTCGCTGATGTCGATGAGGTGGACGCCGTTCTGGCCTTCGTCCGTCTCGGCTCCGTGCACGGCGACGGCGAGCAGATTGCCGGCGATGTCCACGGCGTGCGCCCCGACGGGTTGCTCTTCGGACCAACCAAAGCGCTTCAAGTCCTCGTGGTCCAGGTACGTGGCGTTCTCGGCAAACAAGTGCTGCAGCGGGTCGCGGTGGTCGTGGGCGCCGCCGTCCTCTTCCGGAATCGGATTGTCCGGGTCCGTGAAGCGGTCGGGTGCGTCCACGGGGTCGCCGGCGGGATCGACACAGCCGGCGAGCATGGCGACGACGAGCGGCAAGAAGGCCAAGGCGCGCATCACATTCGACGTGCCCAGGCGGGGTTTCACGGTTGTGGTGGCACCCCGGGCCGGATGCACAACCTGAAGGCTGAGCTCGAAATCCCCCCGTGTGGCCTCCGAGCTTGGCACGATCGCCTTCATCCTGCTGCTGCTGGCAGCGGCGGGCATCGGCGCCGTGCGCATCGGGTTGCCACCCGCCATCGGCTACCTGTTGGCCGGCATCGTGGCGGCCTCCACGGTCGCGGACCGCTTGCCGGTGCACGAACTGGAGTTGATGGCCGAGATTGGCGTCTTGGCCTTGCTGTTCTTCATCGGCATCGAACTGGATCTCAAGCGCCTGCGCCGTGCCCTCAGCTCCACGGCATGGTCCATTCCATTCGATATCGCCGTGCCCGGATTGATGGCCGCCGCCGTGGCCCGCTTGTTCGGTTGGGGCTTCGATCAAGCCCTGGCGCTGGGCATGGCCGTCGCCATCAGTTCCACCCTGTTTGGTGAACGCCTCACCGCCACCCCGGGCACCGAACGCGGCGCCCGCGAACGCGTCATGGGCGTGCTCATCTCGGAAGACGTGGCGGCCGCCGGCCTGATTGCCACCATCATCGTCCTGGCGGGCGGAGGCGGCTGGACCGGGCCGATTTTCGCCATCGGCAAGCTGGTGTTCTTCCTCGTCCTGCTCACTGCGGGGGCGCTGTTCGTCGTGCCCCGCATCCTGGATGAAGTGGCCCGGCGCCACGTGCCCGAAGTGCTGGCGTTGTGGGCGGCGGGTCTTGCCATCCTGCTAGGCTACCTTGGCTACTTGGCGGACTCCGCGGAACTGGGCGCCCTCGTGGCCGGCGTCGCCGCGGCCGAGGCGGGCAGCCGCTACGTGGTGCGCAACACGCTCCTTGGTCTGCGGGACCTGGCGGCGGCCGTGTTCTTCCTCAGCAGCGGCCTGGCCGTGCAGGCCGGCACCATCCTCGCCGTCTTCTGGGTGTGCTTGGCCGTCGCGGTGGTGTTCTTGGTCGCCAAGCTGACCGTGCACATCCCCGCCGGCGTGGTGTCTGGATTGAGCCTGCGGGCCTCGCTGCAGAGCGCCGTCGCCCTGGGCAGCCTGGGCGAATTCAGCCTCATCTTGGCCGCCGTGGCCCAGAACAACGGCGTGGCCCACCCCGACATGCAAGCCGTCGTCATCGGTGCCATGGTGCTGTTGTTGCCCACGGCCGCGTTGCTCAACAAATCGGTGCCCGCCATCGAGAAGCGGTTCTGGCGACTCCCGCCCAAGGTGCGCCGCCCGGTGCAATGGCTGGGCCGCGGCATCCGCACCGGCAGCAAAACCGGCGCCCCGGGCCGCTGGGTCGCGCCCCTGCGCGTGCTGCTGGCCAACCTCTTGGTGCTCGCCGGTTGGGCCGCCCTGGCCAGCTGGCTTGCGCCCCGCGTCGAGCCCTACCTCTCCGGCTTGCCCCTGCCCCCCCAAGCGTTGTGGTTTGGCATCGCCACCGGCCTGGCCGTGCCGTTCCTGGTGGGCACGTTCCGCGCCTACCGCCGTCTGGTGTGGGTCCTCGTGGGCCTGCGGGAAGGCGAACGGGAAGGCGCCGGCCGCGTCCGCACCCGCATGGTGGACGCCGCCGTCACCGCCGGCCTGGTGCTGATTCTGTTGGCCGCGTCGCTTCGCTTCCCCCAGACCCTACCCGTCTTCCTGGCGGGTGCGGCGGTCGCCATCATCGTGGCCGCCGTCGCCTGGCGACAATTGAGCCGCTTCCACGGCGCCATGGAGCAGACCGTCGGCCGTGTCCTGGGGCACGACGAGGGCAGCGCCGCCTTGCTGGACTCGGTCCTGGAGCGCTACCCCTGGGGCGTCAAGTTCGTGGCCGTCATCGTGCCACCTGGCTCGCCCGTGGCCCACCAAACCATCCTGGATTCGCGCATCTCGGAACTGTCGGGCGCCATGATCGCGGTGCTGCAACGCGGCCGCCGCGAGACCGTCAGTCCCGCCAGCTCGGAGATCATCCGGCCCGGTGACACGCTCGTCTTGTTGGGCGACGCCCACCAACTGGCCCGCGCGGAAGCGCTCGTGGTGAGCCACGGTGAAACCATCCGCATGACGGCCCAGACCCACAGCGCCACCGTGGAGGAATTGCCCATCCACGACGCCTCCGCGTGGGCGGGCAAGACCCTCCAAGAGACCGACATCCGGCGCCAGACCGGCACCCTCGTGGTGGGCGTCTGGAGCGGCGAGGCCCGGCACCCCGTGCCCTACCGCCCCGAGCTGAGGCTGCAGGCAGGCGACCGGCTCATCCTCTTGGGCACGCCACTGCAAATCCACCGGGCGCGTCTGGCCACCGAAGGCATCCCCGAAGCCGAACCGCTGTGAGTCGGCAGGCTTGAACGCGGAGCCAATGCTGGCCCCGCGTGGACCCGTTGTGGTGGCTCATCCCGGCGGGGCTCGTGGCGGGCTTCATCGATTCCATGGTGGGCGGAGGCGGCGTCATCACGTTGCCCGCCTTGCTGGCCACCGGCATGCCGCCCCACGCGGCCATCGCCACCAACAAGGTCGCCGGCACCGGGGCCAGCAGCATGGCGACGCTGCAATACGCCCGCAAGGGCCTGCTGCGGCCCGCCTTGGCCTGGGGCATCTTCCCGTTGGCCATCGTGGCCAGCGTGCTGGGGGCCATGACGGTGCTGCGGCTCCCCGAGGGATTCGTGTTGGGCTTGGTCGCCGTGGTCGTGGTGGCCATGGTGGTGTACGTGCTGGTGCAGCCCCGCTTCGGGCGCTCCGAACGGGTCGTGACCTCCCGCTGGCACTGGGCCGCCATGGTCGCCTGGATTGCGGCGGTGGCGTACTACGATGGCTTGCTGGGGCCCGGCACGGGCACGTTGTTGTTGTTTGGCATCGTCGCCTTGGGGGGCTTGTCGTTCGTCCCCGCAGCAGCCCATGGCCGGGTCTACAACTTCGGCAGCAACGTCGGAGCCCTGGCGCTGTTTGCCTCGACGGGCCTCGTGGATTGGCGCCTGGGCTTGGGCATGATGGCGGGCACCATGACCGGCGCCTGGATTGGTAGCCACGTAACGGTGCGCCACGGCGACCGCTGGATCAAGCCGTTGTTCGTGGCGATGGCCGTGGCCCTACTCGTCCGCGTCCTGTGGCCCCAGTGATGGCTCGTGGCGCAGGCCGCGCATCAACAACCACGCCACGACGATGACCACGCTGAGCGCCACGACCACCACCGTCAGGTCCGCCCACAGCAACAGAAGGCTGCTCACCGTCGAGCCAATCAAGCCACCCAAGGCGACGCTGGCGTGGTGCGTGCCGATGCCTTCGCCGTGCCCCCCGGGGTGGCTGTGGGACAGCACACCAATGCCGCCCACCTGCATGAGCGCAAAGCTCAGCCCCGCCGCGGCGTGCAGCACCAAGACCAGGGGCAGCCAAGGCGTGGAGCCAAACAAGATGACCGCCGCCAAGCCAGGCACGACCAGCAAGCGCAGGTCGCTCCCCATGGCGAAGACCTTCAACTCCCCCGTGGCGCGGGCCATTTGCCCAGCGCGGCCCACCATGAAGGGCGTGACGAATTGGCTGGGCGCCTGCGACAACAACACCAGGCCCAAACCCAAGCCCCAACGATCGGCCAAGACGCCGGGATACGTGCTGAACAGCATGGAACTGCCCACGAAGAACAACAGCACCACCACGGCAAAGCGCAGCGGCGGCCCCCGCAGCGGCGTTCCCCCCATTCTCCAGCCGTGGCGCAGCATGCGGGGGAACCACACCATGCGCTCGAAGCGCCGGGCGTTGCCGGGCACGTCCAGCGTTGGCAGGGGCTTGCTGGCCGGAGCGATGGTGCCATTGGCCACCATGGCGGCCACCCCCGCCACCAAGGCGCCCACGCCCAATGCGACCCGCGTGTCCAGGGTGCCCGTGAGCCCCCAGGCCACGGCGAGCACCGAGCCGGCGAGGTAGGACAAGCCCGTGCGGCGAATCAGCGCGCCATTGATGGCGGAATACGACCGCCGCCCCGAGGCTTCCAAAATCAACACGCTGGCCGCCGGCGCCGAGGCCACCCCGAAGGCGGTGAAGACCACAGCAAACAACACGTGGAACCAGAACCCAAGCTGCAACGCCATCCCCACCAACGCCACGGCGGCAATGGAGAAGCCCGTCACCGCCATGCGGCGGCGCCCGATGCCGTGGGTCTTGTCCATCAGACGACTCCAGGCAAAGCCGGCGGGGACACTGGCCAAATTCATGATGGCCACCGTGGCCGCCACGGCCCAAATCGGCATGTCGTACACGATGAGCGGAATCAACGGCACCAAGGCGTGCGTCACGCCGTCGGCGAACCGGAAGGCCGCAAAGGCCCAGGACCACGACGGGAGGCGCACCTCGCTCACGCGCCCGCCAAATCGCCCCGGATGATAGACGAGGCGGTCAAATGCACCCCACCCATTGCCACGCCATGGACACACAAACCGAGGACCACTCTCTTGGGACGGTGGCGCTGGTGTTGGGCATCGTCGGCTTCTTCGTCGGCCTCTGCAGCATCGCCGCCATCATCGTCGGCGTCATTGCCCGCAAGAAACCGAGCCCAGAAGGCTCCGACCAGCCAAAATACGCCAAGATTGGGTTGATTCTGGGCATCGTCGGTGTGTCCCTGCAACTCCTGGCCCTGTTGCTCTTCGTGGTGGTGCTGGCGGCCGCCGGAGCAGCGGCCGGAGCCGCCTGACGCATTTTCGCGTAACGGAATCATCCTCATCTACTGGGTCGTCTGAGAAACCATTGGCCTGGGATCCGAGTCCCTCCGCTGCCGCCACGCGCGGAGCGGGCCAGGCGGGCCACGAGGTGACAGCATGCCCGCCGAAGAGAACTGGACCAAGCCCGAATTTTTCCAGAAGCCCGTCGAACAGATCCAACCCACCAACGACGTCGTCGGGTTGATTGACCAGATGCGCAACACCAGTGCCCAGGGACGCCAACTGGGCCAAGTCTGCGACATCCTGAAGCGCGCCATCGAGGACCCCGACCGCCCCACGGTCATCCTCGCCACCGCGGGCACCCTCATTTCCACGGGCATGCGCGACTTGTTCGTGAAGCTCATGGAAGCCGGCTTCATCGACGCCTGGGTCAGCACCGGCGGCTGCATCGATGATGACCTGTACATCAGCCTCGGCGGCCCCGTCGGCCAAGGCCGCCCCACCATCGACAACCTGCTCCTGCGCGAGCACATGATCGACCGCCTCTACGACTCCTACATCGACGAGGACTTCCTGCGCGCCTGCGACGGATACATCTCCTACCTCGCCGACGACGAGGAACTGGCCGGCCCCAAGACCAGCCGCCAATTCACCGACCACGTCGGCGCCACCATCCGCCAGCGCCGCACCTACAACGACCTGCAAGCCCAGAACGAAGGCGTGCTGGCCAAGGTCAACGAACTCGAGGTCCCCCTGTGGATCCCCGCCTTGACCGACTGCTCCATGGGCATCGGCTTGTGCATCAACCACTGGCGCCACACCCGCGCCGGCACCCAGAAGACGTTCATCCACGACCCCGTGGCCGACAACTGGGAAATCACCCAACTCAAGGGCAACTCGAAGAAGAGCTGCGTCATCTACCTCGGCGGCGGCGTCCCCAAGAACTTCGTCAACGACTGCGAAGTGGTCTGCGAGACCACCGAGTACACGGATCGCGAAGGCCACGAGTACGCCGTCAACATCACCATGGACCGCCCCGAATGGAACGGCCTCTCCGGCAGCACGCTGGAAGAAGCCCAAGCCTGGGGCAAGGTCCACGCCCAAGCCACCAAGGCGACATGCTACGCGGACGTCATCATGGCCTGGCCGCTGGTCGCCAACTACCTGTTGGCCACCTGCAAGCCCCGCGAGCTGCTGCGCCCCAAGTGGAACGGCAACGAGCTGGTCGAGATGGGCGGCCAACCCATCGAGCGCCGCGACGGCGACTTCGTGGAAGCCCCGCCGGTGCCCGACACGGTCGGCTACGTGACGGCCTAAGCACCGGACCCCGGTCGTCCGAGGCGCGCCGCCATCGGATGCACGTCGCCGTGCGCAAGGAAGAAGGGGAAGAGGGCGGGAGGTCGCTTTACTCGTCGTCGTCCGATTCGTCCTCGTCGTCGGACTCATCCTCGTCGGATTCGTCGTCATCGTCCGAGTCGTCGACGTCGTCGTCCAGGCACTCGGCGTGCTCCTCGTCGATTTCCTCGAGTTCTTCCTCGTACTCGGCTTGCGCTTCGGCGACGGCCTCGTCGTACTCTTCGTCGGCTTCGGCGTAGGCGGCCTGGCGGCGGTCCTCTGCCTCGGTGACGTTGCCGCTCAGGAGGTCTTCCTGGTATTGTTCGTCGGCTTCGGCATAGGCCTCGTCGCGTTCGGCGGCCGCTTCGGCGAGGGACTCGTTGAGCTCTTCTTCGGCTTCGGCGAGTTCCTCGTCACGTTCGAGGGCGCACAGGTCGGCGCGGTTCTCGGCGTGGACCTGGCGGGGCTTGTCGTCTTCGCCGTCGCCGTCGTCGTCCTCGTCTTCGGCGTCGTCCAGGCCGTCGTTGTCGTCGTCGATGTCTTCGACGTCGTCGATGCCGTCGCCGTCGCTGTCGTCGTCGCTGGTCTGGACGTCCTTGACGACGGGCGTGTAGGTGCCGGCTTCGAGGTCGACGCCTTGTTCGAGGTCGAAGTCGACCAGGATGTCGATGCCGTCGGCGCCGACGGTGAAGTCCTCGGCGACCTGCACGAGGTTGCCGAACACGTTCAGGAGCTCGGTGCTGCCGTCCTTGTGGACGACTTCGACCTCGCTCACGGCGATGCGGAGCCCGTCGTATTGGCCTTCGGCCAGGTCAAAGGAGCCGAGGGCTTCCTTGGCATCGGCGGCGGACAGGGCGAGAAGGTCGACGGTCTGCTTGCCGTCGAACACGGTGATCCAGCCTCCATCCACGGGCTTGACTTGGGCGCTGGTGAAGGTGACGTGGACTTCGTCGACGTCGTCTGTCAGGGCGTCCTTCACGTACAGGGTGCTGCTGGCTTCGGCACCGCCAATGCACCCGGCCAGAGTGGCCAAAGCGAGTGCGGCGGTCAGGGTCAGAATGCGTTGCATGCTTGTCCTCAACCAAGACGGGCCGCCCGGCCTATATGAACGACTTCGGGCGATGGTCGAACGTTCGAGGATTGTCCCCCGGGCTTTTGCATCCCACGAGGTTTATCGGGCACCACCGTTGGCCACCCGTTGCCCGGCGAGCTGACCGACCTGCCCATGGTGAA
>JBFKTF010000030.1:0-14142 GCA_041636435.1 Thermoplasmatota archaeon
CGCTCATATGAGCGTGGACTTGTTCCTATCCTGCATCGCCGACCCCAGCCGTCGGCAAATCCTGGAACACCTGCGAGGCGGTGCCTGCGTCAAGGACCTCGTCGACGCCACCGGGCAGACCCAAAGCAACGTCAGCCACCACCTCGCACGCCTGCGCTCCTGCGGCCTCGTGGACTACGAGCGCATCGGCAAAGAGAACCACTACCGCATCGCCCACCCCGCCGTGATTGACGCATTGGATGCCGCCACGCGCGCCGCCGATGCCCTGCCATTGTGCGAGGTGTGCTGATGCGATCGGAACTCGCGGAAGCCGTCGGTACCTTCGCACTCGTCTTTGCCGCCTGCGGTGCCATCGCCGTCGATTCCGTCACCGGCGCCATCGGGCACGTCGGAATCGCCATCGCCTTCGGGCTGGTCATCGCGGCCATGATCTACACCGTCGGCCACATCAGCGGCGCCCACTTCAATCCGGCCGTCACGCTCGCCTTCGCCGCCACCCACCACTTCCCGTGGCGGCGGGTTCCCAGTTACATCCTCGCCCAGAGCATCGGCGCCACCGCCGCCGCGTTGCTGCTGCGCTGGCTCATGCCCGAAGCCGACGTGGGCGTCACACGAGTCGCCCCCATGCTGAGCATCCCGGCGGGCTTCGTCGTCGAAGTCCTCCTGACGGCCATCCTGATGTTCGTCATCGCCAGCGTCGCCACCGACGGGCGCGCCGTGGGGCACATGGCCGGATTGGCCATCGGCAGCACCGTGGGACTCAGCGCCATGTGGGCGGGTCCCCTCACCAACGCATCCATGAACCCCGCCCGCAGCCTGGGCCCTGCCTTGGCCCAACCCGAGCTCGGCGGCCTCTGGCTCTTCCTGATTGCCCCCATCCTCGGCGCCTTGCTGGGGGCATTCCTGTACGAATCCATCCGCAAGGCCGACACCCCCCGGAAGGTCCCCGCATGAAACTCCTCTTTGTTTGCGTCGGAAACAGTTGCCGTAGCCAAATGGCCGAAGCCATCGCCCGCCACCACGGCTTCGAGGCGGCCAGCGCCGGCACCGAACCCGCCAGCAGCGTCAGCCGCAACGCCATCGCTGTGCTGGCAGAACACGGCATCGACACGGCCGGACTGACACCCAAGCTCGTCGACTTCGACGCGCTCGATCGATACGACCGCACCATCACCATGGGATGCGGCGTCGCCGAAAGCTGCCCCACGCTCCACACCGACGAAGACTGGGGCCTCGACGACCCCGTTGGCCAACCCCTCGACGCATTCCGTGCCACCTACGCGGAGATTGAACGCCGGGTGCTCGAACTCAAGAACTGAAGGCGCAAACCTATACTCGCGCCAGCCAGTCGCCGCAGCGTGTGGGAGCAAGCCGGCACGATCCTCTTCGCGGCCGTGGCCGTGGCCGTGCAGGCCTGGATTGGATTGCTCCTGCTGGTCGCCGCGCCTCGGGACCCAAGAGCCACCACGTTGGGGGCTTTGTTCGTCATCAACGCCGCCATCACCGGGCTCTGGGCAACCATTGTGGCCGTCCCGACGGCCCAGTGGTCGGGCGCCGAACAAGTCCGGTTCTTCTTCTCCGTGGCCAGCACCGCCGGCATCTTCGACATGGCGACGAATCTCATCATCGTCCTGTTTGTCTTCCTCTTCCCCGACCGCGGTGAACGCCCCGGAAGCGGCGTCTGGCCGATTCTTTTGGCCGCCGCTCTATTGGTGCCCTTGTTGTTGCAGGCCATCACGCCGTTCAACATCTGGCTCACCCGCGCGTTTTCTGAGCCGGCCATGGATTGGTCCATGTGGCTCATCGCGTTCGTTCCATTCGAACTGGTGTTCGTCGCGCTGATGCTACGATGGAGCCGGCTCTGGGGCAAACCCAGTTCGCCGCAGGAGCGCAACCAGTTCGCCTTGGTCTTCGCCGCATTCGCCATTCGAGGCGCGCACCTACTGGTGCTGGTCCCGGCCCTGTTCCTGCACTACCTCAGCTCCCTCGACGTCACGTTCGCGGGCGGTTCCTTCGTCGCCTATGCGGCACTCTACGCATTGATGCCCGCGGCGCTGGTGGCCAGCATCGGCATGCTGCTATGGCACCGCCGACGCCCCGACATCCCGCGACGAGCCACCGACTTGGTGCTGATCTTCATCCTGATCGGCGTCCTGGAGGGCGGCCTGAACGCGGTGGGCCGATTCGAGGGCACCTTCGCGTGGTGGCAATCCCTCAGCAGCCGCCTCGACGTGCTCGTCGTGCGCCCCATTCTCATTCTCTTGGCCATTGGCCAAGCCGGCTTCATCGACGTGGCGTGGCGCGCCGATCGAGCCGTCGCCATCGCCGCATCGGCCTTGGCTGGTGCCGCCGCGGCCGCCGTATGCATCGATGGCCTGGGCATCGCTTGGTGGCCCCTCGCCATCGCTCTGGCCAGCGCCGCCGCCGCGCTGACGTTCTTCCAAGTGGGCTCCGCCCTGCAGCGCCTACAACTCAGGCAAGCCGCTGGCGCAACGCCTCAGGCGTCGTGATGGGCTGCTCGCAGGCATCCCCACGGCAGACGTACGCCACCGTCGCATCCCCGACGGGTGGCAGGAACTCGATGTGCGCATCCAAATCCGACGCGCCATCCCACTGGATGACGTAGGTGCCCCGCCGCAACGGGATGGCTTGCAGGAACGCCTCGGGCTCTGGACCCGCCACGACGACGTCCAACCAATCACGATGCAAATCATCGATGGCGCACAGCATGGCCGTGTGGGCCAACGGGTGCTTGGCCAAGCTTTGGCCGAGGCCCGCCACGATGCTGCGTGCCTTCTGCTCCCATCGCAGGTCGCCCGTGATGCGGGCCGCGTGGATGCAGGCGTGGGCCGCCAGGGCGTTGCCACTGGGGCTGGCGCCGTCGTAACTGTCGATGCTGCGCACCAGCAACGCTTCGCCATCGTCGGGGGTCCGATGCAAGGCACCGTCGCCGAAACGATCCAGGGTGCCCAGCAGTTCGAGCGCGCGGGCCAGGTCCTGTGGCCGCTGGCCGGCTTGGAACAGGTCCAGCAAGCCGAGGGCCATGGCCGCCTGATCCTCCAAGAACCATGGCGTGCCGGTCCGGCCCGATGTGTGGGCATGGGCCAGATGCCCATCCACGTGCAGCAAATCCCAGACGCCATCGGCGGCGCCTTGGGCCAGGCGGAGGAACCGCTCGTCGCCCGTGGCGCGGGCCGCAGCGGCCAGGCCCGTGATGGCCAAACCGTTCCAATCGGCCAGGATCTTGTCGTCGCGTGACGGACGCTCCCGCTTCGCGCGGGCCGCCATGAGGCCCTCCCGCGTGCGGCGGCGCACCTCGGGGTCGGCGGTGAACGGAATGTTGCGGCGGCTTGGCTTGCCGGTGGCTTCGTCGTGGAAGTTGCCGCCCTGCTCGCCGCCCAGGGCCTTGGCGTCCGCTTTGCCCACGGCCCCACACAATTGGGCCCACGTGAACGTGTAGAACAAGCCCTCCTCGCCTTCGGAATCCGCGTCTTCGGCGGCAAAGAATGCCCCCGACGCGTGGCGCATGTCCCGTTCCAAGTAGTCGGCGATGTCGTCCAGCATTTCCCGGTACGACGGTTCCTGGGTCTGCGCGAACGCCTCCGCATACGCCCACAAGGCATTGCCCTGGTCGTACAGCATCTTCTCGAAGTGCGGCAAATGCCAGCGCGCATCCGTGCTGTATCGGTGCAACCCCCCGCCCGCGTGGTCGCGGATGCCGGCCCCGGCCATGGCGTCCAATTGGCGCCGCGCCGCGGCCACCGCGTCGTCGCTGCCTTCCCGCAGCAACAAGCGGACCTGGTGCAGGCTGGGGAACTTGGGGGCCGCCCCGAAGCCTCCTTCGGGGTGCTCGCGGCCCAGCAGCCCCGTCACGGCGTTGCGCACGATGCTGGCCGGGGGCACGTCGCCACCCAGGTCCCGGGGCTTCAGGTGATCCAACAAGTGCGCACCTTGCGCCTCCAGCTTGTCTCGCTGCTCCTTCCACGCCTCCGCCAAGGCCGGCACCAAGTCCATCATGCCCGGCCGTTGGCCCATGGATTCCTTCGGGAAGTAGGTGCCCAGGAACCATGGGCGTCGATCGTGGTCCAGGATGGCCGTCAAGGGCCAGCCGCCGCGCTTGCCCATCGCTTGGCACGCCGCCATGTAGACGTCGTCGATGTCAGGGCGCTCCTCCCGGTCGACCTTGATGTTGACAAACGCCTCGTTCATCATCGACGCCACCGCGTCGTCCTCGAAGCATTCGTGCGCCATGACGTGGCACCAATGGCACGTCGAGTAGCCGATGCTCAGCAACACCGGGACGTCCCGGCGCCGCGCCTCCTCGAATGCCGCATCGCACCACGGCCACCAATCCACCGGGTTGTCTGCGTGTTGGCGCAAGTACGGGCTGCCCTCGTCGGCGAGGCGGTTCACAGACACGCGACCGACCTGTGGCGTATCACGATTGGCACGGCTTCAAGTACCGCGTGGCGACTTGCTGGGCGTGTCGACCTGCCCGACTTGCCACGCCGACCATGGTGCGGCCCCATGCCCCCAGGCCACCGCTTCGTGGAACGCCGTGGGCCAACAACCTCCGGCCCGCAAACCGGACAACACCCTCGCCATCGTCGGGCTGTTGCTCAACATCCTCATCCTGCCCGGGCTCGGCTCCCTCATTGGCGGCCGCACGGAGGAAGGCATCTGGCAGATTGCGCTCTCCGTGGGCTCCGTGATTCTGATGTTCATCCTCATCATCACCGTCATCGGCGTCCTGCTGCTGCCGTTCGTCTTCCTGCTGCCGTTGGCCGCCTGGATTTGGGGCCTCATCACCGGCATCCAGATGGTCTCCGAGGCCGCCAACGGGGCACCGGCGCACCACAACGCCTGAAAAGCAGACCATGGTGGGAACACCCATGAGTGAGTCCACTGGCGTGTTCAAGGGCATCTTCACCGTCATCGCCGCCGTCATCGGCGTCGTTGGCATCATCATCACGACGATCAGCCTGACCGGCATGCTGGCCCCCACCTGGAATGCGGGTGCCGCTGTCGCCACCGACGGCCTGATTCTCGGAGCCCTGTTCATCGTCATGGGCGTCGGCTTCTTCGGCTTCGGCGTCATGATTGGCAAGGAAGGCTGGGACGCGCCCGCTTGAAAGCGGCCGACATCGTCGCCACCATCACCCTCCTGTCCAGCCTCGGCGCCATCCTCTGGATTGGCGTCGACTCCTGGATTCTGACCGCCTGGGGCCTCGTGGCCCTGGTCCTTCTCGTTCTCTTCCTCTTGGGCCGCCTCCTGGCCAAAGAACTCGGCATCGCTGTACGACGCGGCCGCCGCTACCCCTGGTTCGCTGGGGCCACCGGTTCCTTCGTCAGTTGCACCATGGCCGCTGGCCTCGTGCGCAGCCAAGCCCCCGTCGCCACGTTCTGGGCCCTTGGCGCGCTCATGGTCTGCGCCGTGGCGAGCTTGCGCCTGGCATACCACCGGCCCAAAGCGCCAGAAACCGCGAATTGAAGAGGCGCACGGCCCCATGAACCGGCATGGACATCCGTCGCCTGCACCGTGAGGACGGTGAAGCGGGCCACTTGGGCGAATTCTTCGTCGCACTGGGCCTGTTCATCGTCGCCGGCGGTGTCGTCGTCCTGTCCGTGTTCTCAAGCAGCACCGACGCCGCCACCACGGGGTGGCTCTACGTCGTGGCCGGCATCGGCATCGCCGTCTTCGGCGCCTACGGCATCGTCAGTGGCTGGGGCCGGCACCACCCGCGCTTCGAACACGGCGGCGACCCCGACATTCCCGACGAATACGTGGCCGAGCCTACGCGATGACGCGGGGCCCGTCCGGGTCCGTCGTCACCGTGCAGCCATCTTCCGTGACGACCACGCAGTACTCGAATTGCGCCACTTGGCCACCGCTGGCCTCGCTGAGCGCCGGGTAGTGCTTCAGCAGCGACTGCTTCTGCAACTGCGCCAGGTTGAAGCCCAACTTCTTGGGGTCAATGATGTCCGTGACGTGGCGCTCCGCGAAGGGCAACTTCGGGTGGCGCTTCTCGATCATGCCGATGAGGCGCTTGGCGCTGGGCAAGCGCTGGGGCCGGTTGCGCTGGAAGTGGTAGATGTTGCCAGGGCCGGAGTTCTCCACGCGGGCCTTGTGGCCGGTGGTGACGAACGGTTCCACGGCGAGCACATCGCCGATGCGGGGGCGGCGATGGATGCGCATGCCCACGTTGGGCACCGTCAGGCCCGCGTGCAGGTTGTACCGCTCCAAGCTGTGGCCCGTGAGGTTCTGGATGGTCTTGAAGCCCCGATCGGCGGCGGTCAACTCGATGGCCGCGCCCACGTCGCCCAGGTTGCAATTGGGGCCAATGATGCTCACCGCCTCCTCCAGGCAGGCTTGGGCGGTCTCGATTAGGTCCGTGTGCAGGCCTTGGTCGCCCACCTCCACGGTCATGGCGTTGTCACTCAAGGCGCCGTTCAGTTCGGCGCCGCAGTCCAACTTGACCAAGTCGCCCTCGGCCAACACGCGGTCGTCGTCGTGCGTCGGGGTCCAATGGGCCGCGCATTCGTTCAGGCTGGCCGTGGCAGGGAACGCCAAGCCAAGGCCCTCGCTGCGGATGTGGTCCTCGATGGCTTGCACCACGTCGATGACGCGGACGCCCACGTCGCACGCCGCTGCGCCCTTGCGCAATGCAACCGCTGCGACCTGGCCCGCACGGGCCCATTCTTGCATGTCCGCTTCGCTGGTGACCACGGCCACGTTGGCTCCACTGGCCACTTTCACATAACGGTTGGGCAATCAGACGTCGAGGCGCAAGACCCCGGGTCGGAGAATCTTGATCTTGTCCCCGGTGGCGTCCACGACCGTCGAACCCAACCCCCGCACCTCGTCGCCGGCAATCGGCACATCGGGGAACGCCTTGGCCACGTCGGGGCGGCTCGTGGCGTCCTCATGGCCATGCAAGTTGGCGCTGGTCATGATGCACGGGCCCACGTGCTCCAACACATGCAATGCAATCTCGTTGTCGGGCACACGGATGCTGATGGTGTCTCGGCCCGGGGCCACATGGGCCAACTGGTCGCCCCGGCGCTTCAACACGATGCTGACCGGGCCCGGCAGATGCTCGCGAGCCAACTTCTGGGCCGCGGGTGTCACGTGCACGTATTGGCTGGCCATGCCCCAACTGGGGAAGCCCACCGCCAACGGCACGCCTTCGGGGCGCTGCTTGGCCTTGAAGATCTTCTGCGCCGCCTCGGGGTCGAACGCCCGGGCGCTGAGGCTCCACAGCGTGTCGGTCTCGAAGATGGCCAATTCGCCGTCGCGCAAGGCGTCGACGACGTCGTCGATGTCGCTCATTCCTTCTTCATGGCGTCCTTGAGCAGGTCGCCGATGGTGAGGCCCGCACCGCCCTTCTTGGCGGCGGCCTTCTGCGCGGTCGTGGCGTCCACCTTCTCCAAGAGGGTGATGCCCAGCTCCTTTTCGAAGCGCTTGGCCAAGTCGTCGCTGGGACGCAGGTGGTTCGTCTCAATCTGCTTCAATTGCGGCACGCGGGCGCTGACGCGGTTGCCCAACTGGTCGTGGCTCCAGCCCTTGCGTTCGCGGGCCTGCTTGATGCGGGTGCCGTAGTCGTCCACCAAATCCCAGACGTCCTCTTGGTACACGCTCTTGCTCGTCATGCGTTGCGCGCGGCGCTCCAAGTTCTGGTTCATCGCCGCCTGGGTGCCCTGCTGCGCGGGTGTGTCCAGGGGCTGACCGTACTTGCTGCAGCACATGCCCAGCCGCATCTCCGTGCCGCTGACCAAGTACCGACGCGTGCCGGTCTTGCTGCCGCACATCTCGCATTCCGAGGCGCCTTGCCGCCCTGCCATGGATGCGGGTGAGGCCTCCTGGCAAAAAAGGAAGCGCCACGGGGCGGACCCACCATCATGCGCATCGTCGGTCGTGCCATGGTGCAGCAAGCGCGACCAACGCGGCGCCATTTTGTTCGACCGCCGCCGCATCCACTTTCCCGCTTTTTATCCACAACAGGAGAATGGCGAGTCCAGACAACAAGCCCCTAATATGCGCCAAGTTTCGTCAACAATCGACCTTGGCCACCTCCTCCGATGACGACCATGCCTCCATGCAGGAGCGCATCGACCACCTCGAAGACCGCAACGCCGCCCTGCGCAAAGACAAGCGCAAGGCGGACGGCGAGGTCCGCATCCTGCGCGAAGAGGTCCGCACCCTCACGCGGGAAGTCCAACGGCTCACGGTGGAACTGGAGAAGATCAAGCACCCGCCCCTCGTGGTGGGCCAAATCCTCGACATCCTCGTCGACGGCCGCGTCGTCATCAAGAGCAGCACCGGGCCCAACTTCGTGGTCCCCGCCGCCGACTTCGTGGAAAAGGAGAAGCTCAAACCCGGCACCCGGGTCAGCCTCGCCCAGAACAACCTCACCGTCGTCGGCATCCTGCCCGGAAGCCGCGACCCATTGGTCAACAGCAGCCAAGTCGGCCACAAGCCCGACATCACCTACGGCGACATCGGCGGCCTCGAGGACGTCATCGACAAGGTCCGCGAGACGGTGGAATACCCGTTGACGAAGGCCGACCTGTTTGCCGAGCTGGGCGTGCGGCCCCCCAAGGGCGTGCTCCTGCAGGGCCCCCCGGGCACCGGCAAGACCCTGATGGCCAAAGCCGTCGCCAACGCCACCGACGCCACCTTCATCCGGCTCGTGGCCAGCGAACTGGTCCAGAAATTCATTGGCGAAGGCGCCCGCCGCGTCCAGGAAGTCTTTGATCTGGCACGCGAAAAGGCCCCCAGCATCATCTTCATCGACGAAATCGACGCCCTCGGTGCCCGCCGCACCGACGACGGCACCAGCAGCAACCGCGAGGTCGAACGCACCCTCATGCAATTGCTGGCGGAACTGGATGGCTTCGAACCGCGCGGCGACATCCGCATCATCGCGGCCACCAACCGCGCCGACATCCTAGACCCTGCCCTCTTGCGCCCAGGCCGCTTCGACCGCGTCATCGACGTGCCGCTGCCCAGCCCCGAAGGCGTCCAGCACATCTTCACCATCCACACCCACGGCATGCGCCTCGGCGACGACGTGGAATTCTCCGCCCTGGCCACCAGCGCCGGCAGCATGAGCGGCGCCGACGTCGCCGCCATCTGCACCGAAGCCGGCATGCGCGCCGTGCGCCACGACCGCAAGGCGGTCCTCATGGAGGACTTCCTGGCCGCCTTGGGCAAACACCAGGATGGCGTCTTGGCCCCCATGACGGCGGCCACGGCGGAATTGTACGCCTGAACCGGCCGACCTGAGCGGCGCGGTGAAATAGCACACCGCGATGGAACGTCTCGATGGACGCCCAGGAGGCCATTCAGAAGGCCCAGGCCCACTTGACCAACGCCATGGAACAGGCGAAGATGCCCCTCATCAAGGAGGAGCTGATGTACCAGTGGGACAACCAGATCACGGCCATCGACACCTTCCTGGCCGAGACCGAGGTCCTCAAGGACAAACTCCTGGACCGCGCCCGCGGCAGCCTCCGCAAGGTCAAGAAGGACCTCGCCGACGCCGTCATCGCCTTCGAAGCCAAGCAAGAAGGCGTCGAGGTTCCCGACGAGGAGCCCAGCGACGACGAATGGGTCATGGAATACACCGAGATGGCCGGCGAGATGCTGGCCCTGGCCAAGGAGGCCCTCGACGAACAAGTCGCCAAGCTCGAAGACCTGTTCAAGTGGGAAGAACCCCTGGCCATGCTGAACGGCTACCTCGCCGACAGCGAACCATTCCAGGAGATGAATCACGAGCTCAAGAAGGCCCGCAGCCTGGTGCGCGTGGCTCGCCGTGAACTCAAGGCCAACATCGAAGACGCCGTGAAGCGCCTCGTCAGCGACGAAGGCGACGACGGCGACGATTGATGCGATGGGTCTGGCTGCTGCTGCTTCTTGGCGGCTGCCTGGCCGGGCCGACCCCTGCAGCCGATGGCCCCTTGCCATTGCCCGTGCCCCTGGAGCCGCTGTGTCGCGGCACCACCGAAACGGCCGGCGACCTGTGCGCCCACGTCCTCATTGACGAGGGCCAGTTCGGTGAGCCGTTCCTGTTGGCGGCTCCGGACAAACCGCTGGTGCTCGCCGCCCAAGGTGTCCTGCCGGTCATCGACGGCCGCATCGTCGGCCCGATTGAGGACCCGCGCACCGAGGTGCGCGAATGCACGGACTGGGGCATCTGCCTGTTCATCGAAGACGATGCGGGCTGGCGCATCGAGGAAGCCATTGGATCCACGGCCGCCCGCATCGACCCCACGCTCACCTGGGCCGGCGACCGATTGCTGGTCGCCGGATTGACCAACGACAAGGACATCGTCGTGCTGGCCAGCGACGACCAAGGGGCCACGTTCGAAGACGTTCTGCGATTGGATGCCGTGGATTTCGACGACCGGCCATGGATGGCCAACCACGGCAACGAGGTCGCCATCGTTTGGCAGGAGTTCGGAGAACCTCGCGGCTTCGTGTCCTTCAGCCACGACCAAGGCACCACCTGGACCGAGCCTCGCACGTTGCCGTGCAATGTCTTCTCCACGCCCGTCTGGCGCGACGGATGGCTCGCGGCCTGCCCGCAGGAGGACAGTGTGGTCATCTCCCTGTCGACCGGCGACGTGCTCCAACGGCTCGACGTGGGCGCCGGCACGCACCACTTGCTGCCCAGCCCCGAGCTCACGGTGGCGACGGGTAGCGGGGCCTGGTTTGGCAACACCGCAGGGCAACGCTGGAGCCTGGCACAACAAGACCACCATTGGCTGGGCTGGACGACGCTGTTCGAGGACCTGATTCTCAGCATCGTCTGGGACGACCCAAACTGCAACCTATGCCCTGAAGCTGCGCCCACCAAGCGCCTGGTCCAGACCAGCCTCGATGGCCAAGTGGTTTCCACCATCGCCCTGGATCCATGGATGGGTGGGGATGGGCCCGACAAGGAGTCTGGCGAATTCGACGCCATCGCCTGCGCCCACACCTGCCGCGTCGCTTGGATGGACAACGGCCGCATCCTGTGGGCTGACCTGGGTCGCTGAACGCGATACCCAAGGAAACAATCTCAGTTATTCAATCCTTTTGGGTTTCAGTCAAATATCCTGAACGTCGCAGTCAGGTTTGTCCCTACAACGCACTTGCCCTCCTGGCCCGTCGTGTCCCAACAACTCGGCCAGGGGGGCTTGTCGTTCCCTTTCTCCTTCGAATGTTCCAAGCATCACGTGATGCTTTCCTTGCACCACGACCTCACTTTCCCACGCTCACGCAGCAGGGGAAATACTGCGACCGGCACAGTCAGGGTTGAGTTGTATGGGACACAACAACAACACCACGACACGCCTTGCCACCAAGTTCTTCGGACTCTTGGTGATCTCCATGATTGCGATGGCCACGCCCGCCATGGCCCTTGGAGCATCCGAATCACACGCAGCCGGTGACGGCTCCGCGACCGCCTCTGCCAGCGCCTCCGCATCCGTGGATGCACAGGTCAGCACCAACCTCGTCGGTCAAGCCACCGGCACCCTCGACAGCACCGTGAGCAGCGCCACGGGCGCCGTCGCCGACGCCAAGGCCCGCGTGGAAGCGCAGGCCGAAGCCACCCTTGAAGCCCAAGCCCAGGCCCGCGCGGAAGCGCAAGCCGAAGCCGAGGCCCGCCTCGACGCCGCCGCCCAGGCCAGCGCCCAAGCCAAGGCCCACGCGGAAGCCGAAGCCAACGCCCAGATCCAGTCGGCCCTCCAGGCCGCCGCCGAAGCCCGCGCCCAAGCCGAAGCCCAAGCCCGCGGCACCTTCGACAGCACCCTCGAAATGCTGATTGCCGCCGAGGGTGGCGCCCAAGCCGGTGCCGAAGTGCACGAGTCCATCGACTTGAGCCTCTACCACCAGGCCTGCGCCTCCGCTGAGGTCCTCGGCCACGCCAGTGGTGCCGCCAGCGTCATCACCGACAACCTGCAAGCCAGCGGTGTCGGCAGCGCCGACGCCAACGCGGTCGCCGACCTGTGCGCCGAACTGGGCTACGAGATCCACCAGGACATCGACGCCGAAGTCGAGACCAGCACGAGCTTCTTCGCCCAAATCAAGGCGGCGTGGAACAGCTTCGTCGGCCTCTTCTAAACCAGCGCCCGACGCCCACCCGGCGGCTTCGGCCGCCTTCCTCTTCCCTTCACCCTTTGATGCCCGTCGCCAGCCGTAGCGGTCTTATACCGCACCCGAGTCGGCCGCTTTGCGCCCTCCGGGGCGCCGCACTCCCTGGACAGGATCTGCATGGGTCCGTGGTCTAGCTGGTTATGACGTCGCCTTGACATGGCGAAGATCCCCAGTTCGAATCTGGGCGGACCCACTTACCTGTCAGCGGAGCTGCGCGGTCGAGCCGTGCGAGGCCGCGCGCTGGGTTTGCAAAGGCGCGCGGCGCCTTTGCTTGGAATCCTCGGCGGACCCACTTTCCTGTCAGCGGAGCTGCGTTCGACACGCAATGCAGCTCATCGCCTCCTGATGCCCCGTCCTCGACCCCTTCATTGCACGTGCGTCCAGCGGCGCGTTTGACTGGCCGCCGCGAAATCGGCTGGTGTCCTTTTTGTGTTGGATGCAGTCAAGCCCGGCCTTTCCGGTGAACGGGTTCACCTCGTCGCCGCAGTCTTATCTCCACTGGGTGCCATGCGGATGGTATGCCTCCCATCGTCGATGACCGGGCCCTTGCCCAGTTCAACGCCTGCGCTTTCAATGCCCACGACCTGGAATGCATCTGCCAGCAGGCCAGGCCCTCGGTGCGCGTCATCCGCGACGGCGAACTCATCGGCGTTGGCCATCAAGCGGTCCGCGACGGCCTGGAAGCCGAATACCGCACCAAAGGCGAGGCCTTCGCTCGCGTCCTGGACATCGACGGCAAGCCTGTCTTGGCGGAATTCACGGGCGACGAAGGCAACGAGGTCGTCAAGGGCATCATTTCGTTCACGAGCCTCGATGGGCGCGTCGACGAGGTGCGCATCGAGCACGGCGATGCTCGGCTGCTGACCCGCTAGGGCCGGCGCAACTCAAACAAGTCGTTCGTGGCCACGTAGCGGGAGCCGCCCAAGCGAGCCAACAACGGGAGGCGCTCGTTGTCGATGTTTCCCCGCTCGTCCAGCACGTCGTCGTTTGCGTGGACGTGCACCACCTCCCCCACCACGACCGTCGTCTTCTCCGTCGCGCCGTAGCGGTGGGTCTCCACGAGGTGGCACTCCAAGTGGAATGGGCTCTCGGCCACGCGCGGCGGCGCCACCACGTGACTCGGCTCCAACGCAATGCCCAGCTCCTCTGGTTCCGACACCTCGGCCGGGTACGACGCACTGGATGCCACCATCGCCTCCCCCAAGGGGGGCGTCACGGCGTTGAGCGTGAACTCCTTGGTCGCCACGATGTTGCGCAACGTGTCCTTGGGGGCACCGTCCTTGTCGGCGAAGGCAATCATCACCATGGGTGGGTCCGCACAGATGGCCTGGTACCAACTGAACGGTGCCAAATTGACCACGCCCGGGGTCGCGGCATCCGGAGCCGCCACGGTGGTCACCCACGCGATGGGTCGCGGCGCCACGGCGCTGACCATGAAGTGGTAATTGCGTCCTGGGCTCCGATCGGAGGGCGACCAATCCATGCCCTGGGACCCGCCCAGGCCCCTTTGACGGTGCCGTCATGGTTTTGACATGACGCCTCCGTCTGCGGCCGTCGGTGCGACCATGGCAAAACAGGTGCTGGTGAGCAAGAACGAGACCACGATCACGGAGCTGCTATGGAGCAGCATTGAACGCAACGGCGACGCCAAGGCCCAGAGCTGGTTCGAGGACGACGCTTGGCACAGCCGCACGTACGGCGAATTCGCCCAAGCGATGCAGGACCTGGCCCAGGGCTTGGCCGCGTTGGGCCTCAAGAAAGGCGACCGCGTCTGCATCTGGAGCAAGAACAGCCCACGCTGGGCCGAGGTCGACTTGGCCTGCATCAGCGTCGGCTACGCCACCGTGCCCATCTACGACACGCTCACCGCCGACCAGGCATCCTACATCATGAACGACTGCGGCGCCAAGGTGCTCTTCGTGCAGAACAAGGAGATGCTGGACAGCATGGAAGCCGTCCGCAAGAAGCTCAAGTCCATCGACACCATCGTCTTGATGGAC
>JBFKTF010000031.1:0-13879 GCA_041636435.1 Thermoplasmatota archaeon
CACCCATGCGTTCGTCTTCGACCCGGGGGTTGGGCTCTCCGTGATTGACAAGGCAACCAACACAATTCATGACGTGTCCTTGCCAGGCCAGTTGGTGCTCTTGCATGGCACCACGATGGTGCTGCAAGAAGACGATGCCATCCACCTGGCGACTCCGGCGGGCATCCAGCAGACCGAACCACTCGTCGAGATTCGCCGCCAATTGGTGGATGGCGCGTTGGTCGCCTTCGCCACGCCCGATGCAATCGTCTGGAGCGACGGTCAGGCGTTGCACCGTGTGGACGCGCCCGTGGACAATTTCTTTGGCCACCTGCACGCCGGCGACGGACAACTGTACGTGAGCACCTGGGATGGCGACGCCTACCAGCTGGCGACCCTGGATGCATCTGGATTCGGCGCGCCCCGCAGCACCCCCGGCCAAGTCCTGCACATTGAGCAGGGCCACGCATTCAGCCGAGGCGTCCTGGACAATGGCGTCCTGCGGGATGGATTCACCATCGTGCTGCCAGATGGTTCTTGGCTGGCACGCCTGGAGCCCCATCGCAGCGACGCCACATGGCTCGGCACCGAGGCGCCCTCCATGCAACCCGCCACGGTCACCCAGACCACCACCGTCACCGAACGCATCGACACGCCGCTGCCCGCCGTCGTCGCCATCGCGGCCCTCGGATTGGCCCTCGTGCGCCGCCGATTGCATTAAATCCCACCCCGACTCGGCGAGTCTGCGCAGGAAGCCCGTGGCTGACCTGAGGCGCGACCCCGTCGCGACTTCGGCATACCCTGCGTCGCAGTTGTGCCACGCGTTCGACGGCTTGCCGTCGAGGCGCGGTGACAACCCAAGGAGAACCACACATGGCCACCTTCAAGATCGTCATCAACGACCCCTCGGACGGCAAGAGCTACAATTTCGAAGTCACCGGTCACCACGCCCAGAACCTCCTGGGCAAGAAGATCGGCGACGAAATCGACGGCATCAACGCCAACCTCCCCGGCTACAAGCTCAAGATCACCGGCGGCACCGACGGCTCCGGCTTCCCCATGCGCCGTGACTTCGACGGTGGCGACCGCCGCCGCCTGCTCGTCACCGAGGGCACCGGCTTCCACCCCGTCAACGCCCCCGGCAAGCGCAAGCGCAAGTCGCTGCGCGGCAACCAAATCACCACGGACATCGTCCAGGTGAACATGAAGGTCAGCAAGGCCGGCAGCAAGCCCGTCGCTGAACACTTCGAAAGCCTCGCCGACCAGTAAGCCCTCGGCGATTCCTCTCCCTCTCCTCCCATTTTTGCGGCCCCACCCTTTTAACATCGGGCCATCTCGGCAGTTTTGTGCCCAAGACCGTCCAACTGAGCGCCACGTCGCAACCTGAGGTCAACATCGGCCTGATCGGCCACGTGGACCACGGCAAGACCACGCTGACCAAGGCCCTGAGTGGCAAGTGGACGGACGAACACTCCGAGGAAGTCAAGCGCGGCATCAGCATCAAGCTGGGCTACGCGGACACCACGTTCTACGGCGGCAAGGACAAGGACGGCAACGAGCTGTTCACGGTCCGCAAGGACGACCCCCGCCTCGACGGCGAGGCCGAACTCCTGCGCCGCGTCAGCTTCGTCGACGCCCCTGGCCACGAGACCCTCATGGCCACCATGCTCTCTGGTGCCGCCCTCATGGACGGCGCCCTGCTGATGGTCGCCGCCAACGAGCAGTGCCCGCAGCCCCAGACGCGTGAGCACCTGATGGCCCTCGACGTGGTCGGTGCCCAGAACATCATCATTGTCCAGAACAAGATCGACCTCGTGACCGAGGAACAGGCTCTGGCCAACTACAAGCAAATCAAGGAATTCGTGAAGGGCACGGTGGCGGAGAACGCCCCGGTCATTCCGATTTCCGCTCACCACGACGTGAACCTGGGTGCGCTCATCCACGCCATCCAGGACCACATCCCGAGCAAGCCCCGCGACCCCGAAGCCGAGGCCCACATGCTCGTGGCCCGCAGCTTCGACATCAACAAGCCCGGCACGCCCCCCGCCAAGATTCGTGGCGGCGTCATCGGCGGCAGCCTGACGCGCGGCGTCCTGAAGGTCGGCGACGAAATCGAGGTCTGCCCCGGCGTCAAGATCGAGAAGGACGGCAAGAGCAAGTACGTCCCCGTCACGACGAAGGTCACCGGTTTGTTCTGTGGCGCCGTCAGCCTCGATGAAGCGGGCCCCGGTGGCCTGGTCGCCATCGGCACCGAACTGGACCCCGCCGTCACCAAGGCGGACAACTTGGTGGGTCGCGTTGTGGGTCACCCCGGCAAGATGCCCGAAGTCTTGGACCGCCTGAAGATGACCGTCCACTTGTTGGACCGCGTCGTCGGTGCGGCCGAGGACACCACGGTCGAGCCGATCAAGGTCAAGGAGCCGCTCATGCTCAACGTCGGCACCGCCACCACCGTCGGCCTCGTGCTTGGCGTCAAGGGCGACGACGCCGAAGTGGTGCTGAAGCTGCCCGTCGCCGCCGAACCCGGCAGCCGCGTGGCCATCAGCCGCCGCGTGGGCGGCCGCTGGCGCCTCATCGGCCACGGCGTCCTGAACTGAGGTCCCCGTGGAGGTCGTGCTGGACACCAGCATCCTCCTGCTTCCCTTCACCGACGGCTTGGACTTGCATACGGGCCTCGAATCGAGCCTTGGTGCCTACACGCCGGTCGTCCCGGCCAGCGTGCACGAAGAACTCCACCACTTGTCCCAAGGCGACGGCGCCCGTGCGCGCGCCGCAGCCGGCGCGCTGCGATTGAGCCAACGCTGGCGCGTCGAAGCCACCGAGCTGCCGGGCGACGACGGGGTGCTGGACGTGGTGCGACGACTCGGCGCGGCATTGTGCAGCAACGACAAGCGCCTGCTCGAAGAGGCCGCGAAGCACGGCGTGCCCACGGTCGCGGTGCGCGGCCACAGCCTCGAACGGCGCTAACGCACGCCCAATGGCGGCCGCGGGCCCACGCCTTGCAATTGTCTGGCGGCGTCGCGCCGAATGGCGCTGTCAATGAGCAGCGGAATCACCGTGATCAAGGCAAAGATGGCAACGCCCCGGAAGACGGAGGACCCCATGCCTTCGATGGCCCCAAAGACGATGGCGGCCAAGATTTCCAGGATGACGATGCGCGCCTCGGTGCGGCTCGTCTCCGCCATGATTTCCGCTTGGATGGCTGGCTCCAGCTCGGTGTCAAGGTACCCGAGCCATTGCGCCAGTCCTCCGGCCACGGCACTCGATGCGGAACGCCTCCAAAAAGACCATCCACACGGTTCGGCAGTCGCATCCGTGCCCACCACACTGTGGTTCATGCGCCATGGCGAGGTCGATCCCGACTACGTCGGCACCTTCGTTGGCCGCTTGGACGTCGGATTGAGCGACCTGGGACGACACCAGGCCCAAGCCATCGGCGAGTTCCTGGCCGAGGCCGGCATCGAGCACATCTTGAGCAGCCCCAAGCAACGCGCCATGCGGACCGCGCAGCCATTGGCCAGCCACTTGGAACTGGACCTGGACGTCCGCCCCGCACTGGCCGAGATGGACTTCGGCGAATGGGAGGGCCTGCGCTGGCCCGACATCGTGGCGCGCGACGAGGAGTTTGCCGCCGAGTGGCAACAAGACCCCACCAACACCCCGTGCCCCGGAGGCGAGAGCGCCGGCCAGTTTGCCGCGCGCATCGAGGGCGCCATGGCGGACGTCTTGGAGGAATTCCAAGACCGCCACATCGCCCTGTTTGGCCACGCGGGGGTCAACCGCGCCGTCATGGCCCAAATCATGGGCATCCCATACATGCAGAGCTTCAGCCTCAGCCAAGACTACGGCTGCGTCAACGCCGCGGGGTGGGATGGCGAGTTGGCCCAGATTGCCTTGGTCAACATGGTCCCCGGGCCACGCAGCACGTTGCAGGGCGACGGCGACCGCGTCGGGGAATAGCGCAGAGGGAGGGGTTCAGAACCCCGGGCTGCGCCCTGGGAACCTGCGCATGACCTCGCTGCGCTCGGTCATGCAGCGCAGAGGGAGGGATTCGAACCCCCGAGGATTGCTCCATCCGTTTTCAAGACGGACGCCGTGGGCCGGGCTTGGCTACCTCTGCAGGGATGCTTCGACCGGGGCCCCCGATTTGACGGGTGCGGTCACACGTGATGGACGACGCCGCGGACGTGGACTTCGTGCTGGCCGTTGGGCTCCAATGAGAAGCTGACGTATTCCAGGCTCCACTCACCTGGCGCTGGATCGCGCACCGCGTACTCGTGGAGCAAGCGGCTGTTGGGGTGGCTGCCCCATTCCAGGCCGTTGGGGTCCAAGAGGCGGGTGTAGCCATCCCGTTCCATCTGGGGCGACTGGGTGCGCAAGGCGGTCACGTCCAAGCGGGCCGCCCCTTCTTCCACGGGGAACATGACCCGGTCCTCGCTGGGTCCGCCCGCCGGCAACAGGGGGTCTTGGATCTCGATGAGGTGGTCCACGACCGTGGGGGCGGGGCGGAAGACGGGGCGCAGGCCCTCGTCGATGACTTCGCCCGTGGCGGCGTCGATGATGACTTCCGCGACGGTGGGGACGCCGCCATCCAAGTAGACGTCCAAGTCGGCGTGGCTGACAATCCAGTAGTTGCTGGTCACGTCCAGCGTTGCCGGGCAATTGGCTTCGACGCCAAGTTGTGGGAAGTAGTAGTAGGTGAACTCGCCGTTCGGCTCGTTGGCCACGTGCTCCTGCATGACCGTGCGCTGCATGGCGATGTCCGCGGCGGTGGCGCTGTCGATGCGGATGTCGGCTTGGCTCGTCAGCCCGCAAAGCGTCGTGTTGCCCTGGCTGTTTTGCATCATCTCGAATGCCAGCAGCTTGGCGCCGGTGCCGGCGTGCAGGGACGGCAACGCGAGGGTGCCCGAGTAGGGGCCACGGAAGGGGGCGTAGACGCTCTTGGAGCCCTCGGTGGTGGTCTGCGTGTACAGACCGCCCAGCAGGCGGCGTTCGCCGTCGAAGACGAAGTGCGTGGAGAGCCAACTGCCCAAGACGCCGTCGCCGGCGTCGCCATTGTCCACGTCTTGGTCAAAAGCGTCCGCAATCATGGTGCCGGGATCGGCCGCGGCCCGCATCGCGTCCTCGTAGGCGGTCCAGTTGAGCGGGCCTTCCGTGCCCGTCGTGCCCAAGTACAGCAGGTACTCGAAGCGTCCCGCCACGGCGTCGGCGGCGGCCGCGCTGGCCTCGGCGCCGTCCATGGTGCCTTGGTGTGCGGAGCCGCTGCACCCGGCTAGGAGGACAATGAGGGCCACGAGGACGCCACGCATCATGGTCCGATTCGGGTCTGTGCACTAAAGGTGTGTGGACGTGTCGTGCTATTGGACCTGCACGCCCTTCCAGAACGCCACGTGGTCTTTGATGCCCAACTTGTCGGCCTCGGGCAGCGGCTCGGCGTAGTACCATGCCGCGTCCGGATTCTCTTGCCCGTCCACGACCAGCGTGTAGTAGCTGGCTTGGCCCTTCCACGGGCACGTGGTGTGCGTGGAGCTGTCCTTCAGCAGGCTGCGGTCGACGCTGTCGGGTGGGAAGTAGTGGTTGCCTTCCACGACCTTCGTGTCATCGCTCTTGGCGACGGTTTGTCCGTTCCAGATGGCTTCGACCATGGCGGACCATGGTCCGGGTCAGCTTTCTGCGTTGTCCTGGGGAACCCAGATGTACAGGTCCACCAGCGCCATGCGGCTGTCGTTGGGCACCAGGTGCTCGAAGGAGCCGTGCAGGGTCCACGTGCCGGGCTCCATGTCGCGCAGGTACTCGTAGGCCATCGGCGACGTGGGTCCCCACGGCTCGACATCGATGCGCTCGCCACTGGGGGTGGTGAGCCACGTGTCGAATTGGGAGCCTTGGAAGTGGATGTAGATGTCCAGGGACTCGCTGCCTTCGGGCACGTCGAAGTCGTGCGTCGCGTGGGCAGTGCCCCCCAGTGCGCTGGGCAACAGGTCGCCTTCGACCTCGAACCAGAAGTGGTCCGCAATCAAATCGTATGGCACCTGGACGCCGGCTTCCATGACCGTGCCGTTGCTGGCGTACATGCCAACGAAGGCGAGGCTCGGTTCGGCACCGTCTTCGGAGATCCACTGGTCAATGTCCGTGTGGACAATGCCCCACATGGCGGGGTCCGTCTGGGTTTCGCCATCCCAGCACCAGGTCCACGCGGGGATGTAGACGTAGATGTAGTCTCCATCGACGTCCTGCGTGTGGTTCAGGAACGCGGGTTGCTCGTGGGCGATGGCGGCGGCGCGGTCGGAGTCGATGCCGGCCGGGACGTGCGTCCGGTCCATGCCGTCCTCGCAGACCTCCTCCGAAGCACGGCGGGGCATGAACGAGGTCACGAGGGATTCCAACGTGCGGGGCTCCACCTCGTGCTCCACTTCTTCGGGTTCGACCTCGTCGTCCCACTGGAAGTAGTGGTGGTTCATGCCATCGGGCGTGGATTGCAAGAGGAGCGCGTCGTCGCGGTCGTCTTGGAAATACGCCGCGAACCAGGTGCCGGTGATGCCGTCGCCATGCTCGCCGTTGATGTAATCGAAGGCGAACTTGTCGAAGATACCCGGGTCTTCCCCTTCCTCTTCCAGCTCTTGCTTCGCGAACTCCTCCACCAGCGTCATGTTGATGTCGCCCTCGATGCCGGCAAAGCCAGCGAGGATGGGGGCGTCCATGTGGCGCTCCGCTTCCTCTTGGAAGGCGTATTGGTGTTGCATGGCGGTGGTGGGGCCACCAAACAAGCTGGCGCAGCCGGACAGGGCGATGGAGAGCGTGATGATGGCGGCCACGAGGAGGCGCATGCCATTCCAGTCGCGTTGGGGCACTTAAGCCGAGTGGCACACTTGTCGTTCCAAGGGCGTTGTTTGCACGCTGAGCCGCACCCTGGACCTTCATAAGCAGGACCGGGCATCGACGCATGTGCCATACATCCGGGTGATCGACGAGGACGAGGCGGAAGGCAAGTTGTTCCAGACCTACGACAACATCCAACGCACGCGGGGCCGCGTCAGCAACGTCCTGCGCATCCAGAGCCTCGACCCCAAGGGCCTGCAAGCCCACCTGGATCTCTACATGGCGCACATCTACCGCGCCGGCGGCCTGACGCGCCAACAACGCGAGACGATTGCCGTGGCCGTGTCCAGCACCAACGGCTGCACCTACTGCGTCACCCACCACGTCGAAGCCCTGGGCAAGTACGTGGACAAGGCCGTGGCCGACGCCATCGCCAAGGACCCCTCCTCGGCTGGTCTTGAGGCCAAGGAACAGGCATTGGTCGACTACGCGGTGGGCATCACCAAAGACCCCGCCAACGGCCGCAAGGAAGCCGTCGAAGCCCTGCGCGCCGCAGGCTTCAGCGACGAAGACATCCTGCACGCCACCGAGGTCGCGGCGTACTTCAACTACGTCAACCGGCTCGTGCACGGCCTGGGCGTGGAGCTGGAAGCCGACGACGACCGCGACTACCACTACTGATGCTGGCCTTCGTCCTGGGCCTCGCGCTGGGACTCAGTCTGGCGGCCCCGCCGGGGCCAATGAACGCCTTAATCGCCAAGGAGAGCGCCCAGCACGGCTGCGGCAGCGGGGTCCGGGTCGGCATGGGCGCGCCGGTCGCCGACGTCATCTGGCTCGTTGTCCTGCTCTTTGGCATCGGCCAGTTCCTGGAAGGCGAAGGGGTCCTGCGTGGCGCCGCCGCATTGGGTGGCCCCCTGATGATGTACTTCGCCTACGACACGTGGACCGCCGACGCCCGCCAAGTGGCCGAGCGCCGACCCACCTTCACCGCCGGACTGCTGGCGGCCTTGACCAACCCATACCAAGCCGCATGGTGGCTCAGCGGTGGCTTCGTCTTCCTGCAGAGCCAAGGCGTGATCGGCGTCGCGGGCCTCATCACGGGCATCTTTGGATGGGTCCTGGCCTTCGCCTGGCTCGTGGCCCACGGCGCCCAACGATGGGCTTGGTTCACGCCCGCCGTGCGCTTCCTCAGCACCCACTTGCTGCTTGCCGCGGGCCTCCTGTTGGCCGGCGTGGCGCTTGGCGCCGTCGCCGTGTGACTTTTTTGGGTCCTGTCCATGGGCACGCAATGCGACCGACGGAGATCGCCGCGTTCGCCGCCGCCAGCCTCGCCATTGTGTTCATGGTCGTCGCCCTGACGACGCCTTGGGCCTTGGAGACCGACAACCCCGACGATCGGCTGGGGGCGTTTGCCACGCAGAGCAGCGGCAGCGGCTTCCTGGGCGGCCTGGACTTCGCTTACTCCAGTGGCGCCATGGACGACGTGGACGGCATCGGACTCGTGCGCGCTGGCGGCGTCATGCTCCTCATCGCCTTGGGCCTGTGTGTCGTGGGTGCCGTCGGCATGGAGAACCAACTCATCGCAAGCAAGGGCCGCGAGGTCGGCGCCGCCGCTGGCGGCTTGGGTGCCTTGCTGTGGCTCGTCGGGGTCATCCTGCTGGCCGTGGGCCTAGGCGACGTCGTCGCCAACGACGGCACCGAGGGCGCATTCCGTCTGATCACTGGGTTCTGGATGGGCCTCGTGGCGAGCCTGTTGATGCTTGGGGCCACCATCACCACGCTGGTGCAATTGGCCAAGGACAGCGGATTCAAGTTGGAATTGGCGGACGCCGAGGGCAGCTTCGACTAGCGGCCAGGCTCCCCAAACCACTCGACGGCATCGGGGGCGAGGCCGCCATCGGGTTCGTGGAGCTTCGCCGGCCTAGCGGCCGGGCTCGTCTCCCCAAACCAGCTTGTGCAACTGGACGCCGATGCGGACGGGCAACGGCTCGGTCTCGGCCAGGACCCACTCTGTGACATCCTTGGGTTCCACGCCGCCAACGGGGTGGAAGTAGACGGGGCACGGCGGTAGGCCACGCTCTCGAAGCAACGCGACGGCGTAGTCGTAGTCGGCGCGGTCGGCGATGACGAACTTGAGCTGGTCGTGGACCCGCAGGTCCTCCATCTTCTCGGGGGTGTTCTTTTCGTGCTCGCCGCTGGAGGGGCACTTGATGTCCATGCTGATGCATAGGCGCTGCCGGGCCTCCTCGTCGCGGGCATTGGCGGGCGAGAAATCCATGTTGCCGGCGGTCTCAATGACCACCGAGTAGCCGCCCTCCAGCAGGCGATCCACCAAGTCCCAGGCGTCCTTCTGCAGCAAGGGCTCGCCGCCCGTGAAGCAGACCTCCTTCGTGGGTTGCCTGGCGACGAACTCCATGACCTCGTCGAGGCTCTTCGTCTCGCCGCCTTGGAACGTGTAGGTGGCATCGCACCAGCTGCAGCGCAGGTGGCAACCCGTCGTCCGCACGAACGTGGTGGGCAGGCCCGCCTGGCGGCCCTCGCCTTGGATGCTGTAGAACATCTCCGTGATGCGCATCAGTGGGCCTCGTGGCTACCGGGTTCGCTCGGGGGCCACTTGAACAGCAGCTTGACCACGACGGGCACGACGAACAGGGCGAACGTCAGGATGAGGCTGATGTTGTCCGGGATGTGGTATCCGTGGCCGTGGTTGAAGCCAGGAATCTGCCAGCCAAGCACCTTCTGCCCTTCGAAGAGCAGCACCAACTTGGCCCCCACGAATCCCACGGCGATGTAGGCCATGTGTTCCAACAGCGGAAGCCAGTCCATGACGCGTGCCATGAAGGCGGCGGCCAGACGAAGGAACAGAATCCCAATGCACGCCGCGATGATGATCAGGCCCAGCACGTCCGTGAAGCCAACGGCGACGATGACCTGGTCGATGGCGAAGGCCAGGTCGATGAGCTCAATTTGGATGATGGTGGCCAGCAGCATCGGCACCCCGAGGCGCACCAGAATTGGTTGGCCAAAGTGGTGTTCTCCGCCGCTGGCTTTGTGGCGAATCAAGTCGGCGAAGTGCTTGACGAACAGGAACACCAGGTAGGCACCACCCAGGAGCTTCAGCACCTGGTACTTGATCAGGAACGCCGCCAGCAAGATGGCGGTGACGCGCAGCACGTAGGCACCGACCAAGCCGTAGAGCAACGCCTTGCGGCGCTGGTGCACGGGCAAGCGGCGCACCATGGCGGCCAGGATGGCGGCGTTGTCGAAGCTCAACACCGCTTCCAGCATCAGCAGCGCGGCGATGATGCCGAATGCTTCACCCGGCGTGTGGTCGCCCAGGAAGAATTCGCTGCAAGTGACGGAACCGCACAGCCCCATCAGTGGCCTCCTGCGTAGGCGATGGGGTCCTTGCTACCCGCAGCCTCGAAGCCTTTGAGGCGCAGCGTGCAGGATTCGCAGGTGCCGCAGGCTTCCTCGCCGCCGCGGTAGCACGACCAGCTCAGGTGCAGCGGTGCATCCGCCTCGAGCCCGGCGCGCACGATGTCGGCCTTGCTCATGTCAATGAGCGGCGTCACCAGCTTGGGCCCATGGCCTTCGACGCCTTGCTTGGTGGCCAGGTCGGCCACGTGCTGGTAGGCGGCGATGTATTCGGGGCGACAGTCGGGGTAGCCCGAGTAATCCATCGCATTGACGCCCAAGTGAATCTCCTGGGCATCGACCACCTCGGCGTACGCCAAAGCAAAGGCGATGAACACCGTGTTGCGGGCGGGGACGTACGTGACCGGAATGTCGGTCCCGATGGCGTCCGCCGGGGGCGCGTCGGGCACGTCAATGGCGGCGTCGGTCAGTGCCGAGCCCCCCAGGGCGCCCAAGGGCAAACGCAGCACTTCATGGCGCACGACGCCCAGCGATTCGGCCACGGCCTTGGCGCACTCCAATTCCTTGTCGTGGCGCTGGCCGTAGTCGAAACTCAGCGCGTACAGTTCCTTGCCGGAGGCCTTGGCCATCGCTGCCACGGTGGTCGAATCAAGACCTCCAGACAACAGCACGACGGCGCGTTCACCGGCCACGTGTCCTCCACTGTTGCCTTGCTTAAAGGACATGCGCGGATGACTCACGATTCAACGCGCACGCCTTGCTCGTCCGAGTACCAGGCGCCCTTGCCGTAGCCCTCGTCGACGCCGACTTCGACGTAGAACGTCTCGGTCTTGAACGGGGTGCGGCGCATGAACTCGTCGTACACGTACTTGCATAGGTCCTCCGCCGTGGTGCTGGGGATGTCCAGCATGGCGCAGTCCTGGCGGGGGAAACGGA
Organism: Thermoplasmatota archaeon; assembly: GCA_041636435.1. Lineage (GTDB taxonomy): Archaea > Thermoplasmatota > E2 > JACPAO01 > JAHFTW01 > JBFGSX01. The sequence goes on from JBFKTF010000031.1 coordinate 11,110, forward strand.
ACTGCTTGGGCTCGCCCGTGTAGGGGTCCGTGACGCGGAAGGTCACTTCCTCGTCGCCCACATCCAGATCCGAGTAGTGGTTGCTCTTGGTGGGAATCAGGACCAGGTGGTCGATCTCGTCGCCGATTTCCTTGAGGATCTCGTTGATGATGCCGAAGTCCAGCACGATGCCAAAATCGTCCTGCTTGCCGCGCATGCGCAAGTGGATGGCGTACGTGTGCCCGTGCAGGCGGCCGCACTTCTTGTGCTCCGGCGTGATGTGGGCGGAGCTGAAGCGGATGCCCTTGCGCCATCCATCGATTCGGAGTTCCATCATCAGGCGGCCCACAGAGGGTCGTTGGAAAGGGTTGTGGCCGGTCGAAACCGGCCCAAAAGGGTGGAGTGGCAGGGGAGCCGATGCGCGTGTGGGTGTGGTGTGTCGTGCTGCTGCCCTTGCGGACAAGACGCATCGGTGAATGACAAAGACGGCTCCCCTGCCTTCTCCGTGGTGGTCGCCGATGCGCCTAGTCGACCCATCGACCTCGCTTACTTAACCCCCCGCCGAAGAAAACACGCGGGCGATGCCTTCATCGCCGCTACAAGGCTGGCTGGGCGCGTTGCTCTCCTGTTGGCTGCTTCTGGGCTTTCTCCTTGTGATGAACGCCGCAGGCTATGGTCTGGCCATCCACGACAAGAAACAGGCCCAACGACACGGCTCCAGGGCGCAGCGCCGACGCACGACGGGCAACGACCGCATCCCGGAGCGGACCTTCATCGCCTTGGCGCTGTTCGGGGCCGGCCCGGGCGCCTTGCTGGGGTTCTTGGCGGTCCGCCACAAGACCCGCAAGACCCGCTTCATGGTGCCGTTCCTGTTGGCCGCCGCCATCGGCGTCGCCCTGGCCGCCGGTTGGATCTGGCTCCTCTGCTGATGGGGCCATTCAAATCCAAGGGAGGGGTCGCGCGGTCGTGGACAGTCCCGACGTCCAGGCCAGTGCCGCCCCGCGCCCGTACAAGCTGACTCGCGTCGGCGTGCGCAACGTGCGCAAGCCGGTCACCGTGCACCGCCCCGGCCAAGACCCGCAGACCGTCGTGGCGGCCTTCGACATGTTCGTTGACCTACCAAGCGACCAGAAGGGCACCCACATGAGCCGCAACTTGGAGGCATTGGCCGACGTGCTCGACGAGGAAATCGTCGACCGCGAGGCCCAGAGCCTCGAGAACCTGTGCCGCCGCCTGGTCAACCGCCTGCTCGAAAAGCACGAGTACGCCCGCGACGCGGACGTCCGCGCCGCCGCCGACCTGTTCCTGATGAAGCAGAACCACGGCGGCAAGGACACCCTGGAAGCGTTCGGACTCACCGCCGAAGCCTACGGCGTTCGTGGGCAAGACGTGCGCCGCCGCGTGGGCGTCGAAGTGGTCGGCATGAGCGCCTGCCCCTGCGCCATGGAGACCGCGCGCCACAAGTTCGCCGAGGCCGGCACCCCGGCCACCGAGGACATTCCCTTCATCACCCACAACCAGCGCAACCGCGTCAAGCTCGTCATGGACGTGCCCGAAGGCATGGACATCGAGGCCGCCGACCTGGTCGGCTTGGCCGAGAAGGCCCTCTCCGCCCCTACCTACGGGCTCCTCAAGCGCGGCGACGAAGGCGACTTGGTCATCCAGGCCCACGAGTCGCCCAAGTTCGTCGAGGACGTGGTGCGCGAGGTGCTCTACCAGGTGCAAGCCACGTTCACGGACCTGCCCGACGACGCGGCCGTGTTTGCCAGCAGCGAGGCCGAGGAATCGATCCACAAGCACAACGCCTACGCCGAGCGGGAGACCACGCTGGGTGACTTGCGTGGCTGATTGGACCGTCTTCCTGGACCGCGACGGCGTCTTCAACCACCACCCCCCGGTCGCCGTCCGGCACTGGAAGGACTTCCATTGGCTTCCGGGCGTCCAAGACGCCTTCGCTCGGCTCAACCGGCCCGACGTCCGGACGTGCCTGTGCACCAACCAACCGACCGTGGGGCTGCTGCTCTCGACGCCCGGCATGATCCACGGCGTCAACCGCCGCATGCAAGACGAACTGGCCAAGGCCGGCGGACGACTCGACCACATGGAGGCCGCCTTCGCCCCCACCTACTGGCCCCACCGCCGCCGCAAGCCCCGCCCCGGCATGTTGGAAGACGGCGCCAAGGCCCTCGAAGCCACGGGTTGGACGGTCGACAAGTCCCGCGCGGTCATGGTGGGGGACAAACCCAAGGACGCCATGGCCGCCAACGCGTTTGGCATCCCGGCCATCCTCCTGGCCACCACGGACTCGGAGGAACAATTGGAGAAGGCCCTCGTCGAACAGCGCCTCGATGCGGTCATCGCCAGCGGCCTGCCCGAGGCCGTGGACCTCATCGTGCAACGGATGGAAAGCGGCTAAACCAACCCCGTTCCGTCCCCACGCCGTGAAGGTCGAATGCCCTCGTTGCAAGACCCAGGTCACCGCCACCCCTGGCGCTGAGATGAGCTGCCCCACCTGCGGTTTCTCCGCACCCGTGCCCACGGGACAAACCGCACCGAGCCAACCGACCCACACCGCCATGCCCACGGCCGCATCCACGGCCGCGCCCCCGGGAACGGCGCCGGGCCAACCCCAGAAGCAGGGCATGGCCATCGCCAGCCTGGTCCTGGGCATCGTGGGATGCTGCGTCTTCCCGGTCCTGCCAAGCATCGCGGCCGCCATCATGGGCGGCATCGCCATGAAGAAAGCCAAGGACGAACCGCACGAATTCGGCGGACACGGCATGGCCCTGGC
>JBFKTF010000032.1:0-13786 GCA_041636435.1 Thermoplasmatota archaeon
ATCACCAGCAGCACGCCGTCGACGTCGTCGAGCCAGCGGATGGCCTCGATGACGCCTTCGGTGGCTTCCTTGGCGCGGCGACGCGCTTCGTCCTCGTCCATGCCGTGGTCTTCCACGAATTCGTGGAAGTCGATCTGGGTGGCGACACCGGGGGTGTCGATGACATCGATGTGGAGCTTGGCGTTGCCCGCGCGCAGGTCAATGTCCTGCTTCTTGCGGACGCGGCGGGTCTCGTGGGCGATGGGGCTGGCGGAACCGACGGTTTCACCGGTGAAGTCGCGGCTGATGCGGTTGGCGAGCGTGGTCTTGCCGGCGTTGGGCGGCCCGTAGATGCCGATGCGGGCGTGCTTCTTGCCGAAGACGCCGCTCAGCCACTTGCCGAGGCTCAGCTGCTGTAGGAGCTTCAGAGCCATTGGCTCCTCCGCACTGTGCATTCCATCCAGGCCAACAGAAGGGCTGGCGATTGATGAACGCTGTGGTGTGCCCCTCACGCCTCGTTGCGCATGGCGTCGACGATGGCTTGCAGCGCCTCGACTTCCGTGCGTTCGACGACGCCATCGGCCATGGCAATCTCTTGGGCGACGGCCAGCAAGTCGGCGCGGGCGGTTGGAGTGGCCCCCTCGATGGCGAGGCGGACCTGCTGCGCCGCATCGCCGGCACGGGCCGCTTCGTCGAGGCGTTGCCGGTCGAGTTGGTCCAGGAAGGAGCCCCGCACGCGGACCCGTTGCAACATGGCCAACACCTCCGCAGGCGACAATTGGCCATCGGCATGGGCCATGTAGCTGCAGACAAAGTACAGGCGTTCGACGTCGTCTTGGAACACGGAGCCAGCAACGGGCGGGCCGGCCTTGAAGGTATGGCCAAGTTATGTGTGGGCCGCAAGCAACTGCGACATGATGCCGCGGTCGATGTCCAATGCGTCGGCGATTTCTTGGACCTGCGCCATTTCGCCGGGATCGAAGGAGCCGTCCGCGAAGACGACCTCGATGACGAACGCCAGGGCCTCTTGGCGCTCCTGCTTGTCGCCCAGGGCTTGGGCGACGCTCACCATGGCCGGGGTGGCTTGGCTGTAGGCAGCCACGCCCGCTTCACGCAGTTGGCGGCGGCGTTCCGAAGGGATGCGCGGATAGCGACCTTCCAAGCGCTTGGCGATGGATTCCTCTTCGTCGGACGTGACCTCGCCGTCGGCTGCGGCCATCGCGTAGGCCAACATGTAGACGGCTTCGTCGCGGGTCAGGTCCATGCGAGCCCATCCCGCCGCCGTCGTTTCAGGCTTCGCATCAGAACAACGAGCGAGGCCGCACTTGGTCCGGTGGAGCCAAGCGTTCCTTCCATCGCTGGTACTCGCGGTAGTCCTGGTAGCTGAGGATGACCTTGCGACCGGCGCCACCGATTTTCAGGAATTTCTCCACCTTGGACTGGATGGGCAAGGCGTCCAGGTCGGTGAATGGGACGAGGCGGATGTGCAGTTGACCCCCGCGGATATGGAGCCACGGCAGGTCGCAGTGTTCCATGATGTCCGGGATGAGTTGCATGCCCGGTGTCTGGGCCTCATCCATGTCGAATGCACCTTCGGCTTCCCACCGCCCCGTGATGGGGTCGTGGTACTTGGTGTGGAATCCGTACATGTCGGATTCCATCATCGATTCCATTTGGTTGCGCTGCTCCAACGTGACGTCGCGGGCGACGAACTGGAAGGGCAACAGCACGCGCCCGGCTTGCTTGACGGGCCGGGCAATCACCATGTCCATTTCTTGCAGCGGCTCGGGCAGCACCTCACCGGGTGCGCACTCGAAGGTCACAAAGGGGACCATCCGCATACGATGGGACGACCGGTTCTGAGGTTTTAAGGCCCGCTCGACGCGTGCGCGTCCTTCGGGCCCAATCGTCCTTAGGCCTGGGCTTCCTTCTGGAAGGTCTGGTTCATGGCGGTCTCGGCGATGTCGATGGCGTAGCCACGCACCCGGTCGACGGAATCGGCCAGAATCGTCAACGGTTCCGCCAGTTCACCGGGCAGGTCCTGCAGGCTTTGGCTGAATCGCGTCTTCCAGGCGGACGCGGCCTTGCCGGCGTCGACGGCGCTGCTGCCTTGGCCAAAGTCATCGCGCTTCAGCGCAGAGAACGCTTCGTCCCAGATGCCCTTGACGACGTCGGCCTGGGCGATGAGGCTGTCTTGGATGACGTCGGGCACGGGGGTGTCGGGCAAGTTCTTGCAAATCTTGCTGGCGTGGTCGCCCATGCGCTCGAGGGCGCGGGCGATGAGGGTCAGGTTGAGGGCCTCGGCCGGCCGAATCTGCAGGCGCGCCGCCAGGCGGGGCGTCTCCAGCAGCGCGTGCATCTGCTTGCTGACGTGCCATTCGAGGCGGTCCAGTTCGTCGTCGCGGCGGGCGACGTCCTTGGCCATGTCGTGGTCGCCTTCGGCGAAGGCGCTGATGGCGCCGTCGAACATGAGCCGGGCGATGCGGTGCATGCGCGTGACGGTCTTGCGCAAATCCATGTCGCTGACCCCCACGAGGTCTTGCAGGGTCAGGCTGTCGGCGGTTTCCTCGAGGACCTCGACGCCCACCAAGTCGCGGATGGTGTCTCGGACGATGCCGTGGACCTTGGGATCCAGGCGGCCCGATGCTTGCAAGTGGATGATGTCGGCGCCGGCCAGGTAGGCTCCGACGAGCCGACGCACAAGGTGGTCCGGTTGGACCGGATCCTCGACGCGGATGTCGACCCGGCGTTGCCGGGGGCGCATGTCGCTGTGGGGCACGATGAGCAAGCTGCCATCGGGTTCCTCGTGGATGGCGAGGGTCTCGCTGCGCTGCAGGCCATTGCGGTCGACCCACTTCTTGGGCAGCGAAATGACGTGCGTGCTGCCTCCAGTGACCTGGATCTTTCTGAGTTCCACGGCAGGGTCTCCCGATTCCCCCTAGTAGCCACGCAGTATAGAATCTATTGAGATTGGGGTCACCCATAGCCGTGGAAGCCCGGATCGATGGGGAGCCGCAGTCCACTGTAGAACGCGACGCGCCCCATGCGCTGGGCCAAGGCATCCACCTGATCCAACAAGCGCAGCAGTTGGGGGTCGGCGATGCGGTAGTGCCGGATGCGCCCCTCGGGTCGGCTGCGCACCAAGCCGGCGTCCTTCAGGAGGCGCAAGTGGTGGCTGACGTTGCTGGCGCTGCGCTCGGTGCGCGCCGTGATCTGCGTGACCGTCGCTTCGCCGCTGCGCAGCGTGTCCAGGATGGCGTGGCGCGTCGGTTCGCTGATGAGCCGCAGCAAGTCCGCTCCATCCATGTCCGGCCATCGGCGCCGGCGGCTTGAGGCGTCCGGTCAGGCGCCGAGGCCAGAGAAGTCGTCGTAGGTGACCAGGTCGGGGGCCCAGCCTTCCTTCTTCTCCATGTAGTCCAGCGCCTTGCTGATGATGGTGTATCCGTTGCTGCCCGCGGCCGGATACGTGTAGATGACGGACGCCGCGCCGAGAGCCTCGCCGCCGGGGCCAAAGGCGGGGCCACCGGAGTCGCCGGGGATGCCAGGCGTGGCGTAGTACACTTGTTGGTAGAATCCGTTGACACCCAGGCTGGCGCCGCGCTTGGCGTTGACAACGTCTTGGCCCGGGTAGGCGATGCCTTGGTTGCCGCGCAGGCCCGTGGCGCCGAAGCCGTACAAGGTGGTGCCCGTGGCGTAGCCATCTTCTGCCAGCGCCGTGGGGCCGCCGAAGAAGTACGCCTTGGGGTGCATGTGCTTCTGCGCCTCAGGCCCAAGCTCGTAGAGGGCGAAGTCGTTGGCCGGACAGGAACCCCCGCCTTTCTCGTGCATGGTGAGCCAGGAGCTGTAGGCAATCTTGGTGCGCACGGAATCGCCACCAAATGATTCGACGACGGGCTGGCGACCCAACTCGACGCTGGGTTTGCTGCCACACACGTCGTTGATGTCCACGTCGTCAATGCAGTGGGCGGCGCTGCCGATGAAGAAGCGGTACCACTTGTAGTGGTAGAGGAAATTGACTGTGCACTGGGCGCCATCGAAGATGGTCTGGGCCCCGGGCCGGAGCCATTGCTCGCTGGTGGGTTCACTCCATTCGATGGGGACGCCCCAGATGTCGAATTCGAGCATGCCGTAGTGGTCCTCGTCGGTCTCGACGAGCCAACCCCATTGTTGGGCGCCGGCGCTCTCGGTAGGCACTTCCAGCATGGCCGGGGCGCCGTTGAAGTCGAGGGAGTAGACCTGCTCACCAGCCCAGATTGTCCAGCGCCCGGGCTCGGAGGGACCTTCCAATTGCAGGAGGACCGCCTCGCCCGCGGTGGGTTCACCGTTGGGCAGCGTGACATTGTAGGCACTTGGCGCCGGCGAAACGACGGGCGCGGGCGCCACGGGCTGGCCGGGTTCGACGGGCTCGGCCGGTTCGCTTGGCTCGACCGGTTGCGGGGTGCCACCGTAGAGATCACGAATGGTGACGCTGAGGCGGTCGCCGGCGGCGATGCCGTCGACCTCGGCCCGGACGGTGACGGTGTAGATGCCCGCGACGTTGTAGGTGTGGGTCACTGTGGATCCCGTGCCGCCGGTGCCGTCGCCGAAGTCCCAAGTGACGATGGCGCCGGGCGTGGCTTGGGCAGTGAAGACCACCTCGTCACCCGTGTAGTACGTGCTGCGGTCATCGAAGCTGGCCCGCACGGTGACCGCGGCAGCGCCGTCCGTGGACTGCACCGTCGCGGTGCATCCGGCGAGTGCAACGGCCGCCACGAGGGCGAGGGCCACGAGCCGCATCAAGAGTCCAAGGGAATCTCCCCCTTGAAGGGGTTTGCCGATGGGACATTGGAACGTCCGCGCCGCGATTATGAATCCCTGGCCATTGGTTCATAGCATGGGCGTGGTCAGCATCAGCCTCCCCGATGGCCTAATCGAGGAGATGGACGAGGCGATTGAGCAGGACGGATACAAGGGGCGCAGCCAGTACTTGCGCGCCGCCGTCCGCCACTACTTGCAGGACCGCCGCCACCCGACGGAGGGCCACGTGCACGGCAGCATCACCATCGTGTACCGCCACGGCAAGGAGGCCCGCATCAGCGACATCCGCCATGCGTTCCACGACGTGGTGTTGAGCCTCATGCACACCCATTGCGAACCGGAGGTCTGCATGGACGTCCTGATCGTCGGCGGGCCCGCCGACCGCATCGCGACCTTGACCGAGGCGCTGGAGCGGGACCGGGACGTGGAACGGGCACGCTTGGTGCCCATCGGGTAGTGTCTAAACCGGCGCCGCCCGTGGCCGCCCCGATGAGCGACCGCATCACGCGCGTCTACACCCGCGGCGGCGACAAGGGCGAGACCAGCCTGGTGGGCGGGCAGCGCGTGCGCAAGGACGACCTGCGCATCGATTGCTATGGTGCCGTCGACGAGCTGAACGCCGTGGTGGGCATGGCCCGTGCCGAACTGCACGACGCTGGACGACCCCGGGACCTGGACGCCATCCTGGAGCGCGTCCAAAACGAGTTGTTCGACCTGGGCTCCTTGTTGGCCACGCTGCCCCAAGACCAGTCGGACGCCATGCCCCGGCTGGGCGCGGCCCACGTGGAACGGCTGGAGCAGGAAATGGACGCAGTCGACCTGCCGGCGCTGCGCAACTTCGTGCTGCCCGGAGGCAGCAAGCTCAACGCCAGCCTGCACCTGGCCCGGACCGTGTGCCGGCGCGCGGAGCGCCTCTGCGTGGCGCTCCATGCCCGAGGCGACTGCGGCGCCGACGAGGTGCGGTACCTGAACCGCCTCTCGGATGCGTTCTTCGTGTGGTCCCGGTGGGCGGCCAAGGATTTGGGGCACGACGAGGTGCTCTGGCGGCCCGGGCGCGCATAGACCGCTACAAACGAGGCCTGCATCCATCCCCCGCGGCCAATAGAATCCATTGTGCCCTGGGATGCACATGAAGGACCGGCAAGCGACCTGCCCCCCGGCATGGACTTGTCGAATGAAGCATTGGACTGGAACCTGGAACAGACAAACCGCCCCCGTGGCTTCCGGTGGTGGCCATTCTGAACCCGTTGGCCTACCGCTTGTTGCGCGACCTGCGCAAGGAAGGCAGGCTGAGTTGGCCCGAGATGCAGCAACGCATCCAGGACCACGGCGCCTTGGAATCGGCCATCGATTGGCTGCAGGACCGGGCGCTTGTCGCCATCGACGAAGCCGGCGTGCGTTGCCCATGACGCCGCTTCCCGTGCAAACTACATCTTCTATTGAGTCTCAATAGGAAGTCCATGACTAGTGGCCGGGACAGCGCCGCGCGATGCTGGACTTCGGAGTCCTTTCCCTCCCCATCATTCTGACACTGGCCGGCCTGTTTGGCCTGTACATGGCCTGGACCATCGGTGCCAACGACGTGGCCAACGCCATGGGGACCAGTGTGGGATCCAAGGCCTTGAGCCTGAAGAACGCCATCATCGTGGCCGCCGTGATGGAGTTCGCGGGCGCCATCTTGGCCGGCGGCGAAGTGACGGACACCGTCCGCAAGAAGATCCTGGACCCCGAGGTCGCCTTCGCCAAACACAACACCACGGCCATGCCCATGGGCAACATGACCGCCAACCAGACCCTGATGCAGGGCGGCGGCGACGTGGTGTTCAGCAACGAACTGTACATCTACGGCATGCTGGCGGCCCTGCTGGGCACCGCCATCTGGCTCACCATCGCCACCTACTTCGGCATGCCCGTCAGCACCACCCACAGCATCGTGGGCGGTGTCATCGGTGCCGGCATGTTCGCGGCCGGCACATTCTACGGCTGGAGCAACGCCGGCGACGCGGTGGCCTGGGACAAGGTCATTGAGATCGTCCAATCGTGGCTCTTTGCTCCACTGCTTGGTGGCCTGATTGCCTTCGCGCTCTTCTGGCTCATCAAGCTCGTCATCTTCAATTCCAAGGACCCCCTGAGCGCCGTCAACAAGTGGCGCTGGCTGTTCATCCTGCTGGACGTCGCCATCATCGTGCTGGCCACGCTCCTCAAGGGCCTCAAGAACGCCTCGTGGTACAAGGACCTGGGCTGGATCGAGAAGAACGCCGCAGGCAACACCGTGCTCACAGAGACCGGCATCCTGGGCTTCATCCTGATCACCGGCGGCATCACGCTCGCCGCGGAACTGATTATCCGCTTCCGCATGCGTGGAGCAGCCCACCCGACGCACGGCCCCGACACAGACAACAAGCAGCTCTACAAGCTCGTCGAGAACCGCTTCATCGCCCTGCAAATTGTGACCGCGGCCAGCGTCGCCTTCGCCCACGGCGCCAACGACGTGGCCAACGCCATCGGCCCCTTGGCGGGCATCGTCGCGGTCGCCAACAGCGACCCCGGTGTCTTCCCAAGCAAGGCGCTGCTGCCCACGTGGGTGCTGCTCGTCGGTGGTGTCGGTATCGTGCTCGGTCTCGCGACCTGGGGCTGGCGCGTCATGCTCACCATCGGCAACAAGATCAGTGAGATCACCCCCAGCCGGGGCTTCGCCGCCGAACTGGCCGCTGCCGCCACCATCATCCTGGCCACCACCCAGGGCATCCCGGTGAGCACCAGCCAGATTCTGGTCGGCAGCGTGCTGGGTGTCGGACTGGCCCGTGGTGTCGCTGCCATCGACCTGAAGGTGCTGCGCGACATCGTTGCCTCCTGGCTACTGACCCTTCCGGCCGCCGGCTTGATGTCGGGTCTTCTATACCTCTTCTTCAAGAACACCTTCGGAGCTTAGGGGATATCCATGACCAAGCACTTCCGCGCACCGATCTTCGATACCTTCCGCCAGAAGAGCCCCATCGCGGGTCTCGGCGAGCACGCCGCCAAGATCCACGAGTGCATCCAAGCGCTCAAGGAGACCACGGACGCCTTCATCGCCGGCGACCACGACAAGACCGCGGAGCTGGCCAAGAAGGTCAGCGCCCTGGAGCTGGCGGCGGACGAGATCAAGAGCAACATCCGCAACCACCTGCCCGGCAACGTCCGCATGCCGGTGGACAAGGCGTTGTTCCTGCAAGCGTTGAGCAGCCAAGACGGCATCCTGGACCAGGCCGAAGACGCCGCCATCTGGATGTCCATGCGCCCCACCAAGGTCAACGGCCCCGTCGGTGAGCGCCTGGCCCAACTCATGGACAAGGTGGCCGAGACCATCGCCGCCTACGGCGAAGCCGTCTCCAACCTCGACGACTTGGTCGAGACTGGATTCGTCAAGCGCGAACGCGACCAGGAGAAGGAACTGGTCCACCGCGTCCACCAACTCGAGCACGAGACCGACGTGCTGGGCGCGGAGCTAAGCCGCCTGTTGTTCCAGCAGGAGAGCGAGGAAGAAATCGGCCCCATGGGGACCTACCACCTCATGAAGCTCACCCTGCAGATCTCCAAGATCGCCGACTACGCAGAGAACGCGGGCGACCGCCTGCGCGCGATGCTGAGCCGCTAGAGCCCCCCATCGCGGTTCTTTAGCAAGACGCCCTGCACCCACCGTGGACCCCGTAGCGGCCGCCATCGACATCGGCAGCAACGGCATGCGCCTCCTCGTGGGTCGACGCACCCACGATGGATTCCAGGCCTTGCATCGCCGCCGCGCGCCGGTGCGGCTTGGCCACCACACCTACACGGAGGGCCACCTCGATGCGGCCACCGTCGACGACGCCATCAACGAGTTGGACGCGTTCCGCCTCAAGGCGGAGTCGCTGGGCGTCCAAGCGACCCGGGCCGTGGCCACAAGCGCCGTGCGGGAAGCATCCGATGGCGCCGATTTCGTCGCCCGTGCGCGGGCCGATGCCGGCATCGCCATCGACGTCATCGATGGCGACCACGAAGCGCGCCTCATCCACCGGGCCCTGCGGCACCGCATTCCATGGGACGGCCGCCCTTGGCTCACCGTCGACCTGGGCGGTGGCAGCCTGGAGATTGCCCTGGTGGACGAGGACACGGTGCATTGGACCGAGTCGCATCCATTGGGCACCGTGCGTTGCTTGGAGGAGCACGACGACCTGGAGGGGGCGGAGCTGTTGCGCGCCATCCATGCCGACGTCGACACCTTTGTGGCCGACCACCACCTCGACGCCGTGGGCGCCGCGGGCTTGGCGGCCACGGGCGGCAACATCAACGCCTTGGCCAGCATCGCCGGGCACCGCCCCCGCAAGGGCGAACCAGTGGAGATGACCGTGCGCGAATTGCACGACCTGCGGCGTCGGCTGGAGAGCACCGGCCCGGAGCGCCGCCGCCACCTCTTCGATTTGCGCGCGGACCGCGTGGACGTCATCGTGCCCGCCGCCATCATCTACGGCCGGGTCGCCGATCTGATGGGAGCCCAGCAGATTCTGGTGCCCGGCTGGGGCCTGCGCGAAGGGGTGCTGTTGGACCTGTTCGACCGAGTTCTCCTGGCAGCATGACTAAGGAAGCCGTTGCGTTGTGCATCGCGTGGCAACCCCTGGCAAGCTCATCGCCGTGGAGGGAATGGACGGCTCCGGCAAGTCCACCCAGATCCGGCTCCTCTACGAATACCTCAAGGCAAAGCACCTGAAGGTGTTCTTCACGGAGTGGAACAGCAGCCAACTCATCGCCGGAGCCACCAAGCGCGGCAAGCAGACGGGCAAGCTGACGCCCTCGACGTTCAGCCTCATCCACGCCGCCGACTTCTTCGACCGCTACGAGCGCCAGATTCTGCCCATGCTCGAAGCGGGCTACATCGTGCTGTGCGACCGCTACTTGTACACCGCATTGGCCCGTGACGGCGTGCGGGGCTGCGACCGGGACTGGATTCTGAACCTCTACAACGGCATCGCCACCCCCGACATCACATTCTACTACCAAGTCCCGAAGGACATCGCCTTGGGCCGCATCCTCCGCGGCCGACCAGAACTCAAGTTCTACGAGGCCGGGATGGACCTCGGCTTGGCGGACACCGTGGAGGAATCCTTCCGCATCTTCCAATCCGCGATCAAGGACCAATACGATGGCATGGCCGACGAGTTCGGGCTGACCATCCTGGACGGCACCAAGGAAATCCACGACCTGCAAAAGGAGACCCGCAAGCTGGTCAAGTCCAGCATCGACCTGGACGCGTTCAAGTACAAGGGCGACCGCGTGCCGTGGGGGTGGTCCGAATGACGCACGCCCCCCTGCAGCCGTTTGGCCGTCCCGGAGCCCGCATGGACTTGGACGACCTCACGGGCCGGCTCTTCGTCATCGAAGGCCCCGACGCCGTGGGGCGCTCCACGCAAATCGCGTTCCTGCGGCAATGGCTGGAGGCCAATGGCCATGCCGTGGCGACCGTCGGGTTGAGCCGCAGCAGCCTGGCCGGCCCCGAGTTGGACGCCGCCAAAGAGGGCAACCTGTTGCGCCCCAAGACCATGGCGCTGTTCTATGCGGCGGATCTCTATGACCAATTGGAGAACCAGATGATTCCCGCGCTGCGCGCTGGGTGCGTGGTGTTGGCGGACCGATACATCCACTCGTTGATGGCGCGCTCCATGGTGCGCGGCTGCGACCGGGATTGGCTGGCCACCGCATACGAGAGCCTGCTGCAACCTCATGCAGTGTACTACATGCGCGCCGCCCCGAAACGCCTCTTGGAGCGGGCCCTGCACAAGTACGGCCAGTTGGACCACTGGGAAGCCGGCATGGACTTGGGCCTGGACAAACACTACACGCGCAGCTTCGTCGTGTACCAGAAGCGGGTCCGCAAGATCATTGAGGAGCTGGGGCGCGATTACCCGTTTGAGACGCTCAACGCCGACCGCAGCGTCCCAACGATTCAGAAGGAGTTACGGGAGCGCATCTCTCGACACCTGCCAGGCAACACAACACCGTCGCCATAGGCGCACCCGCCACTGGCTACCGCATCATCGTGGAATAGGTCTTAAACGCACTCCGGGCGTCTCCTTTGCAGTGGCCGAGCCGAAGGGAGGGCAAGAGCTGGACGTTGAGCTGTCCGATGCCGAGGGCGAGGAGGCGGAGCCCAGGGAGATCATTGTGGAGGCCCCTCGCCCCACCAATCCGGAGGCCCCGACGGCGATTGTGGGCATCGGCGCATCGGCGGGTGGCCTGGAGGCGTTGTCGGCGTTGTTCAAGGCGATGCCCGACGACACCGGCCTCGGTTTCGTCATCATCCAACACCTGGACCCTCGACACGAGTCCCAGATGGCCTCCCTGCTTGGCCGCGTCACGAAGATGCGCGTCATGGAAGCCGAGGACGGCATCATGGTCAAGGGCAACACGGTGTACGTCATCCCCCCGGACCAGCTCATCAGCCTCAACGACGGCCACTTCCGGTTCACGCCGCGGCCCCCGGGCCCCGGCCATCAAGGCGCCATCGACCAGTTCTTGAACAGCTTGGCCGACGAGATGCGCGACCGCGCCATGGCCGTCATCCTGAGCGGCACGCTCAGCGACGGCCGCGATGGGCTCGTGGCGGTGCGCCGCTCGGACGGCTTCACGTTCGCGCAAGACCTTGATTCCGCCGGCTACCCGGAGATGCCCCGCAACGCCATCCGCACCGGGTTCGTGGACTTCATCCTCAGCCCCGACAAGATGGCCAAGCACATCGCGCGCCTGGCCCAACATTTCCAACACCCCGTCGACGGCGTCGCCGACCACGGCGAGACTGAACGGCGACGCCTCATCCGCCTCGTGCTGCAAGCCACGGGCGTCGATTTGAGCCAGTACAAGCAAGAGACCTTGGATCGGCGCATCCAGCGCCGCGTCCTGATGACCCAGTGCAAGGATCTGAAGGAGTACTTGGAGTACATTGGGAACAACAAGGACGAGATCCACAAGTTGTACGAGGACGCCCTCATCCACGTCACGGGGTTCTTCCGCGACCCCGACGTCTACGACGCCATCAGGGAGCGCGTCCTGAAGCCGCTGCTCTTGGATCGCCAAAACAAGGAGCCCCTGCGCCTCTGGGTTGCCGGCTGCTCCACGGGCGAGGAACCGTACTCCCTGGCGATGATGATTGACATGTTCCAGCGGGACCACAACCTGCGGATTCCAATCAACATCTTCGCCACGGACATCAGCGAACCCACCATCAGCAAGGCGCGCTTGGGCATGTTCTCCGCCAAGGACCTGGAGCCGGTCCCCATGCGCATGCGCAAGGAGTACTTCGCGCAATCGCAAGGCGGGTTCCAGATTGCCAAGCACATCCGCTCCATGGTGATCTTCGCGGTCCACGACATCACCAGCGACCCGCCATTTTCCAGCATGGACCTGGTGGTGTGCCGCAACCTGCTCATCTACTTGCAGCCCGCCGCCCAGCGCCAAGCCATCGGCGTGCTCCACTACGCCCTGCGCGCCAGTGGTTTCCTGGTGTTGGGGAGCGCGGAGACCCCTGGCCGTGAACTGGCGGGCTTCCGCGAAACGGATGCCCACAACCGCATCTACGAGAAACGGCAAGGCACGGCGTCGCCGTCCTTGCGGCTGCGCACGCCGTTCCGGCGACCCGGCATCCCCGAAGGCGACCGCGTCTTGACGGAGGCGCCGCGCGGCGACGAAGCCGACGTGGTCCGCGTCGCGGACCGACAACTGTTGGATGGTCTGGTCCGCGCCAGTGTCATCATCGACCGCCAGTACCGCATCGTCAGCGTGCGCGGCGAATCGGATCGGTTCCTGCGCCTTGGCCATGGCACTGGCGAACCGACCCTGCTGCGGGTGTTGCGCGGCGGCGCCGCCGACATCCGACGCGGCGTCGAGGCGATTTGGCGCCGCGGCAAGCCCAAGCCGCTGGATGTCACGTTCATCCACGAAAACGGGCAAGACGTGCGCGGCATCGTGCACATCTTCCCCGTGGGCCATGATGCGAGCCACGCCATCATCGCGTTCCGTGAACCCATGCTCGTGGAGCACGCCACGCCGTTGCCCAAGGACAGCGCCAGCGTCATGGACGTGCTGTTTGGCGGCGTGCGGCACGAGAACCGCATCCTGCGCCATCGCGTGGCGGAGGCAGAGGCCCGCCTGGACGCCGTCGTCGAGGACTACGAGACGACCCTCGAGGAGCTGCGTGCGGCCAACGAAGAGGCGATGAGCACCAACGAGGAACTGCAGTCCACCAACGAGGAACTGCAGACCGCCACGGAGGAATCGCAATCCACCACGGAGGAACTGCGGACCCTCAACGACGAATTGGTCCACCGCAACGCGGAGATCCAGAAGGTCAACGACGACATGATGAACATCATGAACATCGTGGACATGCCCCTGATTCTCATCGACAACAAGATGCGCATCACGCGCTACACCCGGGGCGCCGAGCACCTGTTTGGCTTGAGCGACGACCACGTGGGACAGATGGTCAGCGTGGCCCGCGGACCCCGGGGCGTCGACCTCGTGGAATTGGTGCAGAAGGTGATGCGCTCCTTGCAGCGGCGCAACGCCGAGGCCAAGGACCCGGATGGCAACCCCTGGGACATCCAGGTCCACCCCTACCGCACGGCGGAGAACCGCATCGACGGGGCCATCATCCTGGGGCAACGCGTCCAACCGGACGAATAGGCGTCCAGCCCGACGGCCCAACGGTTCGAGCCAGCATAGAACATGTCCACGCGCAGCGGACCGGTCGTGCACATCCGTGCATCGAGACCGGCTGGACAACGGCTTTGAGAGCCCTGGCCCTCCCCTGGTTGCAATGGACCTGACGCCGCTCTACAGCGAACGCGCCAAGGCCATCAAAGCGAGCGAGATCCGGGAGCTGCTGAAGCTCACGGAGCGTCCAGACGTCATCTCGTTCGCTGGTGGACTTCCCAACCCCGAGACCTTCCCCGTCGAGGAGGTGAAGGCAGCGACGCAGCGCGCGATGGACACCCACAGC
>JBFKTF010000033.1:0-13285 GCA_041636435.1 Thermoplasmatota archaeon
CTGCGGCGGCTGCCATCGTGCATGGCTTGGATCAGGTCCTTTCCAAACAGCCGCGTGTCCCGGTAGATTTGCGCCGCCTCGAGCCGCACTTCACCGTACACCTTCTGCTTGCCGATGGCCCCAAAGATCTCCTCGGGCACGACACCGGCCGCGGCCATGGCGGCCATGAAATTCAGAGCGTAGGGTAGGTTGGCTTCGACGTTGCGGCGCCGGGCGCGCAGCGCCATCTCGGGCCGCAGCATCTCCCAGCCCCACATGGCGGCGGGCAGGACGATGGGCATGAACCCAAACGCCGCCAGGTAGCGTGGCTCCAGATTGCCCGCGGTGCCGGCCACGACCGCGTAGAATACGAACAGGAAAATCCCCAGTGCGGCCACCGCCGCGACGCGCAGGTACACCGCCGCAAGGAATGCCGTGGGCACCAGGTATTCGCGGGCCTGCGCCAGGCGGTGGGGCAGTTCGGGGTGCTTGGCGATGCGGATGCGGGCCAGGCCCCCAAAGAGTCGCAGCGCCAAGGTCTCGAATGCGTTGGGCGCCCGGTGTTCGAGGCTCATTCCTCTTCACCCAGGACGTCGGGCACGTCGGGGCGGTCGCGGCGCGGGGCATCCAGGCCAGCCAAGAAATCGGGTGCGGCCTCGGCGCCCTCGGCCACGGCGCCATCGTCGTGGTCGCCTTGCCGCTGGGGCCGCTCCAAGTCGGCCAGGTCGAAGTCCTCGCCACGCAAGGACGCCAAGAAACTGGCCGCGCCCGGGCCTTCGGCCATGACGCCGCGTCGCTGCGCGGTCTCGGTTTCGGCTTGGCTGCGCCGCAGGGCCGCGACCAAATCGGCGGCGGTCGGCATGCCGCTGGAGCCGTCGGCTTCGTCCACGTCGCTCTGTTCGACGCGCCGGGCCACCGCGGCGGGATCCAGGTAGTACGCCTTGACGATGTCCGTCAGGCCCTGCACGGAAGGGATGCGTTCGCGCAGCATCCATTCAATGACCTTCTGGCGCCGGTCGAATTCTTCGCGCAGTTCCGCGGGGCTCAGGCTGCGTTCTTCGGCCAAGCGCTCCAGCATGAAGCTGCGGCCGGCGTAGACGAAGCGGTCGTGGTTGGCGTCCCAGCGGAACACCGTGTTGGTGAGCAGTTCCTTGGTGGTGGGGTCGATGCCGACCAGTTCCACGACCTCGGTGACGCGGCGCACGCGGCGCTCCTTGATTCGCACCTGCGCCTGGATGGCGATGATGTCCAGCGACTGCAGGACCAGGCGGGGGATGTTGATGGGGTCGTTCTCCAGGCGATACACGACGGAACGCGCCGAGTCGGCGTGCATGGTCGAGTACACGGTGTGCCCCGTGGCCATGGCTTGGAACGCCACCGTGGCCTCCACGCCACGCACTTCACCCACGAGGATGAATTCGGGGCGCTGGCGCAGGGCGGCCTTGAGCAAGGCGAACATGCCAATTTCGCCGGCCCCTTCGGTGAGGCTGCCGGACCGAGTCACGGCCTTGATCCAGTTCTTGTGGGGCAGGTTCACCTCGCGGGTGTCCTCGATGGTGACCACCTTGGCTTGGGGCGGAATGAATTGGCCCAATGCGTTGAGTGCCGTGGTCTTGCCACTGGCGGTACCCCCCGCGAAGATGAGGCTGCGGCCCTGCTCCACCATCATCCAGAACCACGCCAACAAGCGTGCATCCATGGTGCCGAAGTTGACCAAATCCAGGGGCGTGAATGGTTCGGGCCGGAAGCGCCGGATGGTGAACGTGGAACCGTTCTGGGTCACTTCGCGGCCCAACGTGGCCTGCAGGCGGGACCCGTCGGTCAGGGCGGCGTCCAGCATCGGTTCGCTGATGCTGATGGCCTTGCCCGCGCGCTGCGCCATGCGGATGACGAAGCCGTCGAGGTGGGCGTCGTTGCGGAACCGCACCGACGTCGGGATGGATTCGTAGTTGCGGTGGAACACGAACAGGTCTTCGTGGGCCCCGTCGCAGGAGATGTCCTCGATGTTGGGGTCCGTCATCAGGACGTTGATGTCGCCGTAGCCAAGGAAGTCGCGGCGCACGTAGTAGTCGATGCGCCGTTGCCCGATGGCATCCAACCGGATGCGGTAGTCGCGCAGGATGACCTTGATGGCTTGGCGCAGGTACTCGTGCCGTTCGTCCCGATCCAATGTCCCTGGGTCGATGTTCAGACCGCGCACCAACGCGTCCGTGACGAACTCCAGGATGCGGGTTTCGTGGTCATCCAATTGTGGTTCGATGACCTCGTACCGCAACTCGCCCGTGATGCGGTCGCGCAGGATGCGGGCAAACGTGTACGGGGCCTCGACGGGGTAGAAGTCCTGTTCTTTCCAACGCTTCTTGTCGATGGGCGGGACCTGGGTCACCACGCCGGAGGATTCGGCGGGCTCCTCGTCGGCCCCCACGAACCAAGCCATGAGGCTGCGGCGCCGCTTGCGCAACGCGCTGTTGCGGCCCGCTTCGTCGATGCGGGCCTGCATCTGTTCGCTGGTCTCATGCTCCGCTGGAGTCTCCGCAGGTGGGCGCTTGCCTTGGCCCCGTAGGCGCTCTGCCAGCGAGCGGTCCGCCATTATTCGTTCCTGGCCTCAGCGAGGAGTTCAAGGTACAGACTTGATTCCTCCGATTCCAGAAAACGCGCCAGCGTCGAATCGGGCACGTCGGCCAACACCTCATCCAAGGCCCGCAGGACGCGGCGCACCCGCGGATCCAGCGTCCCGGCCGGGGCAAGGCCCTGGGATTCGAGGCGCTGCAGGAGCGCGGTCTGGCGGGCCATCTCCAATGTGTCGCCGCGCCGCACGGTGACGGCACCCCACAGCATGGCGGCCACCAGCAACGTGAATGCGCCGGTGCCCAGCAGAGTCGTGCCCACGGGTTGTCCGGCCCAGAGTCGGGCCAGGGCGACCATGCCGATGCCGGCCCAGGCACTGGCGACGGCGGCTTGGCGCACGCGATGGTAGAACAAGAGGCGGGTGCGCACGGCCAACCAGTGGCGCTGTTGGCTCTCAATGGGGCGCAGGGCGGGGGCCTGCGGCGCAAAGATGGCCAGGGCAAGGTAGGCCGGGGCCATGAGCAGCGCCAATGCCAGACCCCAGCTGACAAGCCCGGAGCCGACGCCCCATAGGCCCAGCACGCCGAGGGCCGCGCCGCCGGTCGCCAAGAGGCCCGCCACGACGCGCCATCCACTGTGTCGGCGGCCGCGCAGTTCATCCAGTTCGTCGATTGCACCCAGGCCGTACGCTTCGTTGGCTGGGCTCAAGGCCACGCGCTGCGTTTGGCCATCCACGATCACACCGTTTCCCGGCACCAGGCGACGATGCCGCTGGCCTCGATATCAGGATTTCCCCGCATCATCGACACAACGCATTGCCCCTGGAGAAATCGCCACACGATTTATATCCAAATTCGGCGTGGAACCAACATATGGGTGGCCGGTTCGGTTCTGCGGATTCTGCAGTGTCGCAAGTCGTGGCCCCCGCCTTGATGATGGTCGTCTCCCTGAGCGTGATTGCCGGGACCGGCATGGTCGTCATGGAACAAGCCGAACAAGACGGCATGGTCCACACCGTGGTCGACTTGGTGGGCCAGGACGGCGTCATGGTCCTCCGCCACAACGGCGGGGACCACATCGCCGCCGCCGACTCCACCATCACCGTCTACTTTGCCGACGAGAACGGCGGCCTGCTCGGGGGCTGGCGGTTGCCCATGACCATGTTCATGCCCCAGCTCGGCGACGGCATGTGGAACATCGGCGACCGCATCGCGCTGCCGGGCGACATCCCCGGGCCAGCTCCGGGAGCCGTCGTCGGTGCAAGCCTCACCTACCACGGCATCGAAACCCCCTCCATCATGGGCATCACAGGCGACACGTCGGGACCCATTGTGGACCCCGGCGCCATCTTCGAGCGCTGCGCTCCCGACGGCAGCAAGGCGTCCATCACCGTGGGTGAATGGGACGTGTACGCGGCCCAAGGCTACACGGCGTGCGCCGATGGCGTCGTGTGCCATTTCCAAGCCGGCTCCATCCAGCAAGTCCGCGACGACCACAGCCGCATGAAGGACCAGAAGGTCAACGGCAAGAACCGCGAGGCCCACTTGAACCACGGCGACTTCCCCGGCACGTGCCAAGCGTGGATTGACGCGGGCATGCCGGCCGAATGGAACGGCAAGCCCCTCGGGCACATGGAGGACGCCCAGTCGGGCCAAACCAAGGGCCAGAGCGGAAGCAACGGAAACGGAAACGGCAACGGAAACGGCGGCCCTTGATGGACGACGCTGTCTCCAGCATGGTCTCGGCCGTCCTGGTCTTGGCCATCTTCACTGCAGCATTTGGCGTGTGGACCGTGGACACCGTCCCCGAATGGATTGCCGCGCGCGAGCACGCCCATGCGGGGGAAGTGGCGGCCGACTTTGCGGCCATGCGTTCGACGTTGGACACCATGCCCGCCGGCGGCCTGTCGGCCACCATCCGCGTCGACATGGCACCCGACCCGGTGCCACTCCTGCAACGAGCCCCCAGCTTCGGCACCGTGGACGTGGTGCAAGCATCGGACGCCACCCGAGCCACGTTGGGCCTGGCCAGCGCACAATTGGCCAGCGTGGGCGATGTGGTCTTGGCGTCCTTGGTGGCCGCGAGCCCCGCCACACAGATTGACGACGTGGCCAACGTCATGGCGCTGGAGCTCGACGTGACCAAGCCCGGAACCGGCACGAACGGCATCACATTGGACGCCCTCGACGGCACCGCCACGGCCCGCGTCACCATCACCAACCCGGCCGCTTCCTCGATCTGCGAGGTGCAATCCCTGTTCTCTCCGTCGGGCACGCCGTCCACGGTGCGCCGAACGGAAGTCCCGTGCCAAGGCGGCCTGCGAGTCAACGCGCTCTCCGATTTGTTCGGGTTCGACGCGCTGCTGGACCGCCTCGACCATCCCTTCACGCTGGACGTCGTGTCGGCCAGCGGCAGCAGCATCGGTGCCGTCACCATCGACAAGAACGGCCTGACCCGGGCCCTGGTCGGCAGCGGACCCAACGCGGGGGAACGGGGCATCGCATCGGACGCCATCCGCTTCACACCCAACTACCTGGAAATCGAAGACCGCTCCGTGCGCTTCGATGCCGGAGGCATCGTCAACATCCAGAAGGACGTGCACACGTTCGTCATCGAACCGGTGTTCGACATCGACGTGGCCAACGGGGCAGGCTACATGCGCTGGACCATCGTGGACGTGCAAGCTTCGGGGTCCCTCTCCGGGAGTGACGCGGCCGTGCTGGAGTTCCGCAAGCTGGCCACGGAGGAACTTGTGGTGCAAGCGAGCGGGAGCGACACTGTCTTCAGCGTGGCCTCTCCTGCCAGCGCAGCGTGGGAGGACATGTGGGTCGACGCGTTGACCTTGGAAGCCATCCCGTCGAACCAGGCCAGCGTGTCGCGGACTGGTGACACGGCGCAGCTGACATTGGACGCATCGATTCCCTGGACCATCCACCTGACAATCCACGACGTCGAACTGAGTGTGACCTGATGGACATCGAACGAAGCCCCACGGGCATCCCTGAACTCGACCAGATTCTGCGCGGCGGTGTTCCCCGCGGGAACGTCGTCCTCTTGGCTGGAGGAAGCGGCATGGGCAAGACCACCATTTCGCTGCAATACCTGGCCGAAGGCGCCCAGCATGGCGAGGCCGGCTTGTTCATCTCCGTCACGGAACCCGTGGCGACCCTGCGCCGCAACGCCACCCAGTACCGTTTCCTGCAAGACAAGTGGTTCGAGGACGGCACCATCCGCCTCATCGACCTGCGTGCCATCATGCAGCGCTTGAACATCGAGATCATGCGCGGCTTCACCTACAAGGAGACGTCCGCGTTGCTCGAGGTCATCGAGAAGATCGTGCGCGAGTACAACGTCAAGCGCCTGGTCATCGACTCGATCACCGCCATCTGCCAACGCACGCCCGACGTGGGCACAATCCGGGACTTCATTTTCCAGCTCGGCATGAGCCTGAGCGAACTGGACTGCACCACCATCCTCACGAGCGAGACCCCTCCCCGGGAGTACCGCTTCAGCATGTTCGGCGTCGAGGAGTTCATCGCCGACGGCATCATGTTCGTCAGCGAAGTGGAGCGCCAAAACGATCTGGTGCGCACCTTGCAAGTCATCAAGATGCGCGGCACGGACCATAGTCGAGCCAGGTTCATGATGGACCTGAGCGAGCTGGGCATCGCGTTGGCACCCCTTCTCAAGAAGTCGACCGAGGGCGGCTTCGGTTGATCGAGTTCGACACCACCGGCATCGACGCCCTGGACTTGTTCCTGCAAGGCGGCCTGCCGAAGGGCTACACGACGTTGCTCTTGGCGCCCGCCGGCGGTGGCTCGGAAATCTTCAGCAAGCAATTCGCCAGCGGCGGCACGGGCCGCACGGTCTACATCAGCACGGACGAGACGGAGGAAGAGGTGGACGCCGCCGTCGCCGACGGCGGTTGGCCTTGGAAGGACGTGGAGGTCGTGGACATCCAGACGGCGTTCGCGCGCATGATGCTGCAAGAGCAGGGGCCCGAGGAGGACCGCTCCGGTTTCGATCCACGACAACTGGTGGAAGGCACCACGAGTCGCGACCTCTGGGCCCACCGCGGCGCCCGCAAATCCGACGACTACCTGGGTTGGCTCATCGACCCCTTCGAATCGGGACCCCGCCCGGGCCGCATGGTGGTCAACAGCCTCGATTTCTTCCTCAGCCTCTACCCCTTGGAGAAGGTCGCGGCCGTGCTGACGGCCCTCAAGGCGGCCAACAGCCGCGTCGGCGGCCAGCTCTTGTTGGTCTTGGCCAAAGGCGCCCACGGCGAGAAGGCCGAGCGTCGCTTGGAGTTGTTGGCGGATTGCCTCATTGAATTGGAAGTCAACCGCCGGGGCACCACGTTCGAGCGCTTCTTCTTGGTGAAGAAAGTGAAGAACCGCCCCAACAGCGTGGGCGTCAGCACCTACGACTTGACGACGTCGGGCTTCACGCTGGAAACGTTGGAACGCATCGTCTAGGCAACCAACTCGTGCCGACCATCGGTGAAGCCGGCAATGGCCTGCTCCAGCTCGGCGGCCTCGGGCGTGGACAGCACCACGAAGTCCGCCGCCGCACCGCGGGTGCGCAGGCGGTTGATGAGGTAATGGGCGAACTCTTGCACCAGCGCCGTGCCGTTGTAGAGCTGCAGCGCGTTCAGGCTGTCCAACACGAGGTGAGCGGGGCCCTCCTGCATCGCCAGGACCTGCTCGACGCGCATTGCCACCATCTCCAGCATGGTCGGCGAGTGGAGGAAGAACACATTGCGTGGGGCGCCCATGGGGCGCGATCCATCGGTCAGCGTCACGGTGTCGACGAAGATGACCTCGTCGGCCACCACGCCGACCTCTTCAAGCCGTGGGGCCAGGACGCTGTAAGGGCGGTTGGCCGTCACGAGGATGACGGTGCGGCCATCGGCCTGCAGGCCCTGCACCAGGCGCACCAGCCCGGCCATGTGCCCGTCCTGCGTCGCCGACGCGACGCGAATGACCGTCAAATCGCCACAACCCCCGTTCCGCGACGGCGTCACCAGGTCAACATTTAATTCTGCCGGCGGCCCTTATCATGGTATGGTGCGTGGGGCCCTCGTGGCCGGTGATGGTGGTCTGACATTCGAGGCCGACCCAGCCGCCGCGACCCGCACCGTACTCGAGCTGGTGGCCGAGCTGATGGAGGAATCCTTCCGCGTCATGGGCGAAGGACACATCCTTGGTACGATGCCGGCGTACCTGGAGCGTTTCGGCAAGGGCAACGCCCGCTACGTCAAGAAGCACTTCCTGGGCGACGGCAAAGTCGCTGGACCTCGGGCGGCACTCAGTCCGATGAACGTCGTCAGCGACGTCACGGACACGAAGTACGACTTGGACGACTTCGATGCCGGCGTCGTCAAGCGCCTACACCACTGCGAATTCCAACCGGCATTCGCATCGCGTGGGGAATTCCCCCGCGCCATGATGTGCATGCTGCACCGGGCGGCCTACCAAGGCTCCGTCAACGGCTTGCTGGACACCGACCAATTCGACGTGCAACTCACGCGGCGCATCCTGTTTGGCGACGCCACGTGCGACTTCGTCGTGGTGCCTCGGGGCGAAGTCGCGCCAAGCGACCAAGCGCTGCCCATGGCCCATGCGCCGGACCACGAAGAGCAACTGGACCTGGCGTACCACTTCTACACGTTCATCCTCACCAGCTTCATCGATTACCTCACGGCGCACCTACCCGACTCCACCGTGGAGCAGATGCTGCGCAATGTCGCGGGCAAGGTGGGTCAGAAGATCCACACCCTGCTGCCCGACGACCTCGAACATCCCGAGGAGGTCATGCGCTACGTCCTCACCACCGGTGGCCGCCGCATGGAGGGCAACCGCGTCGTGGCGTGCCCGCAGGCCACCCACATCACCGCGACGGCCAAGGCCGCTGGAGGCGACGAAGAACGCGTGGTGGCCAACGCATGCCGCTTGTGCCGTCACCTGGTGGGCGGTGCGGTGCGCGAGGCCGGCGCCGACGTCGCCTGTGGCCAGACCATCGCTTGCGGGGCCGAGTTCTGCGACTTCGAGGTGACCCATGGAAGTTGAAGTGACGGACACCATCGCCTGGCCGGGCGGGAGTCCCGTCGTGCTCACGACGACCGGAGCCGACCACTACAACCAGAACCTGTGCCGCATCATCAAGACACTGCGCGGCCAGTACGGCAATGGCGTCATCATCACCGCCAACCGGCCCTACCATGTGCTGAGCAACAGCATGCGCGAGGCCGGCATCGAACTGGAAGGCCTCGAGTTCATCGACTGCATCAGCGCACTCACGGGACACCACCCACCCAATGAGAAGGGCGTCACCTACGTCGATGGACCGCTCATGTTGGAGATGATTGCGTTGCGCGCCCAACAGTTGGTGCGCTTCATGCCGGAAGGCGACCGCTTCATCGTGCTGGACTCCGTCTCCACCCTGCGCCTCTACAACGGCAACGACCCCGTGACCGAAATGGCGCATACGTTGAGCACCCGGATGCGCCTCATGGGCGTCACCACGGCCTTCGTCGCGCTGGCCGAACCAGGGGACGCCAGCCTCCGGGATGCCATCGCCGGATACTGCGATTCGGTCCTGGAACTCTGACGGCACCGTTATCATCGGCGCCGGGAGTGGACGGACGTGGACGCTTGGTCGGTGCTGAAGGCACTCTGGCTCTTCCTGCCAGCCTACGTGGCCAACATGAGCCCCGTTTTCACGGCCAAGCTGCTGCCGAAATGGAGCGCCCCCATCGATGGTGGGCGCACCCTCGAAGACGGTGGTCGCATGTTGGGCGACGGCAAGACGTGGCGCGGCCTCGCAGGCGGTGCGGTCACTGGTGGCATCGCATCCACCCTCATCGCCCTCGGCGCTGGCCCGGGCTCAACGGCATTCTTTGCCGGCTGGGACTTTGGCTACGGCGACGGCAGCCCGCTCTGGGCCATCTTCCTGTTCGGTGCCTTCGTCGGCTTCATGGCCCTCACAGGCGACGCCGTGGAATCCTACTTCAAGCGCCGCACGGGCCGCGCCCGGGGCGCACCCTGGATTCCCTTTGATCAGCTGGATTTCGTGGCCTTCGGGCTCATCGGCATGGCCCTCGCATCGCCTCTGCTGGCCAGTGGCTGGATCGTGGAGATGGTGTTCCTGGACTGGATTGTCTTGGCCACGCTGCTCATCGGCACCGTGGCGCTGCACCTGCTGGTCAACCGCGTCGGCTACTGGTTGAAGCTCAAGGAGGTCCCGTGGTAGATCTGCTCGACGACGACGGTCTTCTGGATTTGGAGAAGGGCAAGCGCATCACGGACCCCGTCCAGGCGGTCCAATCCATGCGGCGCGAAGGCCACACCCCGGCCACGAACAAGGCCCTGGAAGAATGGGCCAAGCCGGCGCCGCAACACGACGGGACCTGCCACCTGTGCAAATCCCCGGCCCGCCTGCGCTGCAGGCAATGCGAACGCGGGGCGTGTGGCAAGGACAGCTGGGTCATGCTGGGCTTGTGCCGCACCTGCGCCACCGAGGAGCGCATGCGCCTCGTCCACGACCACCAACGCACCATCGGCGACGATTGGCTCAAGGATTGATCATGTTCCGTTCCCTCGTATTCCTCGTCGGCGCTTCCCTGCTGGGAGCGTTCCTGGCCGCTGTCTACTACGCCCCGGACAGCCTGGAGCAGCGCCAGAACTCCAGCGCCTACAACCCGGCTCCCGGCGAAATCCGCCAGGACACGGTCCACCCGACCCTGCCCGGGTCGCCCATCATCTACGAGATTGAGGTCTTGCAGGGCACCATCGATGTCTACGTCATGGAACGGGAATGGGCGGCTTCGACGGCCGGCGGTGGGGACATCCGCCTCGACCAGCCGTTCAGCTACATCCATGACCTGTCGGCGACCAAGGTCAACGGCAGCTACACGTTCATCATCGACTCCGACGGCAAGACGCCGTACGTGGTGGTCTTCGACAACTCGGACAACTACTATTCAGGGGACGCCGGCGAGGACGGAAACATCACGGAGGCCCGCGTCAAGACGACGGTGCGCTTCGTGGCGGAAGAGGAACGCAGCCTGACCTTCGGGTACCTGGCGGCGATTCCCAGCGTCTTGTTGGTCGTCGTGACGGTCGGGCGCCAAGTGCGGCGCTGGGCCAAAGAACGTCAGGAGTGACGGCCGCAGAACCGGCCACTCTTGGCCTTGTTCTTGCAGCGCTCGCCCGACTTGGTGAAGGCACCGCATTGGCGGGCACCATCCAGGCGCTCCACGGCCTTGGCGGCGGCCTTCTCGGCGGCTTCGCTTGAGTGCCCCTCCTTCGTCGGCTTGGCTGCCTCCCGCTTGGGTTGGTCCCGCTTGGGGCCGTCACGGGGCGGTTTGGGCGTGTCGCCGGAGCCTTGGCGCTTGGGCTGTTGGCCGCTCTTGCCTCGAGGACCGTTGTCCTTGGGCGCGTCCTGCTTGCCCTCGTCGCCATCGCCGCCCTTGCGGCGCCGCCGGCGGCGCTTCTTCTTGCCCTTGCCTTGCCCCCCGGGACCTCCAGGGCCACCGGGGCCACCGGGGCCGCGGCGGGGAGGCAACGCCCCACCCTTGGGCGGCGGACCGAGGGTGCCGTCCTTCTCGGGGTAGAACATGCGGATCTTCTCCGCGCCATTGAGGTACAGGTCGAAGCCCTCGTGGCTGCGCAGGGTGCGCTCGTCGCCCACCAGCAAGAAGTGCTTGCGGGCGCGGGTGACGGCCACGTTCAGGCGGCGCTCGTCGCTCAGGAAACCCAGGCGGTGGCGCGGGTTGCTGCGCACGGAGCTGTAGAAGACCACGTCCCACTCGCGGCCCTGGGCACCATCGACGGTGCTGATCTCCAGGTCCGGCAAGTACTGGCGCAGCTTCTCGCGCTGGGCCTGGTACGGGGTCAGCACGGCCATGGTCCAGCCACGGTCGCGGATCTCGTTGCGGAACTTGTCAATCAAGTGGCGCAGGCAATCCGCCTCGTAGTCGTTGGAGATGGAACCGTTGCGTTGGCGCGGGTTCTCGCGGCCCGTGACGTGCTGGAAGGCGGCCGAAGGCAACTCCTCGAGCTTGTCCTGCTTGGCCGCGACCTCCGCGGTCTCGATTTTGCCCTCGTAGTAGCGGTCGTTGCTGAACTTGACGATCTCTTCGCGCATGCGGAACTGCGTGCGCAGCATCGTCGTGCGGTCCCGACCCGTCAATTGCTCGATGCGCTCGAACAGGGTGACGTCCAGGCCCGCTTCCTTGGCATCCAAGGACACCACGGTGGGGGGCAGTTGCAGAGGGTCGCCAGCCAAGACCAGGCGGCGGCCGCGCATCACCGCGGCGAGGCTGCTGGGGGCCGTGGATTGGCCGGCCTCGTCGTGGATGACGTAGTCGAAGATGAACGGGCTCATGGAGCCCTTGGCGTCCACGTAGCGGAACGCACCGTAGTTGGTGGTCGCCACGACGATGCCTTGCTCCGCGGCCCAGCGCACGAACGCCGGGGCATCCAGAGGATCGATGCGGGCCGGCTCGGCGGCGGGGTCGCGCAAGTTGGGCGCGTGACCGATGCGCACGACGGGGGCACCGCTGCGGCGCAGACCGACCACCATGTTGTCCACGGCGGCGTTGCTGTCGGCGGTGACCAACACGCTGTGCCCGGCGCGGCTCAAGGCCATCGCCAAGTGCACCAGGGTGTGGGTCTTGCCGGTGCCGGGAGGACCGTGGATGAGCCGCACGCGGCCGCCACTCAGGACGGCCTCGTTGGCTTCGCGCTGGCTGTCGGTCAGCCGGTCGATCTCCATGGTCTGGGCCAGCTCCGGTGGCGGAGCGGTCTCGCCCAGCAGGGCAGCCCGGATCAAGCCGTCCGGCGAGTCGTCGCGGGGGACGCTGGCGGACATGGCGCGGCGCGCGCCTTGGATGGCCATCTCGTAGGCTTCGAAGACGGTGGCATCGAAGACCAAGTTGACGGTGATGGCCTGGGGCAGGTGGTATGGAGTACCTGCCGGGAAGTCAATCGTGATGTGCCGGGCGCTGAGGCGGCTGACCAGGCCGCGGCCCAGTTCCTTGCGGTCGCCGGCTTCCACCAAGGCGACCTCGGAGCCGGGGCCGATGTTGGTGGTGGGGAAGCGCGCGCCCTTGGCTTCCAGGCTGACCTGGTCGCGGTTCTTGTTGGTGACGCGCAGGTCCGTGAGGCTCATGCCTTCGCGGCGGCGCTCGCGCTCGGGTTGGCGGCGGTGCATGTCCGCCAGGAATTCGCGCTCGTGCTCCTCGGCCTTGCTCAGGGCGTTGGCCCATTCGCGCAAGACGTGCAGGGCCTGTTCGCGGTCGCCGTCGCCAATCTCGGTCTTGTCCGGGACGGACTTGATGGCGAGCCGGTCCAGTGGGCCTTGCAGCTTGTGGCGATCGCAGTAATGGGTGCAGGCCTCCAACAGCGTGGAGCTGGGGAAGACGAAGCGCAGTTCGGGGTAGCGACCCCATGCCAGCACGAGGTCGCCCTTGGCGGCCGCCGCCAGCGCAGCGAAGGCCTTGCCACGCCACTTGTGGCGGCGGGCGTCGTACAGTGCCGGGTGGGGCACGTCGGGCAGTCCGGATGTGTAGCGCGCATGGGCAATGCGCAGAAGATGCAGGGGGCC
Source organism: Thermoplasmatota archaeon (assembly GCA_041636435.1). Lineage (GTDB taxonomy): Archaea > Thermoplasmatota > E2 > JACPAO01 > JAHFTW01 > JBFGSX01. Next base: position 13,159 of record JBFKTF010000033.1, read on the forward strand.
ACGTTCGGCGCCCACCAGGAGCGCGGCGGCGAGGCCACCGTGGGCCCGGGCCGCGGCCAGGACCTCTTCTGGCGGCACGCTGCCGGCGTCGTGGGCCACTTCGGCGGCGCGCGCGACGACGGGCGTC
>JBFKTF010000034.1:0-13041 GCA_041636435.1 Thermoplasmatota archaeon
AAGTGCTCGCTCGGGGGTCCCCTCGCATTGTGGCTCGGGCGAATCCAGCCTCTTGGGGTAGCCATCGCCGAAGGCGATGGTGCAAGGGCGGTCGCACAGGCCGAAGGTCTGTGCGAGCGGAGGGCGCAAGGCGCCCGGACCTTGCACTTCGAACGAGCGAAGCGAGGTCGGAGTGCAAGGGGCAGGATTCGAACCTGCGAACCACTAAGGAGCAGGCCCTGAACCTGCCGTCGTTGGCCGCTTGACTACCCTTGCTTGGTGTCTGCGTTGGGGCGGATGTGCACGGGCCGGAGTTTGCATCCGTCGTGCGGTCGAAGACCGCACTTGAGGCCAAGTGCAGATGGGGTCATCTGCCTTGGCTACCCTTGCGGAGGGGGCGAATGCGTCCTCGTTGCCGGGGACGAAGGCGGCCGACTTGGCCACCGTTCTTGAGGGTTTGGAAAGAAGGGGAAGAGGATTGGGTACCCGTTTAGAGAGCGTCGACGGCTTCGCCGAAGGCCTCGAAGCGCTCGCGCAGGAGTTGCGCGGCCTTGATGAGGGCGTCTTCGGCCTTGAGGCCGCCATCGGTCTCGAAGTGGAAGTGGAACTTCCGGTCGTCGTGCTCGATGACGAAGGCGTCGGGGTGTTCCAGGGGAACACCGTGGCTGTCGGCCAGGTTGACGTTCTTCTCGTCGAGGACCACGAGCTTGCCACCATCGATGCCGAGGACACCCTTGGGGGTCTGGGCGACGAGGCGCTCGGCTTCGTCCGCGCTGATCTTCTTGGCGTCGATCTTGGCGGTGGGCCAGTACTTGTAGCCGCAGGCGTGGGCGACCTGCCACTTGGCGTGGTCGGTGCCTTGGCCGAGGACGGCGGTCGCTTCCAAGATGAGGCGCTGGCCTTCGAGGAGTTCCACGATGGGGATCTTCTCGTCGGCGATGGCGAACGCCTTGTCCTCGCATTCGAGGTCGCCGGCGTAGACCGTGCAGGGGCCTTCCTTGGTCAGCGTGTAGCGGACTAGGTACTCGGGGTTGCCTTCGTCGTCCACGCGGCCCACCAGGTTGAGGGTGCTGGGGTCCGTGGGGATGGGGAGCAGCGCCAGGCGGTGGGCGATGATTTCATCGAACAACGCGCTGGTGTTGTCGTAGAAGGTGACCTCGTCGATGGCGAGCTTCGGGACCTCGGCGAGGAGCGTCCGGCGCAGCGCGTTCACGAACATGGGGCGGACGCCCTCGACCATGAACTCGCAGGAGCGGTCGTCCTTGTGGAGGATCTCCAGCTTCATGCTTACACCCGGCGGCCGCGGCGGCCGCCCTTCTTGCGGGTACCGTCGTGGGGGACCGGCGTGACGTCCTCGATGCGGCCGACCATGATGCCGTTGCGGGCCAGGCCACGGATGGCGGCTTGGGCGCCGGGGCCGGGGCTCTTGGACTTGTTGCCACCGTAGCCGCGCACGCGGATGTCGACGGTGTCGAAGCCCTTCTCCTTCAGGGCATCAGCGACCTTCTGGGCGGCGGTCATGGCGGCGAAGGGGCCGCCCTGGTCCTTCTGGGCCTTGACGGCCATGCCGCCAGAGCACTTGCAGATGGTCTCCGCACCGGTCACGTCCGTGACGGTGATGATGATGTTGTTGTAGGTCGCGAAGATGTGCGCCACGCCCTTGCGAGCAGCCATTAGTTGTCACCCTCCTTGGTGGGTTCTTCGGCAGGAGCCTCAGCGGCCTCTTCCTTGGCTTCCTCAGCGGGAGCTTCGGCGGGGGCCTCGGTCGCTTCGGCGGGGGCCTCAGCGGCCTCTTCCTTGGCGGGAGCGGCTTCCATTTCGGCCAGAATCTCGGCACCGGGGGCCTTGGGGCGCACCGGGTGGTCGGGGTTGCTGACGGGAGCGTTGGGGTCGAACTGGATCAGTTCTTCCTCTTCGCGGCGCACGACGTAGCTGGGCACGTCGACGCGGCGGTCGCCGATCATGATGATGCCGTGGCTGACGAACTGGCGGGCCTGCTTGGGGGTGCGGGCCATGCCCTTGAGGTAGACCTGGCTCTGCAGGCGGCGGTTCAGGATGCGCTCGACATCCAGACCCAGCACTTCACCGAGGCTGGCGTCGTCGCCAATGTAGCCCTCGCGGTTCAGGCGCTTGAGAAGCAGCTTGGCTTCGGTGGCGGCCTGGACGTCGTCCGGGTTGCGGGTGCGGCTGATGAGTTCACGAGCCTGGCCGCGGATGCTGCGCAGGCGGGACTGGGCCTTCCAAATCTCGGTCTTGTTCTTCAGACCGAACTTGCGGCGCAGTTCGTGTTCTTCCTTGATGCGGTCGCCCTGCCACGGGTGGTTGGGCGTCTCGTACTTCTTGCGGGGGAATTTCGGTTGACCCATTCAAATCACCTACTTCTTCCTCTGGACGCCCACCGTGGCGCCGGTGCGGCCGTTGCTCTTGGTGCGCTGACCGCGGACGGGGAGGTTGCGCTCGTGGCGCTGGCCCTTCCAGCTGCGGATCTTCTTGAGGCGGTTCAGGTCCTCGCGCAGGGTCATGTCAATCTCGGTGCCAATCTGGTGGATGTCGTCGCCGGACTCGGGGTCCATGCGGCGGTTGACCATCCAGGTGGGGACGAATTCGTCCACGCGCTCGAGAGTCTTGGCGAGCTTGTCGATGTCGTCGTCGCTCAATTCACCGATGCGGACATCTTGGTTGACGGCGGCTTCGGTGGCGATGACGCGGCTCAGGCGGTTGTTGACGCCCTTGATGCCGGTCAACGCGTTGACCACGTTCTTCTTGCCATCCAAGTCCGTGTTCGCGATGCGAACCAGGAACTGGAAGTTTTCTGGGTATTCTTCGGATGCCATGTGAGCTCCCCCCTGCCCTCGAAGGGGCAAAGGATCTGTACTACCATCGGAAACGCTGGTTTCCTCTGGAGGCCTGGCGGCCGACAAGGGTCCGATATAAGAAGGTTGAGGGGGGTCCCGGGGTGGTCAGTGCATGGCCTTGGCCGTGGTCGATGGATCCACCAAATCCATGTGGATGCGGGTGCCCTCGGGGCCGAGGTGGATCGTGTTGGTGGCGCGGCCGGCCGTGCTGCTTGGTAGGATGCCGATGGGGCAGTAGCTGCCGCCGCGGTGGTCGTCGAAGCAGACGACGTCGTTGCGCAGCATGTTGCTCCATTGGCTGGTGATCTCCACCTCGATGTGGTGGCCGGCTTCGACCACTTGCGCCGTGGGGAGCAAATCGATGCGGAACTCGGTGGCTTGGCCAGGCGTGAGCGCGGTCCAGCCGTCGTCGCGGTCATGGCGGCGGTGGCTGTCCGTCATGCCATGGGTGATGTGTTCGCGGCGGCCATCGGGAGCGACGTCGTAGACGAAGACGGCGAACTTGGTCTCGGCCTGGTCACTGCTGGCGACAAGGTCGATGGATGGCGCGCCGTTGACGAGCGTGTCCTGCTCGAGCGGAGCGGAGCGCAGGATGATGCGGGCGTCGGGATGGTCCTGGGACTCGGGGGTCGGGTCGCTGTACGCGAGGGTCGCCTCTTGGCCGGGGGCATCGGCCAGTCCCTCGGGGGTCAGCCACAGGGTGGTGCGGTTGCTGCCATCGATGGGCCAGTCGTGGCTCTCGTGCCATGTCCCCTGGCTGTCCTCCACCAGCACGCGTGGTTCGCGGTCCATGCCATTGTCGATGCCCAGGAGGTGGTGGTCGAAGAAGCGCTGACGGAAGTCCGAGTACGCCGCGACCGGGTGGCCATCGAAGTCGGGGTAGGCGTGGTACCAGTAACCGAGGATCATGGATTTGGGCGCGTCGTCGGGCATGGCGTCCCAGTAGATTTGGGCATGGTCTGGTTGGACGTTCAGGTCGTTGAAGCCGTGCAGCAGCAACATGGGGGAGACGTCCGTGCGGCCGTCGGCCAACTCGTTCTCCAACGTCAGCGCCAGGTCGCGGGATTGCCACAACTCGTGCCACGTGCCATCGACGAGGTCGTAGTCGGTGGTGGTCTGGCCGGTGCACGGGGCGGCCTGCGCGGCCACGTCCTCGGGGCGCGTGGAGGTGGTCGGGGCAAGCTCGATGGCCTGGTATGCGGGGCCATTGAACTGGTTGTCATAGTGGGCGCCCTGGTAGTATTCGTCCATGTAGTAGGACACGACGGGGGCCGCCGCGATGCCGGCAGTCAGGCCGGGGTCTGCGACGTGGGCCACGACGCTTCCCATGCCGGGGTGGCTGATGCCGTCGGTGGCGATGCGGCCGTCACTCCAGGGCTGGTCGCGAATCCATTGCATGAACAGGCGCGCATCGCTGCGGTCGGCGGGGCCTCCAAAGTCGAGGCAACCACCGGAGCTGTGGCCGCCGCGCGCATCCGCCCGGACAAAGGCCATTCCACGTAGCACTTGGTCATTCCAACGCGCGGCGGGCTCGATGCCTCCGCTCAGCGGGGAGATGGCGGTGTCCACTCCGCGGTCCAGGGTCTGGTACGGCGTGATCTCGAGCACGGTGGGGATCTTGGCATCGGCGGGCAGGCCGTCGGGCAAGTAGAGTGTCAAAGCCAGGTGGGTGCCGTCGTCGGCCGTGATGGTGTGCAAGGTCTCGATGACGCCATCGAAGATCGGTTGGCTCAGTTGCTCTTTCCACTCGCCGATCGGGACCCGGGGCAGGGCGATGGGCTCGTCGCTGGTGTCTGCCGGCGCTTCGGGGGTGGTGCCGGAGCAGCCAGCAAGTAGGACGATCAAGGCCACGGCAAGGACACGCATGACTTCGACCTGGCCCCGCCGGACAATAGGTTTGCCGTCAGCGCGTTGGACTGAACGGCACCACTGGTGCGTCCGTGCGGGCAATCATGCCCACACCACGAACTCGTCGAGTCCCTTCCGGGCCAGGTCGGGCACCTGTGCATCGGTGGCTGGGTAACCCACGGGGAGCAGCAAGAACGCCTCCTCGTTGGCGGGGCGCTCCAGCACCTCGGCCAGGAACTTCATGGGGCTGGGGGTGTGGGTCAGGGTGACGAGTCCGGCTTGCCGCACGGCGGCGATGAAGAACCCGGCGGCGATGCCACAGGATTCGCTGACGTAGTAGTGCTTGGACTTCTTGCCTTCCGCGTCGAGTCCGTACTTCTGCGCGAACATCACCACCACCCATGGCGCGTCCGTGATGTGCTCCTTGACGAAATCGGTGCCCAGGGGCTCGAGGTCGTCCAACCACTCGGGCGGTGCCAGTTCTTCGTAGAATCGCTTCTCTTGTTCTTCGCACGCCGCGCGGATGCGTTGCTTCAGGTCGTCGCTGCGAATCGCCACGAACGTCCACGGTTGCTTGTGCGCGCCCGACGGCGCCGAGCCGGCGACCGTGAGGATCTCTTTCATCACGTCCTGGGTCACGTCGCGGGACGCGTCGAACATGCGCACCGTGCGGCGGTCATCCATCGATTCGCGAAACGCGCGCACGCGCCGCAGGGACTCTGTCGGCGGCACGTCTTCTGTCTCGTACGCCACGAAGCCGTCCACGGTCCACGACGCGCGGCGGACCACATGAGGTGTTGGGTCCGAGGCCAACGTGGACGGCAGATTCAATCCGGTGCCCTCCACATGTCCCTGCATGAAGATGGCCTGGGCGCTGCTGCTCCTTGCCCTTGCTGGTTGCTTGAGCACGGGCGACGAAGCGGAGTTCGGTATCACGGGCAGCTTCACGAGTGACCGCGACAACGCCGACATCGACACCTTGAGCGATTGGGTGCGGGCCCGCGGCGGGGAGGTCGCCATCATGGAATCCTTCCCCGAGCAATTCCACGCGAGCGGACTCACCAAAGCGGATTGCGAGGACTTGGCCGTCCAACTGGATGCGTGGGACTTCATCCAAAGCCGCAGCGATTGCAAAGCAGCCGTATAGGTCGGCCCAAGTGGTGGCGCCGTGGAGATCCACGTCCTTGGAGCCGGTGTGCTCGGGTTGAGCAGCGCCATGGAACTTGCCCACGATGGACACGACGTCACGGTCATCGACCCGCACGGCGTCGGCGCCGGAGCCAGCGCCAAGGCCGCAGGCATCGTCTCGACGATGACGTGGAACGACGACGACTTCCACCTCGTCCAACAAACCCGGGGCCGCATGGGGCAACTCATCGCCGAAGCCAGCTTCGACGTGCCTGCCGCCGAGGGCTTGTGGCGCAGCCGCGATTCCTTGACCATCGCCCGCGGGGACGCGTTGGCCACCATGGACGACATCCAACACCGCGTCGAGCGACTCGGCGAAGAGACCGAACGCCTGGACCACTTGCAGGCGGCCGACGCCTTTCCCATGTTGCACTTCGCTCCCGGCGACGAGACCCTCGTGGCCCAGGAAGACGGCTACGTCGAGGCCGGTGACCTATGCACGGTCCTGGCTTGGGCCGCCGAAGAAGAAGGGGTCCGCATCGCGCGCAGCGCCGAGGAAACGCCCGAGGCGACGGTGGTCGCAGCCGGTGCCTGGACGCGGTTAATCCTGGAGTCTCGAAACGCGGCCCTGCCCTTGGGTGCGTTCCGGGTGCAGGCCGCCAGCCTTGGCATGCCGGATGCGGGGAACGTGCCCATCGTGCACGACGTGGCCAATGGTTGCTACTTCCGTCCCGAATCCGATGGGACGTTGCTGGCCGGCGACGGGACGCGGCTCTGGGACCACGACCCGGAGGCCTACGACGAGGCCGCCGACGTGGAGTTCAAGCACAGCATCGCCGAGCGCTTGCCCCGCCGCATCCGTGGCGCCGAAGCTGCCGTGTGGCGCAATGGGTGGGCTGGCTTGGTGGTCGGCACGCCGGATCGTCGCCCCGTCTGTGGCCCCGCGCCCGACGCCGACGATTTGTTCGTGTTGAGTGGCGACAATGGGTTTGGCGTCATGCGTTGCCTGGCCCTGGGGCGGCGCCTGGCCGACGCGGTGTCCGGAGACGTCGAGGCCGCCACGGATCCCCGCCGCTTCGCTGGCTTCGACGCGCCATGGGACTTGCAGGAAGGCTTTGGCTGGTAGTCACTGCTCGCGGGGCGGCACGAAGCCGACCAACGTGTCGCCCGGGTGGCACGACGGGAATTCGCCGGCACTGACGGGATGCACTTCGTGGTCCCGTAGGACGTACATCCACACGGCGTCGGGGCCATGCTCCGCGCGCCAATCGTCCACATCGAATTCGTCCGTGATGCGGGTCTTGGCGACGCGCCATCCATTGCGGATGCGTCCCCGCAGCCGATTGTAGGTGGCGCCCTCCATCCACAAGGGGCGGCCGCGCAGATGCGGTTCCATCTCTTCGTCGTCGTCTTGGACGAGAATCTGGTGGACGTTGCCGCGGCCAAACTCGTCGGCAAAATGCACACACGCCAACGCATTCGTGGTGCGGTTGGGCGTCAAGGCCCACATGGTGCCCAATCCTTCCAATCCGTGCTTTTCGGCGAAGCGGGCATCGAGGGCATCGCCTTGGATGGCATGCAGTCCCTCCGTGTTGGCCGCCTGCACGGATTCTTGGTTTGTGTCCACCATCAAGTGCGGGATGCCGGCGGCCTGCAACGGCTTGACCACGGTGCGCGCGATGGAGTTGGCACCAATGACCAGCACGCCGTGGGGGCTGGGGCCAGCGACACCCAACAAGCGCGCTAGGGGACGGGCCGTGACCGCGTAGAGCAACACGGTGACGACGATGGTGAGGAACGTGACGGGCACCAAGATGGCGCCGTCCTCGCGGCCGGCCTCTTCCAAGCGGATGGCGAAGAACGCGGACACGGCAGCGGCCACGATGCCGCGGGGCGCCATCCAGGCCAAGAACGCCCGCTGCCGCATCGTGATGTGGGCTCTCCAACTGCTCAACGCCACGGCCAATGGGCGGGCAATGAACACCAGGACGGCCACGAACAGGAACGCCGCGGCGTCCATGCTGAGAATCGTTTCCCGTGGGATGCGGGCGGCCAGCAAAATGAACAGCAGGCCCAGCAGAATCTGGCTCAAGTCCTCCTTGAAGTCCAGGATGTGCCGGATGTCGGCAATCTTCTGGTTGGCCAGCACGATGCCCATGACCGTCACGGCCACGAGGCCCGATTCGGGTTGGATGACGTCCGCCAAGGCGAAGCTGCCCACGACGGCGGCCAGGCCCACGCCGGCGCCCAACGCATCGGGCACCAGGAACCTGGATTCGAGGAACGCAATGAACAGGCCGGCGGAGATGCCGATGGCGGTGCCGGCGGCCATGGCGCGCAGGAACCCCACGGCGGCGACGCCGGTGCCTTCGGCGGAGCCCCCGGCCAGCAAAGCCTGCAACACCACCAGGGCGAAGACGGCGCCGATGGGGTCGATGAGGATGCCTTCCCAGCGCAGGATGGCGGAGCTCTCCTTGTCGGCGCGGATGTGGCGCAGCAACGGCAGCACCACGGTGGGCCCACTGACGGTGAGGATGGCGCCCAGTAGCAGCGCCATGTCCCAGGCCAAGTCGAGCAGGAACACGCCGGCCACGGCGCCGATGCTGGCGGTCACCAACACGCCCACGGTGACCAAGCCGGCCACCACCGGGCCATGGGCGCGGATCTCGCGCCACCGCAGGCCCAGGCCACCTTCGAACAGGATGATGGCGACGCTCAGGGCGATGAACGGCTCCAGGTTCTTGCCCAGCAACTCGTCCACGTGCAGGATGCCTAGACCGGGGCCGAGGGCCAAGCCGGTGGCCAGCAAGACCAGGATGCCGGGGATGTGGAGGCGCCACGCAATCCACTGGGCTGCGATGGCCGCCACCAGCACGATGGCGGCTTCCTCGACGCCGCTCATGCGGGGCTCGTGTCCACGATGTGCCCGGTGCGGTCCCAGCCGTTGATGCCGTGCATCAGGTTGGCCACGTCGAACCCTTCGTTGGCCAGGTAGGTCGCCGCTTGTTGGCTGCGGACCCCGCCGGCGCACATCAGGATGAGTGGCTTGTCCTTGGGCAGTTCCGCGGCCCGTTCCGGAATCTGTCGCAGGGGAATGAACAAGCTGCCCGGCACACGGGCTTGCGCGTGCTCTTCCGGTTCACGGACGTCGACCAAGACGGCGCCCTGGTCGATGCGTTGGGCGGCCTGGTCGGGCAGCAATTGGGGGATGCCTGCGACCTCCATCGAGACAAGGACGGCGTTGCGCCTTTTTGTGTCTATGGCGACAACGCGGCACCAGACTTGCGGCGCTCGGGGTAGACGCCCCGGGATTCCAACAGTTCACTGATGGTGCGCGCCACTTCCGGCGGGTCGAAGGGCTTGGTGAAGATGTGGTCCACGTGGGCTCCGTTGGTGGCCTGGATGAGGACCTCTTGTTCGGGGAAGGCGGTGATCAGGATGCGGGCCGTGCGGGGGCTGCGTTCCCGGGCCAACTTCAGCACATCCGTTCCCAACCCGTCGGGCATGAAGTGGTCGCACACGATGGCGTCCACGTGCCCCAGGTCCATGTATCGGATGGCGTCGTGTGCGCCTTCTGCTCCGATGACGCCCACGTTGTCGAGGGCCCGTCGCAAGTAGGCCACGAGGGTTTCTCGAATGTCTTCCTCATCGTCAACGACAAGCACGATGGGCTCCGCCATGGGCCTCTACTGTCGGTCCCATGGTATATGGGATTGTTGCCAGGGCCTCAGTATTCGCTGAGCCGGCGCTGGCTTCGCATCCGCGGCAACAAGTGGGCGTGGCGGCTCCAATCCAGCCGGGAGAATCGATCCACGGCGCGGATGGCCGCGTCCACGTCCTCGAACACCATCGGCTTGGCTTGCATGGCGCGGCGGCATGCCTCCCGCACCACCCACACCCCCAGCGGCGTGTGGTAGCGGTGGTCAATTTCGCGCAACACAATCGCCGTCGCGCGGCGCCGCGTGGCGTGCATGTGCTGCAGGATGGGCAAGCGCGTCGCGTAGTAGCCGCCGGTGGTGTTGGCGGCGTAGGTGCTGCGTCCACGGTGGTCCTCCCAATCCGTGGCCGGCACGATGGCGTCGCGCGCCCAGAAGGCCCCAGACAACCATGCCTCGATGAGCTCGAAGCCCCAAGGCCCAGGCGACAGCAGCACGTAGAACGTGTTGCCAAAGTGGTCGCTCTTGTGGAGTTGGGGCTTGTCGATGGAGGGCAGGTCGTGCACGCCATCGATGAGTTGCTTGCCCAGCGTGTCGTCGGTGGCGGTGATGGCCCAACGCGTGGGCACCAGCCGCCGCGCCTTGCCTTGACCCACCATGCCGGCGCTCAGGATGCGTTCCATCTGGTATGGGTCCACGCCGCCACCATACATCTCCCACAGCGCGTCGGCCGCTTTGGCGTCCGTGTCGCTGGTCGCCTTGTCGACGCTGCGCTCCACGCGCACGTTCTCCGTCAACGCGGCGCGTTCCACGGCGGCGCTTGGTCCATGGGGCGCGGTGAATTCCCCCACGTGCCCGGTGCCAAAGCTGGGCACCCGATCCAGGCGCACTTCGGCGTCCACGGGCCGCGCCGCGATGGCCAACTCTTGGCTCAGGTCCAAGATCTTGTCGCCCCCCGTGGCCGGCGCATCCACGGAGACCAAATGCTTGGTGCGCACCAAGCCGCTGCGCAGGCCCACCACGTCCGGAATCGACATGGAATCCAACCAGGCCCCGGGGCTGTCCAAGGCGCGGGCCGCCTCCGCATCGAGGTGCTCTGGGGGCAGCATGGGCCCGATGGCGACCTTCGGGTAGCCGTGGCGACCAACGAAGACACTCGGGGGCGACGAGCCCACCAGATCCCGGCCCAGGGGCGCCGTCTTGGGCAGGTGGCTGCGGACCTGCTGCAACATGGGGCACGGGTCGATGCCGCACAACCCCCGAGCCGCCTTGCACTGGACGCACAGCTCCGGGGGAATGTCCGCCAGGTCCACGGCCGGCCACTCCCGTCGCGCTTCAAAGCCACTGGCCGCCGCCAACGCCAGGGGTCAGGGCCCCAAACGCCCCGACGCCTTGCGGCCTCGCAGCGGTGAGGTTAACAAGGCGGGCCCCCGAATCCCGGCCGATGAGGTTGCTTGTCGTCGACGACGACCCGGACATCGGCGACTCCATGGCCCAGGCCTTGCGGATGCACTTCCCCAAGTTGCACGTCCAAGTGGCGCGCAGCGGCCCCGAAGGCATCCAAGAAGTGGAGCAACAGAAGCCCGACCTCATCTTGACCGACTTCCGCATGCCGGGCATGACCGGCATCGAGATGCTGCAGAAACTGCGCGACGACGGACACGACGTGCAAGCGATGCTCTTCACCGCGTACCGGGAAGAACAACGGGCCGTCGACGCCGCCAAGCGCGGCCTGATCCGACGCTTCCACCACAAGCCACCGGACCTCGACGCCCTCGTCGTCAGCGTCACCGAACTGCTCTACCCCGAGCAATTGGCCGGACGCCGCGACCGCCACGAGCGCAAGCGGCTCAAGCCGACGCGCAGCGCCCGGGGCTGGTGGAGCCGCCGCCGCACCATGCACTGAGGGCCTCGACGCCCTGCCAGGGGATGGCTCGCCGGCGGCCAGCTGGACGGCCCCAAGGCGCTGCGCACCTCCGGCGCGTCCCCGAACCCGCTCCTCGAAGGCCTTTTGCAGGACGTCTCGTCGCCGGCTCCGTGGACGGACTTGTCTGCCCCCTGGACTACCGCTACGGCCGCGCCGAGATGAAGCAGGTGTTCTCTGAAGAGAGCCGCCTGAAGTACCTCATGCAGGTCGAAGCCGCCTTGGCCTTCGCGCACGCCGAGACCGGCACCGTGCCCATGGAGGCCGCCGAGGCCCTGCAGGCCGTCGCCGACAAGGATGGCCGCGTCACGCCGGCCCGCGTCAAGCAAATCGAGGCCGAGATCCGCCACGATTTGATGGCCGTCGTCAAGGCCATGACCGAAGCCGCCGACGAAGACTACCCCGAGCTCCTGCCCGGCAAGTACGTCCACCAAGGCGCCACGTCCTACGACACCATCGACACGGCCAACGCGTTGCAGTTCCGCGACGCCAACCACCAGATTGAGAACGGCTTGCGCCGCCTCCGCGACGCCCTGCTGAAGCTGGCCGACGAGCACCGCCACACCACGATGCTGGGCCGCACCCACGGCCAATCCGCCGTGCCCATCACCTTCGGCCTCAAGATGGCCGTCTTCGCCAGCGAAGTCGGCCGCCACTTGGAGCGCATGCAGGAGGTCCGCAAGCGCATCGAAATCGGCATGATGAGCGGCGCCACCGGCAGCATGGCCGCCTTCCGCGGCAAGGGCATCGAAGTCCAGCAGAAGGTCTGCGACCGCCTCGGACTGGCCCCCGCCACCGCCAGCACCCAGATCATCCAACGCGACCGCTACATCGAGCTGCTGAGCCACTTGGCCAACATCGCCACCAGCCTCGAGAAGTTCGCCACCGAAGTCCGCACCCTGCAACGCACCGAAATCGGCGAGATCGCCGAGGGCTTCGACGTCAAGAAGCAGGTGGGCTCCTCCACCATGCCCCACAAGCAGAACCCCATCACGAGCGAACAGGTCAGCGGCCTCGCCCGCCTGGCCCGCAGCATGCTCATCCCCAGCTGGGAAAACGCCGTGCAATGGAACGAGCGCGACTTGGCCAACTCGGCTCCTGAGCGCTTCATCCACCCCCACATGTTCCTCCTCGTCGACCACTGCCTGCACAAGCAAGCCGAGGTCTTCGAGAACCTGCGCGTGTTCCCAGAGAACATGGAGCGCAACATGGAACGCGCCCAGGGCCTCATGATGGCCGAAGCGATCATGATTGCCTTGACCGAGGAAGGCATGGGCCGCCAAGACGCCCACGAAGTGGCCCGCGAAGCCGCCATGGTCGCCATCCACGAAGGCATCCACTACCGCGACGCCTTGCTGCGCAACGAAGCCATCGTCGCCGCCCTGGGCGAGGACGGCATCCACAAGAACGTGGATCCCGCCAACTACGTCGGACCCGTCGACGAGATCGTCGACCAAGTGATGGCCGAAACCAAGGACCTCTAGGTCCGGCGCGCCAACACCACTGCCACCCCCAGCGCCAGCCAGAGCATCGGTGCCGGCGCGTGTTCACCGTCGGCGCTGGACCCGTTGCCCGTCACAGGCGCGGGGGTCGTGGTTGTGTTCGACGCTGCGGGGATCGGTTCCGGCTCCTCGAACAAGTGGCAGCCACT
>JBFKTF010000035.1:0-12774 GCA_041636435.1 Thermoplasmatota archaeon
ACGACGGCCCCGGCATCCCGTACCCCGTGGAGATGTTGGTCGAACCCTATATGGTACGAGCCAATGCGCCGGGTGCAATGGCAGGGATGGGGTTGGCGATCGCGCACAGGATGATCACTGGAATGGGCGGTCGACTCGATATCGTGACGGGTCCCGAGGGCACCCGATGCACGATTGACCTGCCGGGGGTCGACGGTTGAAACGCATCGTGCACGTGGACGACGACCCCGATCATCGGCTCATCGTCTCCTTGATTGTCGGAGACCATCAGCCCAAGGACGTGGAATTGGTCCAATACAAGTCGGCCGAAGACGCCGACGAGGCCCTCGACGATGCTGGCAGGGACGGGGGCTGCATCGTCATCAGCGACCACATGATGCCTGGCGAACGGGGAGCCTCGCTGCTCGCCCGCCACGCCGACGCCTTGCGCCATCGCGGCGTCGAATGCTATCTGCTCACCAGTTACCCGGACGACCCCTCGGTGCAGGAGGCCGTGGCCGCTGGCGTCACCGGCGTCATCGAGAAGGCCGTCGTGTACGAGGACTTCGAGTCCCGCCTGCTCGGCATCCTCGAGCCGTGGTGGAACGCCGGCTCCAAGTGAAATGCAGCTTTTCGCTGCGGGCGGTGCGTTCCAACGGAAATCTCGTGGATGTTGCAACGCCCCAGAAGGCGCCGCTGCGATTGTTGAGGGGGGTTATATGCCCCAACCTGCGGCCAACCCCCTGACTTCGCATGGAGTTCGATCGCTTCGTGGCGCCACAGCAACCCCCTCTTGGCGCATGGATGCACCCCGCTGGATTGGGCGCTGAGGGGCGCGGTCTGGGTGGTCGCGGTGGCTCACACCGTGGCCCCGTGACGCCGTGTCAAGGCCGTGCCGCCACGCCGGTCGCGGCACGCATCGGGCCTGGATTGGGCCCGTTCCACCAGAAGGCGACGCCGTCACGTCCCTCCATCACGCTTTTACCTCACCACAGGTCCGCGAGCCTGTCACCCCACCAGCGTGGGCACCGGTGAGCCTCATGGGACGCAAGGAAGACAACATCAAGAAAGCCACCGAGATTATGCACAATCTCGACGGCATCCGCAACATCGCCATCGCGGCGCACATCGACCACGGCAAGACCACCTTCAGTGACAACCTGTTGGCCGGCGCCGGCATGATGTCCGCTGACTTGGCGGGTGACCAACGCGCTCTGGACTTCGACGAAGAAGAACAGGCCCGTGGCATCACCATCAACTCGGCCTCCGCCTCGATGGTGCACTCGTTCAAGGGCAACGACTACCTGATCAACCTGATCGACACCCCCGGTCACGTCGACTTTGGTGGCGACGTCACCCGCGCCATGCGCGCTGTCGACGGCTGCATCATCCTGGTCTGCGCTGTCGAAGGCCCCATGCCCCAGACCGAGACCGTGGTGCGCCAGGCCCTTCGTGAGAAGGTCCAGCCGACGCTCTTCATCAACAAGGTGGACCGCCTCATCAACGAGCTGAAGGTCACGCCCGAACAGATGCAGGAGCGCTTCGTCAAGCACATCAACAAGGTCAACCGCCTCATCAACGCCAACCTGCCCAAGGAATTCAAGGGCAAGTGGGGCGTCCGCATCGAGGACGGCACCGTCATGTTCGGCAGTGCCTACCACAACTGGGGCATGAGTGTCCCGTACATGCAAGAGCACAAGATCGGCTTCGCCCGCATCTTTGAGCTGTGCAACGCCGGCGACGAGAAGCAACTGGCCAAGGAATGCCCCATCGCGGACGTCGTGCTCGACACCGTGGTGCGCTCCCTGCCCAGCCCCAAGCAGGCGCAGGACTACCGTATCCGCCACATCTGGCACGGCGACCACGACAGCGACATGGGCAAGGCCATGTGCAGCGCCGACACCAAGGCCCCCGCGACCTTCATGGTCACCAAGATCATGATCGACCCCCACGCCGGTGAAATCGCCGTGGGTCGTCTCTTCAGCGGCACCCTCGAGCGCGGCAACGAGCTCTGGGTCGCCGGTACCAAGACCAAGAACCGCGTCCAGCAAGTCGGCATGATGGTCGGCAGCGACCGCGTCAGCGTCGACAAGATCAGCGCCGGCAACATCGCCGCCGTCACGGGCCTCAAGGACGCCATGGCCGGTCTGACCCTCACGGGCGACCCCGAAATGGATCCCTTCGAGCGCATCGTCCACGTCAGCGACCCCGTCGTGACCGTGGCGGTCGAAGCCAAGCACATGAAGGACCTGCCCAAGCTGGTCGACACCCTGCGCTCCGTCGCCAAGGGTGACCCCAGCCTGCAGCTCACCATCAACCAAGAGACCGGTGAGAACCTCATGAGCGGCATGGGCGAACTCCACTTGGAGATCATCCAGCACCGCATCGAGCGCGACTACAACTTGGAGATCATCTGCTCCAACCCCATCGTCGTGTACCGCGAATGCGTCCAGGGCCAGAGCCCCGCCGCGTTCGAGGGCAAGTCGCCCAACCGCCACAACCGGTTCTACGTCACCGCCGAGCCCCTCCCGGAGAACATCGTGCAGGCCCTGCACGACAACGTCATCCCCAGCGATGCCAAGAAGCACTCCAAGGAAGTCGAGCAGGTCATGAGCCACGAGTTCGGCTGGGACAAGGACGTCGCCAAGAAGGTCAAGGGCATCGAGGGCACCAACATGTTCGTCGACGCCACCAAGGGTATCCAGTACCTCCATGAGACCATGGAACTGATCCTGGAAGGCTGGAAGGAAGTCCTGAAGGCCGGCCCCCGCGCCGGTGAACCCGTCCAGGGTGTGCTCTTCAAGCTGCACGACGCCAAGCTCCACGAGGACGCCGTCCACCGTGGCCCCGCTCAGGTCATCCCCGCGGTCCGCAACGCCAGCAACGGCGCCATGCTGACGGCCAAGACGATCCTGATCGAGCCCATGCAGCGCGCCGTCGTGACCGTCCCCGACGACGTCATGGGCAACGCCACCCGCGAGTTCCAGAGCCGCCGCGGCACCATCGAGGACATGAGCCAAGAGGGTGACTCGACCACCATCGAGGCCAAGTGCCCCGTCGCCGAAATGTTCGGCTTCGCCGGCGCCATTCGCAGCGCCACCGGTGGCCGCGCCATCTGGAGCACGGAGAACCTCGGCTTCGAGATGCTCGACATGGGCCTCCAAGACAAGGTGACCCGCGAGATCCGCGAGCGCAAGGGCCTCAAGCCCGAGCCCTACCCGCCGGAATACTACGCGGAGTAGGCCGAAGGCCTGCGACGCGGAGTATTGCGGAGCGAGGCCATCGGCCGAGCGGACTCCGAGGTCGTGCTTGCACGACCTTGGGGGCCGGAATACTGCGCCGAGTAAACCTCGTGCGGCGTGGGCGGGAATCCTCGGCCGCTTCGCGGCCTACGGTCCCCGCCCGAGGCGCTGCGCGCTTGGCTCCACGGCACCGTGCCTTCCTCTTCCCTTTCCCCCTTTGCCTCCTTCGGGAGACCCTGCTGGTAGTCAATTCCTACCAAGCGGTAGCCAATGGCAACCACCACGGGAACTGCCCACTCTGGTCAAGTAGGGCTTCGAGCGTGGCCGCGCCGTTGCGCCACGGCATCCACTTCGCCATCCGGCACCCACACGAAGCCGCCCACCTCGATCCGCTGCGGGAACGTCTTCACGACGTCGCCGTCGACGACCCCGAGGAAGCCGCCATTGTCGTCAGCGCCGACGCTCGTGTCCCCGTCAGCGGCGCTTGGGACGTGCAGGTATTCCACGGCCTCGGCGACAAGGGCTACACCCTCAACCCCATCTTCCTGCAACGGGGCCGCTTCCCCCGCCTCCGCACCGCCGCCAATCGCATCTTGCGCGCCTTCCGCTTGCCGGCGCCATTTCTCAAGCCCCCGGCCGAGCCGGGTCGCCGACCGGGCCGCTACCAACAGGCCAACGCATACGGGCCCATGTTCAAGGACCGCCTCGAGGACATGCTCGAGGACACCCACGTCACCGAATTCGGGCACCTGGCCCTCAACGACCGCGGCAGCTTCGACGCCGACCCCGACGGCCCCGTCCTGTGGCTGCCCACCTGGGACAACCGCAAGTACCTCGGCGGCCAGCAACAGAGCAGCCTGGCGCCGTTCGCCCACGAAGTCGCCCTCGTGAGCCGCCACGTCCCGGTGCTCATCAAGTACCACCCCCTGACGCTGGTCCATGACCAAGACAAACAGGCGCGGGCGGAACTGGAAGCCGAGCCCGGCGTCACCATCGTCCCCGCCGACTTGTCACCATACG
Source organism: Thermoplasmatota archaeon (assembly GCA_041636435.1). Lineage (GTDB taxonomy): Archaea > Thermoplasmatota > E2 > JACPAO01 > JAHFTW01 > JBFGSX01. The sequence goes on from JBFKTF010000035.1 coordinate 4,242, forward strand.
ACCTCCTGGATGGGGTCCGAGGCGTCCTGACCGACACCTCCAGCCTCGGCTTCGAGGCCTACTGCGGCGGCCTGCCCGTCGGCCTCGTCAAGCCCAAGGCGTTCCGCTACGAGGGACTGCACGCCGAACTGGCCGAGCGCGTCATGGTCATGCGCAGCGGTCGCCCCGACTTGCTGCGGTGGGCAGAGTCGCCCGACCGCGACGCCGACAAGGCGTTCATTCGCGACTTGCTCTACACGCCCAGCGCCGACCGCAACGACGCCTTCGCGGCCGACTTGCGGGCCCGCCTGGACACGCCGTAGCCGACCGAAACGGTGAGGAGCCGCCGCGGCGCATCCCCGCCGTGGCCATCGACGCCATCCTGGCCATCCTCATGCTCACGGGCGCTTCCATCAGCGACCTGCAGACGCGGCGCGTCCCGAACCGATTCTGGATGCCCTGGATTGTCGTCGCCGCGGTCCTGTGGGTCGAGCGGTTCCGCACCGGCGAATGGGATGGGATCCTGCTGGCGGGTGCCGCCGTGATGACGGCCCTCCTGTACGCCATGTGGTACATCGGCTCCTTTGGCGGCGCCGACGCCAAGGGCCTCATGGTGCTGGCGTGGCTGTGGCCTGGCGCCCCCGACCTGCTGATGGCCCAAACCGTGCCGGCCCTGGACTTGCTGGTCAACGCGGCCCTCGTGGCCCTCCTGATGCCCATCGCCTTCGTCGCCACCAACCTCGCCCGTGGCCACGTCGCCATGCCCGCCATGCTCCTCGGGACCAAGACCCCCATCGCGCAAGCCGAAGCCCGCCACGTCTGGCCCATGCAAGTGGTCGAAGGCGAGCGGTTGCGCTGGCGCTTCTGGCACCGGCCCACGGACGACCTGCGCACCACCTACAGCCGCCTGCGTGCCGCCGGCGTCGAGACGGTCTGGACCACGCCCAAGATTCCCTTCATGGTGCCCTTGACCCTGGGGGCGGTGGTCGCCGCATGGCTTGGCAACATCGTGTTGTGGGCCATGCTGAGGTGAGGTTCTCCCTCCTGGCCGCATAAGAAAGGATATACAAGGCCCAGAGCGGTCGGCCACGCATGGCACAACGCTTGACCACAGGCCTGGCTGGGCTCGACGCTCAGCTTGGCGGCGGTGTGCCCCCTGGGACCGTGCATGTGCTCATCAGTGAGCCCATGAATGCCCAGGAGCTCTTCACCTACCATTTTGCCAGTGGTGACGGGCCCTGCCTGTTCGTCACGACGGACGTGGATCCAGACGAAATCCATGGCGGCCTGCAGCGGGTTGCCCCGAAGGCGGACGACGTCAAGGTCCAAGAGTACAAGCGCAGCAGCACCGGGAAATTGCCGGCGGCACCCAAGGACAGCCGCTACGTCCTGGACAACTTCTCCGCATACCGCGACGACATCGGCTGGGACAAGGCCTTCGCCGGCCTGAAGGTCCTCAAGGACCAGGTCCGCTCGTCGGGGCAGATTGCTCTGGTCACCGCGGTGGCGGGGTTGCACGACGAAGCCGAGCTGGCGCGCCTGAAACTGTGGGCCGACGGGATCCTAGAACTGGGCTTCGACCGCCAGGGCTTCGGGCTGTATCCTTTTTTGAAGGTGACAAAAATGCGTGGCGTGCCGGACTCCGCACGTTTTCTTCTGTTCAAGGAGACGGCCAAGGGTCTATTCATGGAGAGCACGCGGAGAGTATTTTGACCAGGACGTCCAAGAATCAAGGGATGCGCAATGGGCGGCGACACGCCGCGCTCGATGCCCGCGACGACGCCGTCACCCCCGTCATCGGCAGCATCATCATCCTCGGTATCACCGTCCTGGGCATCACGGGCGTCGTGGTGTGGGGTGCGCCCGCGTTGCAGGAGCTGCAAGAACGCGGCGCCCAAGCCGCCATGCTGGGCGAGTTCCGTGAGGTCCGCCGCGACACCCTGATTCTCAGCATCACCGACAGCAGCCGCGTGCCGCGGCTCACCATCGACCAAGGCACCTTGGCGTTGGAGGCGGGGACCCGCTACCAGATCACGTCCAACCACCACCCAACGCAGACGGACTGCGACATGCACGTCAAGGACTGGGGTGTGGGTGCCAACAACGACCGCATCACGGTCTCCTTCACCAACTGCGGTGCCTCGATCAACATCGACGACGTGGGCAGCTGCGGCGACCCCTGCTTCCGCGTCTACCAGGTCAGCGGCCCCAACACCTTCGAGCAAACCATCACGGCCACCACCGTGCCCTCGCCCCTGGGCAGCGCCGTGGACTCCGATGTGGAGGTCGGCGGCGTCGACTTCACCCAGGGCAACTGGATGTTCGAACTGGGCAACGCCGCCGGCACCGACAGCTACGCCCAGGCATGGCTCATGGACTCCGACGCCCTCGAATGGGAACTCATCGGCGGCACCGAACGCCGCCTGTGGTTCGAGATGGGCGCCGTCTTCACGGAAACCGCCGGCACCATCTACCTCGAAGAAGAACCAGCCCTGGCGGAACAGGCGTTTGGCACCGACGACTTCGTCGTCCGCGTCCCCGTCCTTTCGGGCACGCCCACGGCCGAAAGCGGCCCAGCAACTCCATCGTTGTTCCTGCAACTCACCGGCAACCACCTGCGCGTCAGCGAGACCGACACAACCCTGGTCCGATTCGATTGGGAAGGTGGCCAAGCCCAGGCCTGGTGCAACACCATCATGCTGCGCCAAAGCGACCTGGATCGCAACGCCGCCTGGGCCGAAGCCGCGGGATACACGTGCGATGGCGGCCAGGATCGAAAGAGCCTCGAATACACGTCCCAGACCAGCCTGAACGGCGTGGGCGACCCGCCCTTCTGTGGCACCGATTGCTTCGGATTCGAATTCATCCATGCGACAATCAACACTGTCCTCTGACGACGCCGTCACCGAAGTGGTCGGCCAGATCCTCATCTTCGGGATCCTCAGCGTGGTGCTTACGTTGAGCCTGGTCAGCTTCAACGTCGCCAAGGACAGTGCCGAAGAACGCATCGTATCCACCACCGCCAGCGCCGTCGCCCAACAAGTGGCCGACTTGGTCGTGGACACCGCCATCATGGCCACCGCCTTCGAAGACGCCGACATCAGCGTCCGCGCCGCCGTCAACATGCCCGAATTCATCGAGAGTCGGCCGTACACGGTGGAACTCAACAACGACGACATCACGGTCGTCGTCTCCGGCCGCACCGCCACCGCCCCGTTGTTCGCAGCAGACAGCGGCGCCACGCTCCACATCTGCGACCAAGACCCCGTCATCGGCGGCCCCATGCAACTGTGGGTCGTCAACGAGGCGTTCTACATCGAAGCCATCGACGGCGACAGCATCGACGACGACGACAACATCCAGTGCGATGTGGACCTCGCCACCGCTTCGGGCGGTGCCCATGACTTCTACCTGTTTCTGTATCCATGACTCCTGACAGCGAAAAGAAGACGCCCGCCAAGGCCAAGCAGCCCACCCGCGCTTCCGGCTCCAAGACCAGCAAGGCCTCGGCCAAGCCGACGGCCGCCAAGCGCGCGCCCGCCAAGGCCACTGGCCAGGCACGGGCCGCCAGTGGCCGTGCCCCGGCCCGGGCCACCGCCACGCGCCGTCCCAAGTCCACCGAGGATGAGCCTGAAGAGGTCGTCGTCGACGAACCGGAAGAAGTCGTCATGGACGATGCGGAGCACGCCGAGGAGTCCAAGGGCGACGGCACCACGCGGCAAGTCCGCATTGGTGCCGACGGCAAGCCCATCACGGAGGGTGCCGGCCTCAAGCGCATCGCCCCCACCCGCGCCCAGGACGTCATGCGGGAGCAACTCGGCCGCAAGGTCGTCGATGCCAAGAAAATCAAGCTCCCCCAATTTCCGGCCCCGGCCAGCGAACGCCCTCAGGCTCTGAAGATTGAGGAACAGCGCCGCCAAGACATCTTCGAGAAGGAGATGGAGCGCCGCCAAGCCATCTTGGAGGGCCTCAGCGACGAGGAGCGCATCAAGCTCGAACATGACTGGGCCGAAGAGGACGGGCTCACGTACCGCCCGGACCCGGACGACCGCGAAGTGGAGATTTTCGAGATCAAGCCGCCGTTTGCGTACGTGCAAATCGTGGAGAACGACCGCACCCACAACACGGTCTACCACGCCATCGAACCCAAGCTCAGTCGCGACGAACGCCTGCTGTTGGACTTCATCGAGACCACGCTCGTCGACGTCTTGGACCTGCAACCCGAGGACCTGGACAAGACCGAGCTGGAGGAATACATCCGCGGCAAGTTCGAACAGGTGCTCTTCGATTACAGCATCAGCCTGGGCGACGAGGACGCCGACGCCGACGAAGCCAAGGAACGCCTGCTGTACTACGTCATGCGGGACTTCATCGGCGAGGGGCCGTTGCAGATCCTCATGGACGACCCCATGATCGAGGACATTTCCTGCGACGGTCCCCACGTCCCAATCTTCGTGTACCACCGCAAGTACGAGGCCATCACGACCACCATCCGGTTCGCCGGCCACGAGGAGCTGGATTCCTTCGTCATTCGCTTGGCGCAGCGCTCCGGAAAGCACGTCAGCATCGCGGAGCCGATTCTGGATGCCACCATGAAGGACGGCAGCCGCTTGCAAGCGACGCTGGCCAAGGAGGTCAGCAGCTTCGGTTCCACGTTCACCATCCGCAAGTTCAAGGAGACGCCCTTCAGCCCCGTGGACTTGGTGCGCTTTGGCACCATGAGCTCGGGCATGTTGGCGTACCTCTGGATGGTCATCGAGGGCCACATGAGCGGCATCTACGCTGGCGGTACGGCGTCGGGCAAGACGACGGCCATCAACGCATTGATGACGTTCATCCCACCGGACAACAAGGTCATCACCATCGAGGACACCCGCGAACTGCGTGTGCCCGAGCCCAACTGGATTGCCGGCATCACGCGCGACGGCTTCGGGCCCCGCGATGCCCACGGCCGCCAAGCGGGTGAAATCGACATGTTCCAGCTTCTCAAGAACGCCTTGCGTCAACGCCCCGAATACATCGTCGTTGGTGAGGTGCGTGGCAAGGAAGCGTACTCGCTGTTCCAGGCCATGGCCACGGGCCACGCCGCCTACGGCACCATGCACGCCGACAGCGTCGACGCCGTCATCCACCGCTTGGAATCCGATCCCATCAGCATCCCCCGCAGCCTCCTCGAGGCGCTGGACGTGGTGGCGGTGCAGATCCAGACCCGTGTCGGTGGCAAGCGCGTTCGCCGCACCAAGCAACTGACCGAAATCGTCGGCTTGGATCCCCACACCCGCGAAATCCTGACCAACGAAGTGTTCCGTTGGAACCCCAGCAACGACACGTTCGAGTACTCCGGTGTCAGCTATGCCTTGGAGCGCCTGGCCCATGAGGGTGGCAAGTCGGTCAACGAGATCCGCGACGAGATGGAGGACCGCGTCCGCCTGATCAACCACTTGGTGGACATCGACGAACGGGACTACGTCAAGACGACGCAGATCATCAAGAAGTTCTACAAGAACAAGCCCGCCGTCATGGCGAAGGTGGAGGCCGGCGAAGGATGGGATTGACACCATCCCAACGCCTGGCCTACAAGCTGTTTGGTCCGCGCGCCGCGGCCACCCCCACCGCGCAGAAGGTCGGCGATTGGCTGCGCAAGGCACAGATGCCCATCCGTGGGGATGCCTACATCGCGTACAGCATGATGATGGGCGCCGTCACCGGCGTCGCCACCTTCGTGCTGGCCACGCCCATCATCGCGTTGCTGGTGATGCGCCTCGGGTTGCCGCCGGCCACGTACTTGCTCATCTTCTTCCTCCCGCCGATGTTCGGCTACATTGGCTACATTGCCCTCTCGGCCACGCCCCAGAGCAACGCCAAGAAACGCGGCAAGGACATCGAGATGCGTTTGCCCTACGCCGTCAACTACGTCGCGGCGATGGCCAGCGCCGGCGTGCTGCCCGCCGAGATTTTCCGTAGCTTGAGCCGCCAGGACATCTACGGTGAGGTCGCCAAGGAGGCCGGCATGATGTTCAAGGACATGCACGTCCACGGCATCGACATCGTCACGGCCCTGCGCCGCGCCATCGACCGCAGTCCCTCCGTCAAGTTCCAAGAAATGCTCCAAGGCGCCATCACCACCATCACGAGTGGTGGCGACTTGACGGGCTACTTCAAGCAGAAAGCCAGCCGCTACCAGTGGGAGAACCGCGTGGAGCAAAAGGCGTTCATCGAGACCATGGGCCTCATGGCGGAGACCTATGTCACCGCCGCCGTGGCCGGGCCCCTGTTCCTGATTGTGATGGTCGCCATCATGGCGCTCATGTCCGGCGGCGACCCGAGCCAACTGCAGATGATCACCTACCTCTTGCTCCCGGTCATCAACGTGGGCTTCATGTTCGGACTGCTCAGCATGATTCCGGAGGTGTGACGTGGTCGACGACGTGGAGCAAGAACCAATCGCGGACGCGCCCGACGAGGCCGACGCCTCAGAAGCCGACGTGGAGGTCTTGGACGAACCCGAGCCGACGAAGGCCGAATTGCGTGCCCGCGAGAAGGCACACAAGAGGATGGTCAAGGCCGAGAAGAAGCGCCACAAGGCCGCCGAACGGGCCCGTGCCAGCACCGAAGGCGGCGTCGTCCACAGCGTGCAACTCGACGACCGGCTGCGCCGTGGCGACGCCGAAGCGACGCCGCTGGATTTCCGTCTCAAGCTCCTGCTGGATGTCGCCGTCGGCCTGACCGTCGCCTTGCTGCTGTTGGTCCTGATTGGCCGCATCGGTCCCAGCCTGGGCATCGGATTCGCCCTCAGCATCGCCCAACAGACGATGGTCTTGACCCTCGTCGCGGTCATCTTGGGTGGTGCCGGCTTTGCATTCAACGCCATCAATTGGCGTGCCTTGCGTGGCTCCAGCGGCGTCAAAATTCTGGAGAAGTGGAAGGCCGACCTGCAACTGACGGTGGTCAGCATCCTCGCCCTGTTCACGGTGGGATTCATCCTCGTCGTGGAGATCCTGGCCCTGCTGACGTTCATCGGCGCCTTCGATGCCGGGCAAGCCGGCGCGGCGTTTGCGTCGCAGTTCGTTCTGTTCACCGTCATCATCCTGCTCGTGCAGGTGATGGCGTTCGTGGTCCGCATCTACAACATCAGCAGCTACAAGCCGTCCAACAAGGCGGTGCTGATGGCCAACATCCTGACGCCGATGGCCGGGTTGTTCATGCTGCTGGGTGTCCTGCTCGCCACCGGCCTGCCCCAATCGGCCGGATTCATGGCGGACATCGCCATCCGCCAAGCCATCTACGTCGTCACCGTCGGCGTGGGCCTGGAGTTCTTGGCGATGCGCGTGCGGTTGCGCCTCCCAAGCGTGTACTCGCTGTTCATGGCGGCGGTGGAGACCAGTCGCCGTGCCAACGAGGAGATGAAGGTCGAGCTGCAACGCCGCGCCCTTCGCACGTACTTGGCGGCGGCGGGCTTCGTGGCGGCCTCCATGGCCTTCGCGGCGGCCAGCCTCACAGGCAACCTCGCCATCAACAACACCCGCATCGGCGTGGCCGCCCTCATTTTCTACGCCGGCATCGCCGTCATCATCCTGGGCCTCGTGCTGCTGCGCTTCTTCCAAGGACGCAACATCGCGCCCCGGGACTACGGCGAGGACGACCTGAGCCGCCTCGTGGGCCAGAAGCGCCGTTCTGCCCAGGAGATTGCCCGCATGGGCATCTACGCCGTCACCGGCCTCGTTTCCGCCGTGTTCATCATTGCGGCCGTGGCCTTGTTCGTCACGTCCGAGGAAGTGAGCGAGACCGTGGAGCGGGAACGCAAAGGCGAGCTGATTGAGGTGGTCGAAAAGAGCCGCGTCAGCATGCTCGGCATCCCCACCACGTACGCCATGGACATTCTCTTGGCGGGTGTCGTCTTCGGTGCGGGTCCGTTCGGGTACTTCTACAACCAGGAACTGAAACGCATCGAAGCCATCGATGAGAAGTTCCCGGACTTCTTGCGCGACATCGCCGAGTCAGCCCGCGCGGGCATGACGCTGCCCCGCGCCCTGGTGACCGCCAGCCGCGGCACCTACGGAGCGCTGACACCCGAGATTCAGAAGATGGCCGCCCAAGTGGAATGGGGGGTCGAGTTCGGTGTGTCCCTGGAGCGCTTTGCTGAGCGCGCCCGCACGCCCCTGATTGACCGCACCGTGGCCCTCGTCGTGGAGGCGCAACGGGCCGGTGGCAACGTGGTGGACATCCTCACGGCCGCCAGCGACGATGCCCGCGAAATCAAACAGATTGTCTCGGAGCGCAACGAGCAGATGAAGATGTACAGCGTCGTGGTCTTCATCGCGTTCTTCGTCTTCATCGCCGTCGTGCTGATCCTGTCGGCGCAATTCTTGCCGGCATTCAAGGAAGCCGTCGATGCGGCCACCGGCGACTCAGGAGGCGCACCCCAATCGGTGGGAGGCATCACGCTGGCGCCCTTCGATGTGCAGCTCTTCAACGACCTGTTCTACCACGCCGCGGTCATCCAAGCCGTCGGCGGCAGCCTCGTGGGTGGCGTCATGACGAAGGGCAACCCCGT
>JBFKTF010000036.1:0-12751 GCA_041636435.1 Thermoplasmatota archaeon
GCCCGCGTCAGTGGCAGCCTGGCCTTGAGCCTCGCCGCCCAGAACGGCCTGGGCTACGGCCACATCCTCGGACAAGGCACCCCCGAACAGAAGGAGAAGTACGTCACCCCCATGGCCAGTGGCCAAGCCTGGGGTGCCTGGTGCTTGACCGAGCCCAGCGCCGGCAGCGACGCCGCCGGCCTGCAAACCACCGCCGTGCGCGAAGGCGATGGCTGGCTCATCAACGGCCAGAAGCAATTCATCACCAACGGCCACATCGCCAAGACTTTCACCATCATGGCCAAGACCGACCCCTCCAAGGGCGCCAAGGGCATCACGGCGTTCATTGGTGAAGCCGGCGAAAAGGGCCTCAACCTGGGCAACAAGGAAGACAAGCTGGGGATGCGCGGCAGCATCACGAGCCAGATCTACTTCGAAGACTTGTGGCTCCCCGACGACCGCGTCATCGGCGGCGAAGCCGGCATGGGCAAGGGCTTCACGGGCACCATGCAGACCCTCGACGCAGGCCGCATCGCCATCGGCAGCCTGGCCCTGGGCCTGGCCCAAGGCGCCTACGACGCCAGCCTCGAATACGCCATGGAACGCAAGCAATTTGGCAAGCCGATTGGGGCGAACCAGGCGATCCAGTGGAAGCTGGCCGACATGGCAACCCAAATCGACGCCGCCCGCCTCCTGCTGCAACGCGCCGCCGTCCTGAAGGACCAAGGCAAGCCATTCACGCAAGAAGCCAGCATGGGCAAGCTCTACGCCAGCGAGATCGGCATGTGGGCCACCACCCAAGCCATCCAGATTCACGGTGGCAACGGGTACACCAAGGACTACCCCGTCGAGCGCATGTTCCGCGACGTCAAGCTCTGCGAGATTGGCGAAGGCAGCAGCGAGGTCCAGCGCATGGTCATCGCGCGCAACCTCGGCATGCCCCGCAGTTGATGGGCTACAGCCCCCAACTGGCCAACATCCACGCCGCCGGCTTCACGCAACTGGCCAAGGACGCGGCGCGCCACGTCCGCATGCACGCCCCCGCAGCCAAGCGCATCGCCGACTTGGGCTGTGGCGCAGGGGACCTGGCCGCCGCCCTGCCTCATGCCCAGGTCTGGGGCATCGACATGAGCCAGGAGTTCGTGGAGATGGCCCAAGCCAAGGTCCCCCAGGGCACCTTCGTGCAGGGCAGCATCCACGGCATCGACATCCCACCCCACGACGCCGTCGTGGCCTGCGGGGAGGTCGTCAACTACCTCTTCGACCCCGCCGCCGGCGATGGCCTGGAGGCCCTGATGCGGCGCGTCCACGCCGCCCTCCCGCCCGGCGGATTGTGGCTCTTCGACGTCGCCATGCCTGGGCGCGCCGACCCACCCACCCATGTCGCCGTCGACGGCAATGGCTGGAGTGTCGAAGCCGCTGCCCACGAAGACGGCCCGACCCTCGTGCGGGACATCCGCAGCACCACGCCCCAGGGCACCGTGCGCGACGTCCACCACCTGCGGCTCTGGAGCCAAGCAGAGGTCGAAGCGGCCCTGGTGGCGGCCGGCTTCCGCTTCCGTTGGCTCCCGGGCTACGGCGGCCAAGCGCTCGGGTCTGGCTGGCGCGTCGTGGAAGCGCGGGCTTGAGCACCTTTTGACCGCCGCCCCCGGCTGCCTGCTTGTCTTTAACGCCGGTCGGAGTTGGTGTGGTTGTGCAGGGACGGATGACCTGGGTCAGTGCGGCATCGTGGGCCACGCTGGGTGCCGTGACCGTCCTGGCCATCTTCGTGGTCATCGAGCTGACGATGTTCGCCGATGCGGGCGCCACCTCGTTGGCCCGGCTCCACTTTGCCCGCGGCATCGCAGCAAGCCTGGCCGCCATCGGCGTCAGCGCCGTCTTCGTGCATCGCCTCCTGGAACGGGAACGCATCCGCGCCGCGGAACGCTTCCGCTTCCTGGACCGCTTGCCCGTGGCCACGTTCGTCCTCACCGCCGAAGGCACGCCCCACTACGCCAACGACGCCGCCTTGGATTTGCTGGGTCGCGGCGTCATTCCCGTCGCCGGGAAGGCCGAACTGTCGATTGTGTACCCCAGCGTCATCGCCGGCACGGACGAGCCCTACCCTCCGGAACGCATGCCCATCGTGCGCGCCCTGGGAGGCGAGACCAGTTCCGTCGACGACGTGGAACTGGTCCGCAACGGCCGTCGCGTGCCCATTGAGGCCATTGCCACGCCCGTCCATGACGATGAGGGCCGCATCAGCCACTCCATTGCCGTCTTCTTCGACATCACGGACCGCAAACGCGCCGCCAGGGAGCACGCGGCCCGCATCCGGGAAGAAGAGGCCCGCAAGCTGCAAGAGCGACTCGTCGCCCTGCACACACAATTCCTCAACCACGCCGCGCACCAATTGGTGACTCCCTTGACTCCCATCCGCCTCGAAGTCCAGCGTCTCGCCAAGTTCCACGGGGACGTCGAGGTGGGCCGCATTGAACGCAACGTGGAGCGTTTGGCCGACCTCGTGCAAGGCGTGTTGCGGGTCTCGGAAATCGAGGCCATGACGGCCCATGCACCGCAGGAGGCCCGACTCCAGGACATCGTGGATCGTGCCGTGGCCGTGGCAAGGCGGCCAAGCGACGTCGGCGTGGTGGTCGAAGTCGGCGACGTCGTGCTGGAGTGCAATGCGCCGCTGTTGCAGGAGGGCCTCGCGGCATTGATTGCCAACGCGCTGGCCCACGCAGGAGACGACACGGTGTGGGTCTCCGCCGACGACGGCGAATCCATCCAAATCATGGTGCACGACAACGGCGAAGGCTGGGCAGGCGACGTGGACCCAGCCTGGTTCGAGCCATTCCACCAAGGCCACGACCGGCAGGACATCGACGTCGGATGGGGGCTGGGACTGTATGTCGCCAAAGTCGCCGCCCAAGCCCATGGCGGGCACATCCTCGCCGAGAGCCCAGGACCCGGCAAGGGGGCCACGTTCACCATCGTCCTGCCTCGGAGGGCCTGATGGACGGCGAAGGCCCCCGGGTCGCCATCAACGGGTTCGGGCGCATCGGGCGCCTCGTCACGCGCATCCTGTTGGACATGGAGTCTCCCGTGGACCTCGTGGCCGTCAACGACCTCACACCCAACGCCACGCTGGCCCACCTGTTCAAGTACGACTCCGTGCACGGTCGCTTCCCGGGCAGCGTGGAGACCACCGACGATGGACTCGTCCTGGATGGCGATCGGCTCCGCGTGTTGGAAGTCGCGGACCCCGCCGACCTGCCATGGGGCGCCATGGACGTGGACATCGTCGTCGAGGCCAGCGGCCGCTTCACCAAGCGCGCCGGCATGGAGAAGCACTTGCAGGCCGGCGCACCCCGTGTGCTCCTCACCGCTCCCTCCGCCGAAGCGGACATCATGGTGGTGCGCGGCGTCAACGACGACCAGATTCAACCCCAGCACCGGCTCGTCAGCAACGCCAGTTGCACCACCAACGCGCTGGCGCCGCCACTCAAAGTCCTGCACGACCACTTCGATGTCCAAAGCGGCGTCATGACCACCATCCACGCCATCACCGGCGACCAGGCCATCGTCGATGCGCCCCACAAGGACCTACGCCGGGCCCGGGCCAGCATGCTGAGCATGATTCCCACCGCCACCGGGGCCGCCCGCGCCATCGGCAAGATCTTGCCCGACTTGGCGGGGCGCATCGACGGCATGGCCGTGCGCGTCCCCACCCAAGACGTCAGCATCGTCGACCTGACGGTTCGGGTCGGGCGCGCCACCGACGTGGAGACGGTCGCCCATGCTCTCTGTGAGGCCGCCGACGGTCCGCTGCAAGGCATCCTGGGCTGCGAGGACGACCCGTTGGTCAGCATCGACTTCACGGGCGATCCGCGCAGCAGCATCGTCGACTTGCCCAGCATCATGGTCCAAGACGACTTGGTCAAGATTCTGGCTTGGTATGACAACGAATGGGGCTACGCCAACCGGGTCGCTGAGATGGTCCATCGGCTCACGTAGCACGGGGCGTCGCATTCAAGACGGAGCCCCCTGTCGCCCGCTTGATGAACGACCCCGTGATCGTCGCTGGGACCCGCACGCCCATCGGCAAGTACCTGGGTGGCCTGAGCAGCCTGAAGGCCACCGAACTCGGTAGCATCGCCATCAAGGAAGCGGTCGCCCGCGCCGGGGTCGCCCCCGAAGCGGTCCAGGAAGTGATCATGGGCAACGTCCTGCAAGCGGGGCTGGGTCAGAACCCGGCCCGCGCCGCCGCCTTGGGTGCCGGCATCCCGGACACCGTCCCCGCGTTCACCGTCAACAAGGTCTGCGGCAGCGCCCTCAAGGCCATCATGCTCGCGGCCCAAGCCATCAAGGCTGGCGACCGCGACGTCGTCGTCGCCGGCGGCATGGAATCCATGAGCAACGCTCCCCATCTGCTGATGGGCAGCCGCCAAGGCCAGAAGATGGGCGACTGGAACATGAAGGACCACATGATCCACGACGGCCTCTGGGACCACTACAACAACTTCCACATGGGCGAGACCGGCGAAATCGTCGCCGAACGCCACGACGTCACCCGCGAAGACAGCGACGCCCTCGCCGCCGCCAGCCACGCCAAGGCCGCCGCCGCCTGGGAAGCCGGAGCGTTCGACGCGGAAGTGGTGCCCGTCACCATTCCCCAGCGCAAGGGCGACCCCATCGTCGTCAAGCAAGACGAAGGCATCCGCGCCGGCACCACCGCCGACGCCATCGGCGGCATGCGCCCCGTCTTCCGCAAGGACGGTCAAGTCACGGCCGCCAACGCCAGCCAACTCAGCGACGGCGCCGCCGCCGTGGTCGTGACCAGCCGCGCGTACGCGGAGGAACACGGCCTGGACATCTTGGCCAGCATCGACGCGTACGACGCGAGCGGCACCAAGCCCGAATGGGTCATGGAAGCCCCGATTGTCTCCGTCAAGAACATGTTCGAACGCAGCGGCATGACCATCGATGACGTCGACCTCTTCGAACACAACGAGGCCTTCGCCAGCGCCAGTTGCGCCGTCGTCAAGGGCCTCCACGTCCCGGAAGAGAAGTTCAACGTCCACGGCGGCGCCGTCGCTCTTGGCCACCCCATCGGCGCCAGCGGCGCCCGCGTGCTGATCACGCTCGCCCACGCCCTCAAGGCCCGCGGCGGTGGCAAGGGCGTGGCGACGCTGTGCCTTGGTGGCGGCAACGCCGTCAGCATGGCGATCACCGTCTGAACGCCAAGATTCATCCGGGCCACGCTCCATGCATCCGCATGGACGCAGCGACCCTCATTGCCGGCCTCCCCGTCGCCATCGCCTTGGCCGCCGGCGGCATCGCCTTGATGTCCGTTGGTCAAGCAGCCTTTGGCGTGGGCCTCCTGGGCCTGGGCGTGTTGGCGCTGATGTTCGTCGCCGGGCAAGGACTTCCCAAGCCGGACGTGGTGCCGCGCCCCGGGGAAGAAGACCAATACTAGGCTTCGAGCACCACTTCGGGCGTCGGAAGACGCAGCACGAACGTGGTGCCCTTGCCGGGGCCTTCGCTGTGCGCCGTCAGTTCCCCGCCATGCAGCTCCGCGATGGCTTGGCACACGTACAGGCCCAAGCCCGTGCCGGGTTTGTCCTCGCTGCCGGGGAGCCGCTTGAACGGTTCGAACAGCCGCGGCAGTTCCTTGGGGTCGATGCCGATGCCCGTGTCTTGGACCTCGATTCGTGCGGCGCCCATGTCGCGCTTGGCTCGGACATGGACTTGCCCGCCGCGCGGCGTGTACTTCTCGGCGTTGCTGAGCAGGTTGTGCAGCATCTGGGCGATCCGTCCGTCGTCGCCCAACACCCGCACGTCCTCCAAGGCGACGTGCAGCTCCAAGCCGGCTGCCTCCATGCTGGGACGCCGTGACTCGGCCACGTCCTCAATCAAGGCCCGCAAGTCCAGTTCCTTGCGCTCCAGGTCCATGTGCCCCGATTCGTAGCGTCCGATGTCCAGCAAGTCGTCGACGATGCGCTTGAGCCGCTTCAGGTTGCGCTCCATGGCGGCCACGGATCGCTTGCCCGCCGGCGACAAGCTCGATTCCACCCGCGACAGCACGCTGGCTTGCAACATGAGGGGCGTCAAGGGCGTGCGCAATTCGTGCGCGGCTTGGTTGATGAACTCCGTGCGGAAATGTTCCCGCGACTTCAGGTGCTCCACCTCGGCCTGGTGCCGCATGGAGGCTTGGCGCTCCGCTTCCGCCCGACGCCGCGCCGAGATGTCGCGGATGAACGCCGTGTGATGCGTTCGACCCTCGATGCTCCAGGTCGTCCACGCCACATCCACTGGCAAGTCCCCGTCCGGGCGGGGCAGGTCAACCTCCATGCATGCATCTCCTTGCATGTGCTCCAAGCGCACGCCGGGGATGCAGGCGCTCAACGCCCGTCCGGTGAGGCCTTTGGGCGCGCCAAGAAGGTCCCGCGCCGCGGGGTTCGCCTCCACGATGAATCCCTTGTCGTCGACGGTCAGGATGGCGTCGTGGGCGTGGTCGAAGACCGCGCGCAGGCGCTGGTTGGTCGCTTCGATCACGCTGCTTTGCTTCGCCACTTGGCTGGTCAGGTTCCTCGTCATCGAGTCCTGGATCCGCAGGGTCTCGCGGTGGTCGTTGATGGTGCCGACCGCCAGCACGACAAGGAACGACAGCGCCGCCACCAAGCCACTCAATTGCAGCACCGCGGCCGCGTCGCCGAGGTCCACGTTGAGGGCTGCACCCGCCGCCAATGCAGCAAACACCGGGAACGCGACCAGCATCATCAGGCTCGTGGCGCCCGTCGGTGGGGCACGAAACACGGCCCACAACACGAGCACCAGAAGGAACAGTGGTTCCCGGGCCGCCGAGAACCACTCCACGGGCAAATAGATGACCATGGGCAAGAGGGCCGCCAACGCGACCAGCGCGTTGCGCTCCGCCCGTTGCATGCCCGAAAACAATGGATGCCCACGATGTGCGCCCAGGATGACCGGCGTCACCAGGGCCACCCCGCTGACATTCCCCAGCCACCACGTGGGCGCCACATTCGGTGCGGCCGTCCAGGGCAGCAAGCCGCCTGCAATCAGGCTGGAGATGCCAAACAATGCGCTCACCACCGACATCGCCATGGCGACCCGGGCCAGGCCAAAGGCGCCGTGCGCGCTTTGGGCGGGCGCCTGCTCGCCGACCCAGCGCTTGTACAGGAACCCGCCCAGCAGGGCCTCCAATGCATTGCCCAACGCGAAGCTGGCGCTCACCGCCAATGCACCGGCCAGGGGCATGACGCCGTTTTGGACGAAGACCTGCGTGTTGGCCACGATTTCTCCGATGAACACGCCCAGTGCAGCCCAGGGCCCCACGATGACGACGGCCGCCAATGCGATGCCCGTGGCGGGCCACACGGGAGAGACATTCGTCTCGGGGAGGGACAACAGCAACCCGGCATGCGCTGCGCCATAGTACGCGACCGCCACGATGGCGACCTGCGTGGCCTTGCGCTGCAGGAGCTCCATCACTTGTGGGGCGACACCAGAGGGTTTAGGCGCAATGACGGAGCCCAAGGCCCCATTCGGGCGTCGGCAACGTGATGAAGCGTCCCCGGCTCGCCGCCGCCATGGTCTCCAAGATCGGCGTCGTGGGCGCCGGACAGATGGGCAACGGCATCGCGCAAGTGGCCGCCACCGCCGGCTACGAGGTCGTCATGGTGGACATCCAGCAAGACTTCGTCGACCGTGGCCTGGCCAGCATCCAACAGTCGATTGGCAAATTCGTCGAGAAGGAGAAAATCAGCCAAGCCGACGCCGACGCCACCCTGGCGCGCCTCAGCACCAGCACCGACAACGGGGCCCTGGCCGACTGCGACCTGGTCATCGAGGCCATCATCGAGAACCTCGACATCAAGACCAAGCTCTGGCAAGCCCTGGACGGCATCTGCAAGCCCGAGACGATCTTTGCCAGCAACACCAGCAGCATCCCCATCACGAAGCTCGCTGCGGCCACCAGCCGCCCGAGCCAGTTCATCGGCATGCACTTCATGAATCCCGTGCCGATCATGAAGCTCATCGAGGTCATCAAGGGCCACGACACCAGCGACGAGACCCTCCAGACCATCCTGGACGTCGGCGCCAAGATGGGCAAGCAATGCCACTCCTGCGAGGACTACCCCGGTTTCGTCAGCAACCACATCCTCTGCCCCATGCTCAACGAGGCGATCTTCTGCCTGCAAGAAGGTGTGGGCACCAAGGAGGACATCGACGCCATCATGAAGCTCGGCATGAACCACCCCATGGGTCCCCTGACCCTGGCCGACTTTGTGGGCCTGGACACCCTCCTGGCCATCCTGGATGTGCTCTACGAAGGATTCGGCGACCCCAAGTACCGGGCGGCGCCTCTTCTGCGCAAGATGGTGCAGGCTGGCCACTTGGGACGCAAGACCGGACGCGGGTTCTACACGTACTGAGATGGCCACCGGGCCTGGCCAGCGACCCTGGGTGCTGGCCAGCCTTGCCGCCCTGGCCGCCACGGCCGTGCTGCCCATTCTGTTGCCGGCCACGGCGGATGTCTTGCAGCGCACGACGCCGCTGTTCTCCCTCTTCTTCTTCCTCGCCGCCATTGGCCATTGGCTGCGCATGGGCAATCGCGCCTTCGCCGTCGCCGGCGCCATGACGTTGGTCATCTACGGCATCACGGCCTGGACGCCCAGCGCCTTCGGGCTGGAGGACTTCTTCGTCATCGCCCTCCTGAGCAGTCTGCTCGTCTTTGCGTTGGCCGGCTTCAACGCCGTGTTCATCCTCGAAGAGATGATGTATGACATCCAACGCCTGAGCCACTTCCGGCACCCGCTGTGGCGCTTCGTGCCCACGTTGGCCGTGCTGGCCCTGGCGTGGGGACTGCCGGCTCTCTCCTGGACCGGCATGCCGTTCCTGCGCACCCTGTGGATCGTCGCCATCGTCCACTCCGTCATCCTGGGCGGCTGGTGGTTCGTGCGCGCCTTCAACCCCATTCCAGAAGGCCCCGTGCTGAAGGAACTGCACCTCATCGTCGCGGGCACCAGCAGCATGGCGGCGCTCATCGACGTCATCCGCACCGTCCGCAACGAGCCAGGCATCTTCCCCAGCGTGCTCGCCTACCTGGTCCTGATTGGGACCTGGTTCTACGTCTCCTACACCACGCTGCAACGCACCCGGTTTCTGATGGGTCGCGGCAACGCGACGCCGTGGTTGCTCATCCTGATGTCGGCCAGCTTCGCCATCATCCAGCACGCGTTCCTGCACTACAACACGCAGACGGGCCTCGGCATCGCCTTCCTGCTCAACCAACGCTTGGGCTACGTCATCTTCGGCATCGGCGTCGGCATGGCCGTCTACCTCGTGCAGGCGCTGTGGCGCATCTTCCGGAGCCTCCGGGACGAACGCACGGTCAGCCCCACGGGACGCATCATCGCCGGCCGGTTGGCCCGCATCGCCGAAAGCCTGCTCTCCGCCGAACAGCGAGTGATCGAGGGCACGGCCGCCAGCGTCTACCGAGGCGTGGACCGGCTGCTACCCGGGCGCCGAGAGGACGGAGCCTGGCGGCCCACGGGCTGGGAATTGGACCATCGCACGGGCACCTTGCGTCGCTTTGGCGACAGCGAAGAGTGACTAGGCGTACGCCGGAGCCGCGACGTCCGCGGACGGGAAGTAGGAGACCGTGCGGCCTTCGCGGATCGACTCCACCAGCTTGGCGTCCAGCAGGCGCTTGACGTGCCAGTGGGCGACGCTGGCCTGGATGTCGAACTTGGAGCACAGGTCCTTCTGGATGGCGCCGGGGTGCTCCTTGATGTAGTCGGCGATTTCCTTGGTGCGGTCGTTGTGCAGCACCGCGTAGGCTTCCTTCTGGTCGCGCCCGTAGCGGCCGCCGTTCTCGAAGAAGTGGCGGCTGCGGCCGACGCGCTTGGAGACGATGAGGTGCTGCTGCTCCAGGAGGCGCAGGTGGTGGGTGACCGCCGTGCGGCTCAGGCCGCTTTCTTCGCACAGGTCCTGCAGGGTGACGCCGGGCTTGCCGACGATGGAGCCGTACAGGGCTTCGCGCTTGGGGTGGCCCAAGACGGTGTCCTTCTCGAAGCGCGTGAAGAGCGGGCTGGCGTAGGGCAGGAAGCGGCGGCCATCGTTGGCGGCCGCGGTGCCGGCGGCGCCGGCGCCGACGGTGGCGGTCTGGCCAAGGAACCACAGCAGGGCACCCAGGCCGGCGGCACCGGTGGTGAGCAGGAGGACGGGGCCGTACAGGGACTTGTCGACCTGGACGGTCGCCTGGGTCGCCGGAGCGGCCTCCGGTTGCGCGGGGGCTTCCTCGGGGGCCTCGCTGGGCGCCACGAGGTCGTCGACTTGCTGGCGCACGGAATGGATCTGGTCGTGCACTGGCTGGACGAGGTCGTCCAAGTCCGACTTCAGGGTCCAGACGCGGCCTTCGGCCTCGGCGGCCGTGTTGGCGGCTCGGTCTTGGGTCTGCTCGGCGATGGCCTCGACCGCGGCGATGGCGCCGTCGGGGTCGACTTCGGGCAGGACATCCTGCACGGGTTCGGGTAGGCCGTCGATGCCCGCTTGGACCTGGCCGACGAATGCAAGCATCAGGGTGACGAGGACAAGGCCACGCACCATGCTCCTTTGCAACACAAGCGTCGAGCCGATTCTGCCTATTTGAACTCTATTGTCACACAACTGAAACGTCGTGCCACTCAGAGGCGGTCGAGCAGCCCCGTCACGTCGTCCAACGCCTCCTGGGGTGCGGGGGCACCCAGTTCGGGCAGGGCCTGTGCGGGCTCGGCATCGGCGCCGAACCAACCCCCCACGGTGTCGGCGATGCTTTGGGCTGCGGCCACGATGCCATCCCGGACCGCTTCGCCGGCGGCCACGATGCCGTCTCCTGTGGCCTTGGCCGCATCGGCGAGGGTCGCGCCCAAGGAAGTCGCCGCGCCGCCCACGGCCTTGGCGGCGGCCGCCAATCCATCCAGGGACGCCGACGTGGCGGCTGCGGCCCCCGCGCCGATGGCGGCACCCAGCTGCTGCATGCCGGTGCCGATGGCGCCCAAGCCGGATGCGAGGCCCGTGGCGGCCGCGGTGCCAACGCCCGCGATGCCGGCAAACATGCTGGCACCCAGCGACTCCAGGCCGCCCAAGAGGTCGTCGACGGCCGCCGTCACGCCGCCGCCCACGCGTTCCAGGAACCGGGCAACGGCCGCCGCGGCCCGCTCCAGGTGACCTGGGTTGGTGGGGTCCGCCAGCACGTCCTCGGCGATGGTGTGCGCCTCCTCCACGAAGTCCTCGGTCGCGTGCAAGGTGTCGTTGGCCGGGGTCGGTGGCTCCGGCATCGGCTCCGCGGGTTGCTCCGGGTCGGCCCGGCCACGGGGCGTGTAGTATGGGTCGCAGGCCTCGTGCTCCACGCCCACGTCGTCGGCGGCCCAGCACCCCATGTACGCCGCATGGGCCACTTCCTCCTCGGCGGCTTGCTGGCTGGCGTGGTCCTCGACGTAGCCCACCGGGTCATCGCTTGCCTCCTGCACTTGCGCCTCGACGTAATGGATGGCGTATTCGCTGGCGGAACCGTGGCCCGGCGCGGGGCCCGGTTGGGCCGCAGCGGAGGCAATCAGCAACAATCCCAGCAAGAGGGCGGTCGGGCGCATGAAACAGAACCCCGTTGCTCGGTTAGTGAAGGTGCGCGGTGACCCGCATTGAACGAGGGGGTCTCCGGGACCAACGGCTTTTTGACCAGCCGGCTTCGCCGCCTTCGATGAGGACCGTCGTGACCGGCGCCGACAACCCGTTTGGTGCCGCCATCGTGCAAGCTCTCCTGGACAACGGACACCAGGTCCGCATCTTCGGCGGCGACGCCAGCCTGCAGGACAAGTTCCCCGCAGCCCAGTGGCATCCCGGCCACGTCGCGACCCCTGGCAGCATCGAGCCCGTCCTCGCCGAGCGCGAGGTCCTGGTCCACGCCGCTGGCCTGGACGCCCCCGGCAAGGACAAGCACGCCCACGCCATGCACATCGAGCGCAGCGCCCTGGGCGCCCGCTACGGTGCCGAGCGTGAGCTGCTGGACCAATTGATCCTCGTCGCCCCCAGCGACATGGGCCGCTTCGAGCAGGCCCACCGCCGCGCCATCGAGCACGCCGAAGCCGCCCGCAAGGTCAGCGCCACCGTCATCACCGCCTCCACGCCCGATGACACCGCCCAGCACGTGCTGAGCGCGTTGGGCGAAGTGGCCCACCACGGCCGCTACCCTGGCCGCGAGAACGACGCCGTCGCCGCCTAGAGCCGCGTCAACGCGAAAGCAATCGTCACCGCCGCCACCACGAGAAAGGCGATGCGGACTGGCCACGAGCCCAGGAAGGCCCAGCCGTCGTCCTTGGATGGCGCCTCGAACCGATCGCCGGGGTCCCGCTTGCGCTCCGGCAGTTTCACGAAGGTCAACAGGCCCGAGACAGCGGCTCCACCCAACAGGAAGGGCGTCGCGGCCCCGGCCCACCGGAACAGGCGGCCGTCCTGGGGCACGCCTTGGGATGCCGCAAACGGCTCCATGGCCGCCGCACCGGCCCACGCCAAGAGGATGCCAAAGAGGCACACCGCCATGGCAGTGAACCAGAAGGCCCGTCCCGACACCACGACATGAGCTCGACTTCGCCATATTTCCCTGTTGCGGGCCATCCTCGCTCCACCGAGACCACAACCGCTAACATTGCAAGCAACCAGGGAGGTCTGTGAAGCTCGTCCTCGTCGATGGCTACGTCGACGAACCCAGCGCATTCGGGGTGCCCCCTTA
>JBFKTF010000037.1:0-12573 GCA_041636435.1 Thermoplasmatota archaeon
CAGCTTGGCTCAAGTGGCCGACTGCGCCATCAGTGTCTACCCGAACGCGGGGCTGCCCGACGCGGACGGCACCTACCCGGAGACTCCCGAGATCTTGGCCGGGCACTTGGAGCCGTTCGTGGAGAGCGGCTGGATCAACCTCGTGGGCGGTTGCTGTGGCACCACACCCGAGCACGTGCAAGCCATCCGCCAACTGGTGGACGGGCGACCCCCGCGCCGGGCCGACGCACCCCGAGGCGGCGTGGTATCCGGCATCGAGAACCGTCCCATCGACCCGGACACGCGGCCGGTCTTGGTGGGCGAACGCACCAACGTCATCGGAAGCCTCCGGTTCAAGCGACTCGTCGAGGCCGGCGACTGGGAGAAGGCCGCCGAGATTGGCCGCGCCCAAGTCAAGCGCGGCGCCCAAGTGGTGGACGTCTGCCTGACCCACCCCGACCGCGACGAAGTCCCCGACATCGACGCATTCTATCCGCGACTCAACCGGCTCGTCAAGGCGCCCTTGATGATCGACGCCACCGACCCCGCGGCCATCGAAGCCGCGTTGCGTCACTCCCAGGGCAAGGCCATCATCAACAGCATCAACCTGGAAGATGGCGAGGACCGCTTCGACGAGGTCTGCCCCTTGGCGCGGCGCTACGGTGCCGCGTTGGTGGTCGGCACCATCGACGAGGACCCCGAGCACGGCATGGCGGTCACCGCCGAACGGAAGCTGGAGATTGCCCGACGATCCCATGCGTTGCTCACCACCAAGTACGGCATCCCAGCCCAGGACATTGTCTTCGATCCACTGGTCTTCCCGTGCGGCACGGGCGACGAAAACTACGTGGGCTCCGCCAAAGAGACGGTGGAAGGCGTGCGCCGCATCGCCCAAGCTTTCCCGGAGTGCAGCACCATCTTGGGCATCAGCAACGTCAGCTTCGGTCTGCCCGAATCCGGGCGCGAGGTCCTGAATTCGGTGTTCCTGTACGACTGCGTCCAGGCCGGTTTGACGTACGCCATCGTCAACACCCAGGGAATCGAACGGTACCCGGAGATTCCCGAAAAGGAACGGCAACTGTGCCGGGCGCTGCTCTACAACGAAGGCGACGACCCGTTGGGGAAACTGGTGGAGCACTTCCGCGGCATCAAGGCGAAGAAGCACCGCAGCGAGAAGCCATCGGGCACCACCCACGAGCGCCTGGCCAAGTACGTCGTCGAGGGCACCAAGGAATGGCTCATCGAAGACTTGGACACCTTGCTCCAAGGGGGCGAGGAGCCATTGTCCATCATCAACGGGCCCCTCATGGACGGCATGGCCGAAGTGGGCCAGTTGTTCGGGGACAACCAACTCATCGTGGCGGAAGTCCTGCAATCGGCGGAAGTGATGAAGGCCGCCGTCAACCACCTCGAGCCCCACATGGACGCCACGACGACCGCCGTCAAGGGCAAGGTGCTGTTGGCGACCGTCAAGGGCGACGTCCACGACATTGGCAAGAACCTCGTGGAGATCATCTTCAGCAACAACGGGTACGAAGTCACCGACCTCGGCATCAAGGTCCCACCGGAGCGCCTCATCGAGGCGTGCCGCGAACACCAGCCCGACATCATTGGCCTCAGCGGCTTGCTTGTCAAGTCGGCCCAGCAAATGGTGACCACCGCCGAGGACCTGCGCCGAGCGGGCATCACCACGCCGATTGTGGTGGGCGGCGCCGCGTTGAGCAAGAAGTTCACCGCGACGCGCATCGCGCCACAATACCCCGGCATCGTCGCCTATGCCCAGGACGCCATGGGCGGCTTGGACATCGTCGACCGCATCCGCAAGGACCCCGACGCGTTCGACGAAACCAACCGGGCCCAACAAGCCCAGGTCGCCGCGACGCGGCCCGCGCCCAAGCCCGCCGACACAGCCCACGAGCCCCTGCGCCAAGTGGTGCCCCCGGTGACAGGCTACGAGCGGCAAATCTGGGAAGAAGATCCTCGGGAGTTGTTCCCGTGGATCAACCCGAAGATGCTGTATGGCAAGCACATGGGGCTGCGGGGCGATCCGCAGAAGCTGATTGCCGAGCGGGACCCCAAGGCGTTGGCGCTCCAGGACTTGTGGAAGGAACTCCTGATGCACGCGCCGAAGCACCACTTGCTGCACCCACGCGGCGTCTGGCAGTACTTCCCCGCCCAGGCCGACGGGGACGACGTGGTTGTGTACGACCCGGACGACTTGTCCCGTGAATTGGAACGGTTCCACTTCAAGCGCCAATCGACCACGCCGCGGCGCTGCCTGAGCGACTACTTGCGCACCGTGGACTCGGGCGTGATGGACGTCATTGGCTTGTTCTGCGTCACCGCCGGCGACGGCGTGCGGGAACAGGCCAGGCACTGGCTCGATGACGGCGAGTACCTGAAAGCCCACGCCATCCAGGCACTCGCGTTGGAAACGGCCGAAGCGTTTGCGGAGCGCCTGCATGCGCGCATGCGGGCCCACTTCGGCGTCGTCGAGGACCTGACCAAGAAGGAGATGTGGCAGGCTCGGTACGAGGGTCGCCGCTACTCCTTTGGGTACCCCGCTTGCCCCGATCTCGAGGACCAACGCAAGCTATGGCGCTTGTTGCGGCCAGAGGAGATTGGCGTCCAGCTCACGGAAGGGGACATGATGGATCCCGAGGCCAGCGTGTCGGCCATCGTGTTCCACCACCCCGACGCCGAATACTACACGCTCTAGCGGCGACGCAGGGCGACGGCGGCCACGAGACCAACCAAGCCCACCACCAGCGGCAGCGGGGATTCCTCGCCTTGCTCGGGTTCGTCCGTGGTCGTGGTGTTGCCCTCGGATTCGCTGGGCGGGGTGCCTTGGTGCGTTTCCGTGGGGGATTCGAACATGCGCAGCGACGCCGTGCCGTTGAATGCCGAGTAATCCAAGTGAATGGCCCAAGCACCCGCTTCGGCCTGGAAGTGCTGGGTTTCATTGCCGGTGCATCGACAGGTGAACTGCTCGGTGCCGGCGGGGTCCAGGACGGTCAGGTTGACGGTGCCGTTGCCGGCCATGGTGAAGGCCATGGTGACGTTGGCAGGGCCGGTCCAGTTGATCCGATACATGGCGCCGGTGCCGTTGAAGTCGTGCACCAATTCGCCCGTGACGTTCAGCTCCAGGGTGTCCGGCGCCGGGGGTGCGCCGAGGGCGAAGACGAACTCCACGCCATCGGCATCCGGGGCACGGTCCTCGGTGCGGGCACCCGACGAGCCGGCGTTGTCCAAGGCAGACTGGAAGTAGAAGCCGCTCAGGACGTCGCCCGCGATGGGCGCGCCAATGTCGGCGCGGGAGACGTCGAACTCGTATTGGTCGCCGCCGATGCGGGCGTCCGTGGCGATGCCGCGGGGCTCCACGGCGTCGTCGCCGCCGGCGGTGCTGCTCATGCCAATCAAGACGCCGGCGGTGAACTCGACGCCGGCCACCACGAAGGTGGCATCGAACGTCATGGGACCGTAGGCCTTGTTGGCTTCACTGCCCAGGGTCTGGACCGCGAAGGTCAGCTTGTCCTCGTACTCGACAATCCATGCCTGCGTGATGTCGATGACCTGGCCGGGGCCGGCGCAGGCCGTGGGTTCGGGTGGGCATGCGGGCTGCCCATTGGCCGTGGCGTCCGTGGTGCCATCCACGATTTCAGGTTCACTTGCGGAACCCGCCCACGCGGATCCGACAAACAAGAGCAGGCTGATGGCCACAACGAGGCGCATGGCCGGAATGAGTCCGGCCTGCGTAAATGCCTGTCGCGCTACTTGCGGCGGGCCGCGATGACCAAGGCCAGGACGGCGACCACCAGCGGCATGGGGCTGTCTTCGTTGAGCGGTTGGCCACTGGGCGCGTCAGGACCGGTGGCGTTGCCTTCCTGGGCGGCGCCTTCGCTGTCGTCGGCGTCGTCCGCCTGCTCGGGAGCATCGTCGGAGGTTTGACCGGCAGGGGCGGGCACCATGGCCACTTCCAGCTGGCCGGTGAAGTTGGTCAACTGAATGGTGACATTCCAGACGCCGGCCACGGCGGTGAACGTGTGGTTGCTGGCCTCTTGGGCGCAGACACAATCCAGCTTGACGTTGCCATCGGCGTCGGTGACGTGGATGGCGACGGTGCCGGTGGCGTTCTGGCGAATCGTGAACGTGGTGTTGGCGGGGCCATCCCAGAGCAGCGTCGTGGTCGACGTGGTGGGAGCGGTGGCGTTCAGGACGTGGCGCAGTTCCTCGTCCGTGACGTTGAGCACGAGGCTCTCGGGGGCCTCATCGATGCCACCCAGGACGTAGTCGCGGCCGCCATCGGCGTCCGGTGCGCGGTCCGAGTCGTTCCACACGGTGGGGCTGCCGACGTAGGCCTTGCTCGTGCCGTAGGTGGCGGCGATGATGGTGCCGTCGTCGCCAAACACATCGCGGGGGATGGTGAGGGTCGCCTGGGCGCCGGTGTAGCTGGCGGCCGTGGCGGCACCGGTGGGCGTGATCGTGGTGTCGTCCATTCCGGAGAAGCAGAAGTTGCCTTGGCCAAACAAGTCGGCCCCGAAGGCGACTTCGGCGCCGTCGACGGTGGCATACCAGCGGTATTCGACGGTCTCCGTGCTGTCGGCGCACATGGCGCCACTGGTGAAGTGGAACAGGACGTCGTCGCCGACCTCTTCGTACCAACCCTTCAGGAGCTCGGCGGCCGAAGCGCCAAGGGCGGGGTTCGTGCTGACCTTGTCTCCACCGGGGTCGCTGACCTCGGGGTCGTCGGCCGTGCCGGCGGCCACCGCTTGGGCAAGGACCAGCATGGCGATGAGGAACCACGTCGTGCGCATGGGCTTGGACCACCAATGCATCTCTTTACGGCTTGCGGCGCACCAACGCCATCAAGGCCAGGACCAGCACGGGCCAAGCGAGGCCGGGACTTTCCTGGTCGTCGCTGGCACCGTTGATTTCTGCGGTCTCGTTGCTGGGGGCTTGCACCTCCGGCTCATCGATGGGCTCCTCCACGGGTTCGTCGGCGGGCGGGGCCTCGATGGTCTCGGGTTCGGGGACAAACGGTGCGATGCTCCAGGTGCCCACGAACTCCTCGGTGTGCACCGTGAGGGCCCAAGCGCAGGGGTCGCAGTCGGCCTCGAGCATGGCTTGCTCCGTGCCGTTCCAGAGCAGGTGGCGCACGCCGTCGATGGTGGCGTTGACGGTGATGTTGCCGGCTTCCACGTCGGCCAAGAGCACCAGGGGCCCGGTGGCGTTGAACAGAAGCTGGACCGCGGCCGTGGTGGGGGCCGCCGTGGTGTTGCTGTAGGGCAGCGTGATGTTCTCCACGAGCAGGTCTGGTTCGGGCAGGGGCACCATGTAGATGCGTCCAAACCCGGTGTCGGGGGACCGGTCGAATTGCCGCAGCACGGTGACGGGCACCTTGTCGGCGGGCACCAAGCCCGCGGTCAAGCCACCGCTGGTCGGGCCCCGCGTGACCAATTGCGTCTCGACGACGAGGTTGTCGAGCGTGTCGCCGGGGCCGAAGCCGGGGAAGGTGCTGTGGGGCACGATGCAGCCGAACAAGGTCGGCTCGTCCATGCTGGCGGCCATGTCCACTTCCAGATCCAGGTCGCGGGAGCCTCCGACCTCGTCGGTGGTTCCGAACTTGCAGTTGACCACGTCGCCGCCGCCGGCGGGGATGGTGATGAGCGGCGCGCTGGTGCCCGCTTGGCTGGCACGCAAGTACACGTACGCCTCCACGTCGCCCTCCGGCAGGCCCACGTTGGGGACGAAGCCGATGCGGTACCGCACCTGGAGGGCGTGGAACTGTGGCGTGTGGTCGTGGTCCTCCGCCACGCGGAGCCGGAAGTGGAATGCTGGCTCCCCGTTGCTTTCGGTCTCCTCAATCCACATGGCGCCGACGTCGCGGCCGGACTCGTAGTCTCCCGAGTCGTCGATTGGATCCTCGATTTCGGGGTCCGCTTCCGACCCAGCCGCGGCCAAGGGCACCATCATCAGGCATAGCAGAACAAGCGGAACACGCATGCCATCGAGCCTGCCGGCCGGACTTAAAGGACCGTGGTCGCGTTGTGCAACCTTGCAAGCAACGGCGCTCAGTTCTCGTCGTCTCCGAACAATCGGTCGACCATCCAGCTGGCGTCGAACGGCATCAGGTCCGGGTAGTCCTGACCCACGCCCACGAACAAGAGCGGCTTGTTGATGGTGTAGGCGACGGACAACGCGGCGCCACCCTTGGCATCCACGTCGGTCTTGGTGAGGATGGCGCCGTCGATGGCGACCACTTCGTCGAATTTGCGGGCCTGCTCGACGGCGTCGTTGCCTGCCAGGCTGTCGCCGACGAAGACACACAAGTCGGGGTTGGCGACGCGACGGATCTTGTCCATCTCGTCCATGAGGTTCGTGTTGGTCTGCATGCGGCCGGCCGTGTCCAGCAGCACGACGTCCTTCTTGCGGGCCTTGGCGTGCTCGATGGCATCGTAGGCGACCGCGGCGGGGTCGGCGCCGTCGCTGTGCTTGACGCACTTGACGCCGAGCTTGTCCGCGTGTTGACTGAGTTGGGCGATGGCGCCGGCGCGGAACGTGTCGCCGGCGGCCAGCACGGGGCTCAGGCCCTGTTCCTTGAGACGGTGCGCGATGCGGGCGATGCTGGTGGTCTTGCCGGTGCCGTTGACACCGACGAACATCACGACGACCGGCTTCTTGCCGCTCGCCAGCTTCTCGCGGATGAATTCGTCAAAGTCGAATTTGCCGATGTTCAAGACGCGCTTGACGGCGGTGCGCAGGACCTTTTCGACGACTTCGTGGGCGGACGTGCCCGCCACGGACATGGACAAGAGTTGCTCCTTGACGTTCTCCTTGATGGCCTCGATGACCGGCATGGCGACGTCGGATTCGAGCAGCCCAATCTCGAGCTCCCAAAGGATGTCCTCAAGCACGTCCTCGTTGATGGTGAACTTGGTTTGCTTGCGGCTCGTCTGTTGGACGACCGATTCGACTTCCTTCTGGACCTCGACCGCTTCTTCCAATTCGCGGGCCAGGCGGGCTTCGATTTCTTCGTCCGTGAATTGGCGGCGCCCGGTGATCTTGGGCTGCTGGGCGACCGGTTGGGCGGGCGTCGGCTCGGGGGCCTGCGTGATGGCTTCGGCGGCGGCCTTGGTCTCGGCCGGACTGGGCAGCGAGGCATCGGAGACCGTGGCGGGTTCCGCGGCGGGCGCTGGTTCGGGCGTGGGCTCGGGCGTGGGTTCGGGCGCGGGCACCGGTTCCGGCACGGCCTCGGGTTCGACCGGCGGCTCGGGCGTGGGTTCGGGCGTCGGCTCGGGTTCGGCCGCAGGCTCCGGCGTCGGTTCGGGCGTCGGCTCCGGTTCGGCCACGGGCTCTGGCGTCGGCTCAGGGGTCGGCTCGGGCTCGCCCATTTCCTTGGCGAGCTCCGCCTCCAATTCGGCTTCGAGCTGGGCCTCCAGCTCGTCCTCCAATCGTTCGGAGACACCCTTCAGGCGGTCCTTGAGCGACTTGAACACAAGGCGCCGACATTGGCCGTCTTGAAAGGGGTGGCGGCGGGGACACGCCCCGCCGCCAGCGCGATCAGAACGTCATGAGTGCCAGCAAGAAGGCACCCACGCCCAGGGACACGGCGAGCGTGACGTCCAATAGGGAAGATCGCAAGTTGTGGGGGGACACAAGCGACCATGGGTCGCCAAGCGCCATGGCTTGGCGCGCAAACGGGTGGAACGTGGGCCCACATCGGTCGCTCAAGTGCTCGACGCTGCGCGTCGTGCGACCATGCACGCGCCGGGAATCGAACCCGGGCAGATGGCTTGGGAAGCCATCGTCATACCATTAGACCACGCGTGCAGGGGGCCCGAGGGCTATTCCTCGGACTGGAGTTGTTGGGCCAAGGTGCGCGCCTGGGCGGCGAGCGACTCGGCTTCCTGGGTCTTTTGGCGCATCAGCTTCTCTGCTTCTTCGATGCGTTCCTTCAGGCCCTGCGTGGCGGCCTCGACGTCCATGTCCGCCGCGTAGCCCCGTCCGACGGGGGTAACAACGGGGGCGTCGGGCGCCAACGTGGCGCGGATGTGCAATCCGCCGCCGATGGGGATGAGGGCAGGCTGCTCGCCGGCTTCGGAGATCCCGTCAAGGGTCGCTTGCGCCTGGCGGAGGTCCATGACCTGCTGTTCGATGCGAGCCAACTGGGCGTCGACGTTGCCGAGCGCCTGCTGGAGCATCTCGAAGCGGGCCATCGCCTGCTGATCGCTCATTCGAGGCGCTTCTGGGTGATGGGGTCCGCTTCGTCGGCCTTGATGGCGGTGACGGTCTGGATGTCGACCAGGCGGCGGGGCACGCCGTGGCGGCTACCGAGGTCGGCCAGGGCGTATTCGCGGGCTGCGGATTCGTCTTCGCCGATGACCTCGATCTTGAAGTGCTGGCGGATGCGACCCATCTGGAAGTCGCCTTCGACACTGTATGCTTGCTTGCTCATGTTGTTCACTCCAGTCCTAGGGCCTCTTCGATGCGACCCAATTCGATGCCGGTGGTCCGGCTGCCACAGGCGACGCCTGCAGCGTTGGCTGCCATGCCGGCACCGACGAGACCGTGACCGTGGTTGACGGTCCCAATCCGTGCCGGTGCATGCAGGCACTGCTTGATGAAACTGAGTTCGTCCTCCGTCGTCAACGGGTGGCAGAGCACTCCGGTGTTGATGGCGACGGCGGCGGTGCCGACCGTGGGGATGTCGGCGATGGTGCCGGGCACCAATTCGATGTCCAGCACCTCGGCGGCGGCGCGTTGCTGCCCCTTCGTCATGGCGGGGTTGCAAATGCCGCCT
Source organism: Thermoplasmatota archaeon (assembly GCA_041636435.1). Lineage (GTDB taxonomy): Archaea > Thermoplasmatota > E2 > JACPAO01 > JAHFTW01 > JBFGSX01. The sequence continues at coordinate 8,780 of JBFKTF010000037.1, forward strand.
TGGTCATTGCAGAGGATGTTGTTGCCGGTGGCGTTGAGGCGGCTGCTCTGCAGCCGCGTCACGTTCAGGCCGGCATCCCGGAGGATCTGCATCTCGGCGTTGCTGGCCGAATCGGCCAGGACGGCGCCGTGGCGGTTGGCGGCCATCAGGCTGCCCACGAGCGTCGCGCCACCAATGGTGAGCTCGATGCCCTCCAATCCGAAGGCCTCCTCAAGGTCCGACACGTTTTGCTCGGTCAGACCAGGGGGGTGGAGAAGGTGGGATGAGGTGACCCGCACGTAGACCCCGACATTGGGGTTCCCGTACGGGTCCAGTCGCTTGAACACGCTCACTCTTCGCTGTCGTCAGCGGGAGCGTGGGCCATTTCCTGGGCCGCGTCGATCCAGGGTTGGACCGCGTCGACTTCCTTGCCCAGGGCCTTGGCGACGGCTGCGGGGTCCGCGTGGGCCAGGTCGCCGACGGTCTCGATCTCGGCTTCCGCCAGCTTCTCAGCGGTGGCGGGGCCGATGCCGGTGACGGCGGTGACGGGCTGGCTGGCGGCTTCGGAGTCGTGGTGCTCCTCGTCCTCCATGCCCATCGGGGCCAGGACCGGCGTCTCAGCGGCCTTCTCCTGGCGTTCCTGGATGGCTTCACGGATGGAGCCGCTGGCGTCGCTCTCGGGGAGCGTCACTTCGACGACGCCGTCGCTGAAGCGAGTGGCGCGGACGCGGATGCGGCTGGGGATCGTGTACTTGCCGCGGCTCCACAGCAGTTCGTTGACTTCGCCGGCGAGCCAGATTTGCTCGCTCTTCATGTGGCGCGTCAGGAAGGCGCGGACGTCGCGGACAGCGCGGTTGGCGCGCTTGCTGCGCGTGCCGTGGTGGGCCTTGCGCAGGGGGATCGTGTAGATGCGTTCGAGTTCGGAGACAGTGTCAGCCATGATGATTCACCTCAGATTTACTGCTTCAACCGGTTGCGGCGCCAGTTGCGGCGCTTCGGGTGGCTCACAAAGCGGCGGCTGGTGCGCTGGATGATCCAGGCCGGCACGCGGCGGTTGCTCTTCGTCGCCTTCAGCAGGCGAAGTTTCTTGGCGGTGGGTTTCTTGGATGCCATTGTCGTCCTCTTCGTTGGCTTTACTTCCGCGTGATGTTGATGTCGCGGTCCTTGGGCGTCAATTGCGCGAGGACGGCCTTGAGGTCGTCGTCGTTGAGACGCCGTTGGAGCCGGCCCGATTGGGCCAAGCCGATCAACTGCCGCACCACGCCTTCATGGAAGTCGGGGCGGCTCATGCGGATGCGGGTGAGGCGCTCGCGCGCCTCCGGTTCCAGAACCTGTTGCAGGAGGCGCTCGATGGCGGCCTCTTGCTCGGCAGCGGCTTGTTCAGCTGCGGCCGGGTCGGGCTCGTTGGACTGTGATTGTGCTTGCCTGGCCTGGAGTTCCTGCAACTTCCGTTGCCGGATGGCCTCCAGGTCGTCCATGATCTTGCCTCAGTACTTGCTCAGACCCGGGACGACCTTTTCGAGGTCCTTCCGGAGTCCGTGAGCGGAGTTGTCGCACAGCGCGCGGCCCTGGGGGGTCACGACGCGGCCTTGGCTCTGGATGTTCTGCACGAGGCCGGCGGCTTCGAGCTGCTGCAGCGCCTTGCGGGCGATGCTGCCGGAGCCCTTGGCGGCCTTGTTCGGCTTGCTGCCGCGGTCGCGGAAGCCACCGAAGTGCTGGCGGAGCTTTTCGGTACCGATGGGGCCCTCGGTGTAGACCTTGCGCAGCACGGCAGCGACGCGGGTGTTCCACCAGTCGGCCTCGGCGGGCGGGCGTTCGCGGTGGATGCCGGTCTTCACGAAGGGCGCCCACTCAGGGGCCTGGATCGCTTCGTGCTTGCTCAGCTCCTTGGCGATGGCGGCGATGAGGGGCGTCGGCGGCACGTCGTACACGGTAGTCATGGGTGGTCTCCCAGGGAAGCAAAGGCGGCCGACAAGGGTCGGGTATATGGGCGTTATGGCGGACCCGGTGGGGGGCCTTTGGCCCTAAGAACGGAAGTAGACGGCGGTGCCGCCCCGAGTCTCCACCAGGGTGCTGTGGGTGCGCTGGGCCAACGCGTCGGCCTGGCCCTGCATGCCCGCCTCGTAGGTGGCGGACTTCAGCAGGCGCACCTTGACGAGCTTCTCCTTGCGCAGGTGGCGGTCGAGCTCCTCGATGGTGGCGTCGGTGATGCCGTTCTTGCCGACGGTCACGGTGACAGCGATGGACTGGGCCTTCGCCTTGAGTTCTTTCAGGAGCTTGTTGTCGATGTTCATGGAAGGGGTCGGCGGTGGATGTGACCGCACTGGCACGTGGTGATGAGGCGCCCGCGATGGATGCGGACGCGGCTGGTCTGGCTGCGCCGGTAGCGCTTGCAGGCCCGGCAGGTCTGGGCTTTCTGATGCGGCTTGAGCGGCATCTGGTACTTGCGCGCCACTTGCGTCGCGATGGCGACGTAGCGGTCGGACAAGTCGGCGTCGGGCCCCAGGGACTCGTTGCGGGCTTGGCCCAGCAGGACGTCGAGGCGTCGAGCGGCGATTTGCCGCTCTTCTCCTTTGTTCCGGCGCCGGGCCATGCTGGTTCCACTTGGCCGTCGCTTATCACGGTGCCGCCGGTGGCCGGCCCGTGGGGCGCGCGCCGCATCCTTGGGACCGATTCTACCATCATCAGGCCGCGCCTTGGCGCGGTGAGCGCTCCGTGGAGGACCTGTTGCCCTTGCTGGGCGACGGGCCGGTCTTGGAGATGGGGGCGGGCAACGGCAAGTTGTTGCGACCACTGCAAGCCGCCGGCGTGGACGTGGTCCCGATGGACATCTCGTTCAATGCCATGGCGCGGCTGGGGCAAGGTGTCGTGGCCGACGCGGCGGCCCTGCCGTTTGCGGACGCCGCATTCTCTGCGGTGTTGGATGTCCATTGCACGGGCCACTTGTTGGCCCCCGGGCGGGCCGCGGCGGCAACGGAGAAGCGGCGTGTCCTGCGCCCCGGTGGCCACTTGGTCGTGGAGCGCTTGACGCCCGACGATCTGCGGTTTCTGAAGGGCGAGGAGCCCGAACCGGGGACGAGGCAATTGGCCGATGGCCGCACGACGCACTTCAGCGACGCCGACGCGGTGCTGGCCGAGCATCCAGGGTTCGAGGAAGCATCCCGTGCCACGCATCGGCGCGACACGCGGCACCGTGGCGTGGACGTGGTGCGGTCCCACGTCCGCGTGGTGCTGCGGGCTCAGTGAGCCTGTTCGTCGGCGAACGTGGTGTCGCCGGCGGCCACGCGTTCGGCGGTGTCGCCGACGTGCATTTCCACGACGAGCTCCGCGACCTTGCGGGGGTTCTGGGCGCCATGGGCGGTGATGCCCACGCGGGTGGTGTCGCCGGGCTGGGCGTCCTTGGGCGCCGTGATGACGAGGTGCAGTTCCTCGCGGCGGCGCCCTTCGAGTAGCAACTCGGGGACCGGCAAGCTGGCGGCCCAGCCGTCGCGGACGCGGGCGACATGGAACAGGATGGTGTCTTCGTTGCTCGTCAGGTTCTCCACAGAGACCGGAACGGCAACGGAGCGGCCGGGGCCGACGTTGGCCACGTGGACGTTGCTGTGCAGGGCCACGACGGCGCGGTTGTTGCGTGCCAGGATGACGGCCAGGATGACGGCCAAGACGGCCAGGCCACCCAGGACGAGGAAGATCCAAGGGCCGATGCCTTCGAGCACTTCACGGGTCAGGGGGTCTTCCCGTTGCAGTGTCACTTGCACGGGGTCGCTGGTGACGGGTTGGTTGCCGGGCAGGGCGGGGCCACCGCGGCCTTGCAC
>JBFKTF010000038.1:0-12515 GCA_041636435.1 Thermoplasmatota archaeon
AGGCGGCGAGCACCAAGAACCAAGGCAGGGGCGAATCCCTGGCGCGCGGCGCCGGCTCGGGTGGCGCCTGCCACGGCTCCAGCCGGATGGTGGCTTCGCCATCCATGGCTTCCCGCACGATGACCGTCCACGGGCCCGCGGTGGCGTTGCGGATCTCGAATGTGGCGCTACCGTCGGCGAACGCCACTTGCTGACCTGAGCCGTCCTTGACGGTCACGTTGAACGCCCCATCCACGTCGGCCTCCACCCGGACATCCACGTCCTGCGTGCCGTTGTTCCACGTGTAGATGGTGGTGCGCTGTCGGCCATCGCCGGCCACTTGGATTTGCACGGGGCTGCCGTCAATCGAAATCTCACGCAACACCGGCGCGGGCGGTGCCGGCGGGACCTCCGGCAGCGTCATGTTCGTGTCGCCGGCGGTGTCCATGGTCAACCCGACGAATGCACCGGTCGCGGTCACGTTCCACCACTGCACGTCATCCCACACGGCCGTCAAGGGGATGCCCCACACCAATTGCACGGCCTCCGTGATGGTGGCATCTTGAGGTCCACCGCGCAGCACGACGTGGGTGGCGTTGCCAAGAGTCCACGCCACGGTGACGCTGGCGGGCACGCTGGCGCGCAGCGTCACATTGGCCCACAACGTCCCGTCGAGAGGGCCAGAGACCGTGTCGTTCAGGCGCATGGCCCAGGTAACGGAATCGGCGCGGGCGTCGCCGGTGTCGAAGGCCTCGGGCCCCAATGCATCGCCCAGCCATAGACTGGAGCCGTCGCTGCCGGCCACGAGCCCATGGGCTGTGGGGATCAACAACAGGAGCACGAGCCAACGCACGAGCGGGGAGCGGGTGCCCCCCATAAGGACCCTGTCAGGCGATGATGACCTGATGGATGATGCCCTTGAGGTGCAGGAGCTTGAACTCGTGCACCTTGGCGGCGCGCCCAAAGCGGCCACTGATGCTCACCTGCAACTTGACCACGTGGCCGTCGCCGGCGATGTCTTGGATGGTGAAGCTGGGGCGCGTCTTGGGGTCCTCAAGGACGGGGCGAAGCACGTCCGCGATGGCGTCCTTACCCGTGGCGTTGCCCCAGGGGCTGAACAAGTCGGCGTCGTCGGCCAGTTCCGCCACGGCAGCGTCCACATCGTAGGTGCGGATGCCTTCGAAGAAGCGGTGAACTGTCTCTGCGTAGATGCCGCGGCCGATGGTCGCCATCAAGTGGGCGAGAAAGAGGGGTGAAAAAAGGGTACGGAGGGTCAGCGACGGCGCCGCAGGGCCACGAGGGCCAAGCCAACCAGCAGCAGCGCCAAGGGCGCGGCGGGGCTGTCTTCGCCTTCACCCGTGCCGTCGTCGTCGGGCGCATCGGTGGGTGCATCATCATCGTCTTGCGGCACGTCACCAGGCCCGGGGTCGTCGGCGGGGACGGGGCGAATCTCGAGCCGCATGGCGCCGGTGGCGTCCATCGCGTCGACACGCAGGGTCCAATTGCCTGCGGGCACCGTGACGTTGAGGGCGCTGGCGTCCAGACCCTGGAATGTGCGGTTGACGAGTTCGCCCTCCGGACCATGCACGAGGAGGCTGACGTTGCCCGCCGTGACGTTGGACGTGAACACGATGGCCAGGTCGCCCGCGGGGCCGGTCCAATTGTAGATGTTGGATTCGCTGGTCGCGTTCCAGGCCCACTCCAGCTCAATGATGTCCGAGGTGAGGTTCTGGTAGCTGGCCGCCGGCGTGCCGGTCGGGAGATTGGAGACACCCACGATGGGCAGTGTCATGAGGCTGCGGCCGCGGTTGTCGTTGGCGGAGAAGTACAGGTTGTTCCAGGAGCCGCTGCCCTCCACCTTCCAGACCAAGTCGGCGCCAGCCGGGACGGTGGTGATTTCGGGGGCGAAGGTCCACTCGAACACGTTGTAGGTTTCGCCCTCGTTGGTGTCGCCCGGTTGCAGGTTGTTGGTGACCGTGTCGCCTTGGCCAATGAGGGTGTCACCAGACCAAAGGCTGGCCGTGGCGCTGATGCGGCCGACGGTGAACGCACCGCCGCCGATGTAGGCCTTCATGTAGATCTCGCCGGCGGCGTCGAGTTCCAGGTCGCCCACGAGGCCGGGGGCCAAGGGCAGTTCGAACAGGAAGTCGTCGTCGGCACCAGCGCTGACGGAGGACGCGCCCGTGCCCGGGTGCAGGTAGGCCCCTTGGGTGTCCCCTTCGAGGGCGTTCATGAAGAGCGCCGATTCGTCGCTCGTCGTGTGCGCCCAGAGGGTGGTGTGGACCGGATCGGGGTGGGGTGCGGCGGGGTTCTGCGCTGCGCTCAGGGGCAGAAGCAGAAGGACCAGCAAGATCGCCATCCGTTGCATAGTGGGGGATGGGCGGCCCCGCTGATAAGCGGCGTCGTGGGTCAAAGCGAATCTGAACGAACTTCCCCCAGCGGCAGGGGGGTTGTTCGCAGCACCACGGATTTCTCCATCGTCGTGTCGCCACGACGGTCGCCCCGGTTGTTCCCCTCGGATGCCTTCGGTCCAAGCCCGAAACGCATCCCTCCGGTTCAGTTTCCCGGATGCCCGAAGGCGTCCGGTTCGAGGTCGCGAGTATGCCGCGCGACTCTCCGGTGCGGTGGTGGGCCATCCAGTTGGATGTCCTTGCCTCGCGGTTCCCCGCGGGACAACAGTATGTTGGACGGCGCAGTATATCGTCTTTGGCGTGGGGGCGACCCTCTCCCACCGACAACCACCTGGTTCGTGGGGGCCACCGCCGGACATGTCCATGGAGTGCGCGGCGAATCGGCGCCGACAAGGCATTTCATGGGCGAGACCTTGACGACGTTGTGCTGGGGGTCCCCTGCGTCCGACTCGACCTCACCGGAGGCGAGCTGCGCATCGTCCAGGTCACGGCGGCCACGGGCGCCACGATCGATGTCGTGGGCACCATGGACGGGGACGAGGCCTGGATTGCGTTGCGGGGCAAGGACTTGCCCGACGCGGCCCTCGACGAATTGGACGCCTACTTTGGGCAGTTGTTTGCGGACTTCGAGAGCGAACGGGGCGTTGATTGGTTGGCGCGAGGCCACATGCCACCCGAGCGCATCCCCCACCCAGTGTTGGCGTCGTTGCGTGCCTGCATGGACATCGCGGACGCGCCATGGCTCCACGTCGCCCAGGGGGAGGCGACCCTCTACCTGCTGCCGTTCTCGGACATGGACCTCCTGATCTTGGAAGGCAAGGCCCGCAGGATCATGCAGGACGCTTGCGCCAATGGCTTGTGCCAAATCAAGCTGGCCCACATCGATTTGGACCAGTACCGGCGCTGGACGTCGCTGCTGCCACAGCACGTCGCGGCCCATGCGCCCACACCAAGCGATTTGAAGGGGCCCTGAATCGCGACCGCGATGGCAGGCAAACGCGACTATTACGAGGTCCTCGGAGTCGAGCGCGACGCCGACGCGACCGCGATCAAGAAGTCGTACCGCAAGTTGGCCATCAAGTTCCACCCGGACCGCAACGAAGGCGACGAAGCCGCGGCGGAGAAGTTCAAGGAAGTCAGCGAGGCCTACGCGGTGCTCTCCGACGACGAGAAGCGGCAACGCTACGATCGCTTTGGGCACGCCGGCATCGACCAGCAGTACTCGACGGAGGACATCTTCCGCAACGTCGACTTTGGCGACATTTTTGGCGGTGGGGGCGGCGGCTTTGGCTCCATCTTCGACATGTTCTTTGGCGGCAGCGGGCGGGGCCACGGACCAAGCCGCGGCCGCGACTTGCAGATTCGCCACACCATCACCCTCCAGGAGGCCTTCGAGGGCACGACCACGGAAGTGGAATACATGCGCCTCGAGAACTGCGGTGCCTGCGACGGCAGCGGCGCCGAGCCGGGCACCCCCGTGGACACCTGCCCACTCTGCCATGGCCAAGGCCAAGTGCAGCGCCAACAACGCACGCCGTTTGGGGTCATCAGCCAGGTCGGCGCGTGCCCGCAATGCCGGGGCGAAGGCCGCCAAATCACGACGCCTTGCAAGGCATGCCGCGGCTCCGGCCACGACAAGGCCCGCAAGCGCCAGAAAATCAAGATTCCTGCAGGCATCAACGACGGAATGCGCATCCGCGTGGGTGGCGGTGGCGAAGTGGGCGGCCGGGGCGGGCCCTACGGGGACCTGTACCTGGATGTCACCATCAAGGCCCACGACGTCTTCGCCCGCGAAGGCGCGGACCTGATTGCCGAGCAAACCATCACGTTCCCCCAAGCCGCCCTGGGCACCAAGATTGAATTGGAGACCTTGGACGGCACCGTGGAGTTCCAAGTCCCGGCCGGCACGGAGCCCGGCGAGGTGCTGCGCATCCGCGGCCGGGGCATGCCCTACCTGCAAGGCAGTGGCCGCGGCGACATCCTCGTCAAGCTCCGCGTCGTGACCCCCAAGAAGCTCAGCGGCAAGGCCAAGGAACTGCTGGAAGAGCTGGACAAGGAACTGGGCAAGAAGGGCATCCTGGACCGGCTGCGCACCTGAATGCAGCCCGCCCCCACACCATTGTTCCACCACGTGACGGGAACCGTATTATAGCGTCCTGGAGGCTCCTTCTCCTATGCGCCTCCTGGCCATCGTCGCGGTCCTTGCCGTCAGCCTCAGCGGCTGCTTCGGCGCCGAGCCGACCCAGGAAGACGTGCCCCGCGGACAAATCGACGGCGCGGTGCTCTCGCCGCTGTTGTTCCCCTATGGCAACGTGAGCGTCCACCTCGTGGAACTGGACGCCTGGACCACCACCACGGAACTGGGCGGCTTCAGCTTCTACAACGTCCCGGTGGGATTCCACACCCTCGAAGTGGACCTGCCCGGCATCGGCAAGGACCGCGAGATCGTCGCCGTCGAAGAGGACGCGGTCAGCAAACTCATCTTGCAGATCTTCCCCGAGCAGATTGATGAGCCCCACGTCACGGTGTTGAGCGACGCCCAACTGGTGCAAGTCGCCATGCCCGGCGAGGCCTGCGCCACCTGCGACTGGCGCGCCCAACTGCGCCAAGAAATGCCCCGTCAAGTGGAGATCCACGTCGAATGGGATGGGCGCCACCCGGTGCTCAGCGAATTCGAGACCCACTTGGTCGTCACCCTGGAAACCCAAGGCGGCCAGATTCTGATTGGTCCCCTGGGCCAGGACGACGTCAAGCAGGTCGGAGGCTACTTCGTGCTGGAGGCCAGCATTCCCGGCAACGCCATCCCCGTGGATGCGCGCACCTTGGACCTGCGCTTTGCGTTCGACGAGGGCAACGAAGCCCCGCACCCCGACTTTGAGATGCGGTCCGCCATGTGCCTGCACTACGGCGAGACAAATGGCCCCACGGCCTGCACCCCTCCTTGAAGTCCATACCTTCTTGAAGCACACCAGTGTCGCGCGAAATGCTAGCCATGGCGCTGAAGCGACAGGACCTAGAACAGCTGATGGCCCGACTCGGTCGGGACAACGTCCTCTTCGGTGAGGCGGACCGCATCGTGTACAGCACGGACATCGGTAGCCCGCCCGCCCTGATTGACGTCCTGCTCATGGGCGGCCGCAAGGCCGACGCCGTGGCGCGCTGCCATGACATCGACGACGTCGAGACCGTCGTCAACTTCTGCCTCAAGCGCGGCGTCCCCATGACGCCCCGCGCCGCGGCCACCAACGCCCTCGGTGGCGCGGTGCCCAAGCGCAAGGGCATCGTCATCGACCTGACCCCCATGAACAAGGGCTTGGAGATCGACGAGGCCCGCGCCCGCGCCAAGGTCCCCGCCGGCATGGTCATCGCCGAGCTGCGCGAGAAGCTGCAAGCCGTCGGCCTCGACCTCCCCGTCTACCCCACCAGCGCCCTGGCCGCCACCATTGGCGGCTTCGTCGCCATGGACGGCCACGGCCTCGGCTCCACTAGCGCCGGCCGCATCGGCCAGCACGTCCTGGGCATCGAAGGCGTCGGCTGCGACGGCAAGCGCTTCAAGACCCGCAACGACGACGAGATGGCCTTCCACCTCGGCCTCGGCGGCTCCACCGGCGTCATCACGAGCGTCGAACTGCAACTCATCGAAGCCAAGCCCGAGAAGCCGGTCCTGGTGGCCGTCAAGGGCTGGCGCAACGCCCAGGCATTCGTGGAAGAAGCGGTCGAGAAGCTCGGCCCCCGCCACGTCATGTTCCGCAACGGCGACTGGTTTGCCCTCCGCAACGAAGCCACGGGCGTGCGCAAGAACCCCGTCGGCGACCGCGTCGGCATCCTCATGAGCCTCAGTGAGCAGGACCATGGCGCCCACGCCGACGCCATCGCCCGCATGGCCGCCCGCCACGAAGGCGAGGTCCTGGCGCAAACCGTGGCCGACGCCGAATGGGGCGAACGCTGCTACCCCATCAAGGCCAAGGTCCTGGGCCCCAGCCTGGTCGCCGGCGAAGTGTTCGTGCCCACCAAGAGCATGGCGGTGTACCTGCGCCGCGTCCGCGAACTCGTCGACGCCAAGCACCTCAGCATCGAAGGCCACGTCACCGACGACGGCCGCATCTACTTCTTCATGTTCGTCCTCGACGACGAACGCCGCCCCCTGTACCCCATTGGCTGGGGCAACTCCGAGCACATGCTCGCCCTGGCCAAGAAGTACGGCGGCCACGCCTACCAATCCGGCGCCTGGCTGCAGGCCCAGAGCAAGTCCGTCTTCGGCAAGACGCGCTACAAGAAGCTCAAGGCGTTCAAGCAACAGGGCGACTACCGGAACCTGATGAACCCCGGCGTCGTGTTCCCCCTCGTCGCCCCCGTGCCCGAGTCCCTGCGCTGGGTCGAGAACGCCGCGCCCGTGCCCATCGGCCCGAGCCTCGGTTTCCAACTCGCTGCGGGCGGCCCCGTGCTGCGGCTGCACACCCTGGGTGGCATCCTCAAGCACCGCCGCGCCAAGACCGTCGGCGTCAAGGCCGCTGACCTGGCCGGCGACATGGCCCGCGGTGGCGACATGGCCGCCCACTCCGACATCATCTGGGGCGCCGACCTGCCCTCCGTGCAGGCCATCCCCAACCCCGGCAATCTGCCCATGACGCAGACGCCCCGCGGCAAGCTGGTGCTCGCCAAGGCGTTCGTGCAGGGCAAGATCGTCGACCCCTGGGACCTCAAGGACGCGCTGGACGTCGCCGAGCCCGAGGATGCCGACGCCGCCGTGTGCTGGCAATGGGACCAGGTCAAGGAGACCATCGATGCCCTGCGCCGCGCCGTGACCGCCGAAGGCGTGGACCTGGACGTCCAAGCCGTCGAAATCGTCGAAGAGGTCGTCGAAGTGGCGGCCGACGCCGGCGAGAAGAAGGAAGGCGGCCTCGACATCGAGGCAATCAAGAAGCAAGCCGCCGCGACCCCCGAGGCCGAGAAGGCCTGGGTGTTGGCCGCGGACTGCATCGTGTGCAATGGCTGCGAAGCCGCTTGCCCCACGGACGCCGCCATCGTCACGGACACCGCCCGCGTCGACCGCGACCTGTGCATCGCCGACGGTGCTTGCTTCGATGCCTGCCCCACCGGCGCCATCCGGCCCGGTGAGGAAGACAAGGCCACCAGCGCCGGCTGGCCCGAAGGGTCCCGCCTGGCCGGCCAGTTCGGCGTCTAAGCCGGTCCAGTCGGCCAGCCGCCCACTGGGGCACAGGGCCCCGAAGGCCTTGCCCTGAAGGCGCGACCTCAACCGTGTGGCCCACCAGGCATGGCCATGGACCTCGGCAAGGTCACCCACAGCATCGGCGATGCCGCCCGACACGCAGCCCAAGCGGCCAAGCACGCGGCCCAGGAAGGCGTGCATTGGATCCAAGAGCACACGGTGGACGCCATGCACGTCCACGAGTTGTGGGTCCCCGTGAACCACTTGGACCGGTTCGTCATGGGGCAAGGACGCGACTGGGCCATGCAAGGCTACGATGCCTTCGTCATCCACTTCCAAGCCGAGCACGTGCAATGGGTCATCGACGACGACGCGGTCATCGTCGAAGCGTCGCTGGGCGCCAAGCGCAGCGTCATCGACGAGATGCAAGGCACCCGTTCCCCCAATGGGTACGAATGGATGTACGAAGGCCACGAACGCTGGGCCCGGGCGGGCCGCATGGTGATGAAACTCTGCACCGAGGCGTTCTATTCGCCCAGTGGCGAAGTCAAGGTCACGGCGTACCCCCCAGAGTGAGGACAACGCGTATCAGCCCATGCCTGGGTGACGCGGCGTGGAGGATCGCTTCCGGCGCATGGTGCCCATTGCCGTGGGCATCAGCGTTCTGTCCATGGTCGCCATCGTGGTCTGGTTCCAGGCCCGCCGCGACGTGGACGTCTTGGCGGACATCCGAGGCTTCGACGCGGGCGTCATCCCCATCGCCATTGGCCTGCATTTGTTGATGCACGTCTTGTGGGCGACGCGCCTGCACGTCTTGGCCAACGGCTTCCATGCCCCGCTGCGGCCCTTGGCGGCGTGGCGCTTGGCGACGGCCGGTCAGTTTGGCGGCGCCGTCACGCCTGGCCGCTTGGGCGCCGAAGGCATGCGACTGACGCTCTTGGCGCGCAGTGGCGCCTCGGCGACCCAGGCCAGCCGCATCGTGCTGGCCGACCGCGCCACGGACATGGTGTTCTTCTTGGGCGCCGGCACCGCCGTCACCGCCAGCCTCGCCGCCGCCTTTGGCCCCGGCGCGTTGGCCATCCAGGCCATCGCCATCACCGGCTTGGCCGTGTTGTTGGGCTTCATGGTGCTGGTGGCGGTGAGCCTCATCGTGCCCCACCCCATTGCGTGGTTCATCCAGGGCACAACGAACCTGCTTTGGCGCATCGTCCGCCGCACGCCACCCCGCATCCGCACCCGCATCTCCGATTTCCTGCACAACGTGCGCCTGGGGATGTGGAGCCTGCTGCGGGAACGCCCGTGGCGCATTGGTGCCGCCATCGTGCTCAGCATGGCCATCTGGATGGCCGAATTCGGCGTCCTCTGGATGGTGCTGCGCGGCTTTGGCCACAGCTTGGAATTCCCCTTGGTCGTGGGCGCCGGCATCATCCTGACCATCCTTGGCCCCGTGGCGGGAAGCCCTGGCGGCGCGGGCGTCGTGGAAGTGGCGGCGGTGATTCTCTTGGGCGGGCTCACCGCCGGGCTCACCCCCGCGTTCGTGCTGGTCTGGCGGGCGCTGACGTACTACTACGACATCGTGGTGGGTGGCATCGTGGCGGTGTGGGCGCTACGCGAGCGCCGAAGCGATCCGCTCCACGGCGCTGCGTAGCGTCTCCTCGCTGGCGGCGTAACTGAACCGGATGTGGCCCCGGCCTGCGTCACCGAACGCGGAGCCCGGGGTGCCGGCCACGCCGGCTTCTTTGATGAGCCGCATGCAGAGCGCCTCGTCGTCGCCATCTGCTTGTGCAAAGTGCGGGAAGGCGTAGAACGCGCCAGCGGGTTCGGCGCAGGTGACGCCGTCGATGGCGTTGAGCCCGTCCACGATGATGCGGCGTCGGGCGAGGAAGGCGGTGCGCATCGCATCGATGCTGTCGCGGGGACCCGTCAAGGCCTCCAAGGCGCCGTATTGTGCGAAGCTGGTGCAGTGCGTCAGGCTGTGGCTTTGCAGCTTGTTCATTTGCTTGAACGCGGCCTCGGGCGCCACGGCCCACCCCATGCGCCAGCCAGTCATGGCGAAGCTCTTGCTGAGGCCGTCCACGGTGATGACGCGATCAAAGTCGATGGCGGCGGCGCTGGTGTGGTCGCCGCTGTACTGGAGTTCTTGGTAGATCTCGTCGCTCATGATCCACAGGTCGTGGTCCTGGGCCAGTTCGACGATGCCCCGCACGTCCTCGGCGGTGTTGGCGCCGCCGGTGGGGTTGCTGGGGCTGTTGAGCACGATGAGGCGCGTCTTGTCGGTGATGGCGTCCGCCACGGCCTCGGCGTGCATCCGGAAACCGTCCTGGGCATCGAGTCCGACGGGCACGGGGCGGCCACCGGCCCAGTGCACCGCTGGGGCGTAGCTGACCCACCCCGGGTCGGGGACGATGCATTCGTCCCCCTCGCCGACGGTGGCCTGGATGGCCATCATGACGGCTTGCTTCGTGGGGGTGACCAGCACGTGCCGGCGCTCTGCAGGGATGCCGTTGCGGTCCTGATGGTACTGGGCGATGGCGTCGCGCAGGGACGGAATGCCCGGCCCGGGCGTGTAGTGGGTGTGTCCGGCATCCAAGGCGTCCTTGGCCGCCTGGCGCACGTGGGCGGGCGTATCGAAGTCCGGCTCGCCCAGGCTCAGGCTGATGATGTCCTTGCCGGCGGCGCGTTGGGACGCCACCAAGTCGGCGATGGCGACGGTGGCGCTGCCTTCGATGCGGTCCATGCGGGAAGCGAAGCCTGGCACAGGGGTGCCAGCGACGGGCAGTAGATGCCGGTTGCGCTTGACCCCCACCACAATCCCCTTGTCGTGGCGGGTGCAGTGGCGGCCATGGGCATCGACGGCATCACGCCTGGCGGACCGGAAGAACCGGTGACGACGCCCCCACCGGGCCCCAGCGGAGGCGACGTGGTCTATGCCAAGGCACCCAAGAAACCGGATGGACCCAGCACGTTTCTGGTGGTGAAGACCGACACGTGCCCATTTTGCAAGCAAGCCATGGAGTTCCTGGGGGCGCTGCACGAGCAGCGCGGGGATTTCCAAGTGGCCGTCATGGACGCCGGGCAACAGCGCGAGGCGTTCCAGCAGTTGGCGGCCCAGACGCGCCGCACCACGGTGCCCCAGATTTTCCTGGATGGCGGCTTCGTGGGGGGCTGGGACGAGTTGGCCCAAGCCGCCAAGACGGGACGCCTGGACGCCTACTTGGATGGCGAGCCGTGGCCGGAGCCCGCCCCGCGCAGGTCCTTCTTGGACAAATGGCGCAAAGGCCGCTCGCGCTCCGAGTGAGAAAGCCCCCGGGCACGCCGTCTTAGGTGCCGGGCCGGCGACTGCATGCTATGCGGGTCCTGACCAGCCTTGCCACTCGCGGGGCCATCCTGGGCGACATCATCGATTCCATGTCGTCCCAGGTGGTGGTCCTGGACTCCGAAGGACGCGTCATCCTCGTCAACCAGGCGTTCCTGGATTTCGGACGCGACAACGGGCACCCCGAACCCGAGGCCTTGGTGGGCACCAACTACCTGAAGGTCTGCGTCGCGGGCGCCCGCACCGGCGCCACGGAAGCCGGCAGCGTGGGCATGGGCATCCAACGGGTCCTCATGGGCCAGACGTCGTTGTTCACCACCGTCTACGATTGCCACTCGCCCATGGAACGGCGCTGGTTCCGCGTCAAGGTGACGCGATGGAAGGACGGCAAGTTGCACGGCGCGGTCGTGGTGCACGACGACATCACGTCCCTGTTCTTGGCGGAGCGCGCCTTGTTGCGCGCCAGCGGCCGCGGAGCCCCGATGGAGCACGTGGTGACGTTCTGCGATTTGGCGCCCGCACTGCAGAGCCTGGCCGATTGCTTGAGCCACTTGGCCGCCAAGCAAGTCATCGTGGACGTCGATTCGGGCATGCACGTCATGAACGACGTGGAAGCCATCATCACCGTCGTGGCGCGCTTGGCGTTGGATGCGTCCCGCGATGGACCAATCCGCATCGAGGGCATCCGACAAGGTCGACGCATCATCATACGCATCGGCGGCTGGCGCCGCGAGATTGACGTCAACCTCATCGACGCCCAATTGGACACCATCCAAGGGCGTGCGGTGGTGGAGCTTGGAGGGGCACGCAACGCGCCCCTCATCGACATCGTGATGGGCCGCGCGCGGCCACCACACCAAAGGGTGTAGGAAGAAGGGGAAAAGGAAACGCCGTCCTGTTTAGAACAGGAGCAAGCCGCCGGATCCCACGGGGCTGCGCCCCGCGATCGCCGCCGTCTGGCTCCTAGAACAGGAGCAGGCCGCCGGTGCTCGCGATGAGACCGGCGAAGATCAGGCTCACCGTGTTAATGACCTTGATCAGGGCGTTGATGCTGGGGCCAGCGGTGTCCTTGTAGGGGTCACCGACGGTGTCACCGACGACGGCGGCGGCGTGGGCTTCACTGCCCTTGCCACCGTGGGCGCCGTCCTCGATGAGCTTCTTGGCGTTGTCCCAGGCACCGCCACCGTTGGCCATGCTCAGAGCGAGCATGAGACCGCCGGCCAGCACACCGATCAGGAGGCCACCGAGGGCCAGGGGACCGAACAGGAAGCCGACGATCAGCGGGGCGGCCACGGCGATGACGCCGGGGACGACCATCTGCTTCAGAGCGGACTTCGTGACGATGTCCACGCAGGTGGCGTAGTCGGGCTTGGCCTCACCGGTCATGATGCCCTTGATTTCGCGGAACTGGCGGCGCACTTCGTCGATGACGGCACCGGCGGCGTTGCCGACGGCGTTCATCAGGAAGGCACTGAACAGGTACGGCAGCATGGCACCGATCAGGAGACCGATCAGCACGAGCGGGTCGCTCAGGCGGAAGATGGCCAGGCCGTGGCTGTCGTAATTGACGCCCGCGATGCCTTCAGGCAAGCGGTGCACGTAGTCCGCGAACAGGGCGAGGGCGGCCAGCGCGGCACTG
>JBFKTF010000039.1:0-12373 GCA_041636435.1 Thermoplasmatota archaeon
CAACGCGGCATCCGCATCGTGGATGCCACCACGTGCGGCAACGACCACATCTTCGTCATGGAAGCCGCCGCCCTACGCGACGCCGTCGACGCATTGCACCTCCTATTGCACGACGCCTGAGCTGGCCGCGCTGCTCCAAAACCCATATCCATGCATGCCCCCGTGGGCCGGCAATGGCAGGTCGTGGTGGTTTCAACAGCCGCATCGGGTTCATCATGGCAGCAGTGGGCTCCGCAGTGGGCCTGGGCAACCTGTGGCGCTTCCCGTACGTCACCAGCACCAATGGCGGCGCCGCCTTCCTGCTCATCTACCTGGTCTTCCTGTTCGTCATCGGCCTGCCGGCCCTGTTTGCCGAACTGAGCCTCGGCCGCGCCCGGCGCACCAGCGTCATGGACGCCTTCGAAATGGACCGCAAGGGCCGCAACTACGCCTGGGTCGGCGTGATCTTCATGGTCACCGCCGTGCTGCTGCTGTCCTACTACTCGGTCATCGCCGGCTGGGCCATCCGGTACCTGGTCGACTCGGCCACCGCGCCGTACTTCGACGGCGCCGCGGCGTACTTCTCTCAGATCAGCAGCAGCCCGCTCAGCATCGTCTTCCACGCCGTCTTCATGGTCCTGGTCATGGCCATCCTGGCTCGCGGCGTCGGCAGCGGCATCGAGAAAGCCAACCTCATCATGATGCCCTTCCTGTTCCTGTTCGTCCTGGGTCTGGTCATCTACGGGCTGTTCCAACCTGGCATGATTGAGGGTCTCAAGTTCTACCTCGTGCCCGACTTCAATGAAGTCACCACCAGCACCTTCAACGAAGCGGCCGGACAGACATTCTTCAGCATCGGCCTGGGGCTGGGTACCATGCTGACCTACGCCAGCTACATCGGCCGCGACAACGACTTGCAAAACACCGGATTCACCATTGGCTTCGCCGACACCGGCGTCGCCGTGTTGGCCGGTTTCATGACGTTCCCCCTCATCTTTGCCTTGGGCCTCGAAGGCCTCGTCATCGGAGACGCCGCCCAATCGGGCACCGGTGGCGGCTTGTTCATCGCCATCCCGACGGTGTTTGCCACCATTGGCGGCGTTGCCGGCGGCCTGCTGGCATTCGGATTCTTCCTCATGCTGACCTTTGCGGCGCTCAGCAGCGCCCTCAGCCTCCTGGAAGTGCCCGTCTCGGTGCTCGTGGACCGCAAGCCGGAATGGGGCCGCCGCCGCGCCGTCCTGCTCCTGGGCCTCATCACCTACATTCTGGGCATTCCCGCCGCCATCGACCCCAACGGGTGGCTGGGCTTTGCCGATGGCATCGTCAACAACGTCCTGCTCTTGGCCGGCGGCCTCATCCTCGTCGTCTACGTCGGCTGGATTCGCCCCGACATCCTCTTGGAATTCAGCGTGGGGCGCAAGGGCTTCGACTACGGCAAGATCTTCCGCCCCATCATCAAGTACCCCCTGCCCGTGATGTTGTCGGTGCTGCTCGTGTTAGGCATCATCAACTTCATCACCGGTTGATGGCCGGATGCGGGAGTACCCAAGCGGCCAACGGGACCCGACTTAAGATCGGGGGCTACGTGCTTCGCAGGTTCGAATCCTGCCTCCCGCACTGACAAACCCCATCAACACGGGCACCGTGGCATGCACGTGGCCGAGCTTGCCAAGCATCCGTTCTGGGTCTTCATGGCGAGCCTGCGGGAACGCCACTGGGCGTTTTGGACGTTGACGCTGGCCAACTTGGCGGGCATCATCGGTGGCTACTACTTCTACTGGGATGTGGGCCAATTCGACTCCAGCAGCCGCTTCTACCAGGACTGGTGGCTGTGGCCATTCGTCAGTGACAGCCCCAACGCCGTGGTGTTGATGCAGATCAGTCTCACCATGTGGTATGTGGGGCGCAAGCGCAGCCGCATCCTCGACAGCTTCGCCTTCATCCACATGGTCTTCGTGGGCCTCTGGACCACGTACATCTTCATGTCGTACCCTGACAGCTTCGGGACCTACGAATTTGGCTCCACCAACAACATCCTCTTCGTGACGCACATGGGCATGCCCCTCGAGGCGCTCATCTTGGTGGGGCCGTTGTCCAAGGACCGCTTCGGCTGGGGGGTCGCCGTTGGCTTTGTCGGTTGGGCTGCCCTGAATTTGTGGCTGGATTACGGGCCCATGGGGCTGCGTCCGGCACCCGGCGTGGCGGTGGCCGATTCCTTCTGGCTTGGCTCCGCGGGCCTGTTTGCCCTCACGCTGGCGGCGTGGCTGCTCGTCGCCCGACCCACGCGTTCCAAGCCACCAGGCTAAACGCCACCGCCAACGCTGCGGTGCCAGCAAACTCCAGCCACCACGGGCCCGGCACGTACGCCAACGCCCCAAGCACGAGGCCTCCGGCCACGAGCTTGTCGTGGCGGCGCAACCCCCACGCCAAGAGCAGCATCCCCACGATGCTCGTGATGGTGGCAAACACGATCCACGTCACCGCCATGGAATCCATGCTGGCTGCGGCGGCCGTGGCGTCCATGTGGGGCCAGCCCCACCCCATCAAGCCCAGCAACGGCAAGTACACCAAGGTGCCCGCGAACCACGACGCGAGGCCCCAGAAGCGCCAACGCGGCGCCACATTGCTCAATGCGGCATACCAGCCGGCCAAGCCGACGGCGAGCCAGACTTGCGCGTTCAAGGTAATGCGAATCCATGCCCCGAACCCGTCGCTGGCCACCCATTCCTCCCACCCTGGCTCGGTGGGCATCACGAGGGCGCCGCGGCCAGGCAATGTCGCCAATGCGCTCCACGCGGACAGGGGCAGGGCCAACAGGATGATGCGCAGGCGCATGGCCCCGCATCGCCCTGGGACTACAAACCGTGTGCTTCGATGAAGCGGGCCAGCATGGGGCCGGGGTCGGCCGTGCCGATGGGCTTGGGGGCATCCGGCAAGAAATTGCGGTATGGTGGCGACGCGTAGCGCTCGTCCATCAGGACAATGGCGCACTTGTCGTCGACGCCACGCACGCCGCGCCCCATCGCTTGCAGGGCCTTGTTCATGGCGGGCACCACGTACGCGTACAAGCGACCCTTGCCAAATTGCCGATCGTAGTGGGCAATCGTGGCGTCGCTTTGCAGGTCCGGCGGCGCCAAGGGCAACCCGACGACAATCACGGCGGACAGCAAGTTGTCGTTGAAGTCAACACCCTCACTGAAGCTGCCGCCCAACACGCCCGTCAAGAGGGCGCCACTGCGCTGCTTGGCGCCACGCAGGGTGTCCAAGACCTGGTCCCGGTCGGACTTGGTCATGTCCGGGTCCTCTTGGATGAACTCCTTGTGCACGTGGTCCGCCAGGAACGGACGCAGTTCCCGCAGGATGGCGTAACTGGGAGCAAACACCGCGACGTTGCCCTTGGCGGCCGCGCAGACGTCGCCCACGTGCTTGGCCATCCGCAGCCACATGTCGTCGTCGCGGCGCTTGTACATGGTGCTCGTGCCTTGCACGATGGTGATGAGTTTGTGCTCAGGCGGGAACGGGCTGGGGTAGGTCTTGACGTTGGTGCGCGCATCCCCTAGGCCCAGGACGTCGCGCAGCATCTCCGGAGGCCGCAGCGTGCCCGACATCAGGATGCTGCTGTGCACGTGGTCGAATACGGCGCGCGCCGCCTGGGCTGGGTCGAGGAGGCGCACGTGCAGGCTGACGCCGTCGTCGCCCCATTCGATGTAGCGCAAGGCGCCATCCCGGAACCGGCCCCAGTCCTCCAAGGCGCGTTGTAGCTGCTCGGCGTGCACCTGGGCGTCGGTGCCTTTCTTGGCCTTCGTGACGAGCGGCCCCAGGTCCTCGATGACGTCCCCCAGGGTGCGGGCCAAGCCGAGGCTCTGGCCATTGCGCTCCTTTTCAAAGGCATCGTGGAGGGCATCGATGTCCAGTGTCGCCACTTGCCGCTCGTCGTCGTCCAGTTTGGCTGGACGCGCCGAGCCGCTGCGGGTGGCGTCTTCCGCCAGCCGATCCAACGCCTTGCGCAGGGCTTGCACGTCGGCCACGATGTCCCGCGCCTTGTGGGTCGTGGCCTCGCTGCGGGTCCCTTCCAGCATGAAGCCGGTGATTTTGTGGGCGTGGTTCTGGCGGATGCGGTCGGGGAGGTTGTGGGCTTCGTCCACAATGACCGTCATCCGGCCCAAGTCCAAGCCCAGTTTCTCCAGGCTCCGGTCCCGGATGTCCGAGAACAAGTGATTGTAATCCGCCACCACGATGTGCGCCTTTTGGCTGGCCGCGGTGGCCACGATGTGCGGGCACAAGCCATGTTCCTTGCTGACCGCCATCAATTCCTCCACGTGCAGGACGCCGCGCGCCACGCGGTCCAACACATCGCCTCCCGCGTCGCCCAAGTACTGGCAACTGCGGGTGCGGGTCTCTTGGGCACAGAAGTCGGGGAATCGACCCGGGAACATGTCCTGGGCTTCGGGGCGCAGGCACATGTCGCGCTTGCTCACCAAGTCGACCAACACGAAGCGGGCGCCGCGCTTGTCGCGGATGGTGCGCAGCGTGTCCACCGCGATGCGGTGCTGGGCTTGCCGGCTGGTGAGAAACATCACGGTGCGGCCGTTGTCAATCGCGTCTTGCAGCGCCGGTGCGATGCTGGCCGCCGTCTTGCCGATGCCCGTGGGGGCCTCGGCCACCAAGTGGCGGCCGCCTTGGACCGCCATGGTGACGTCGCGAGCAAAGCGCTTCTGCCCCGCGCGAATGGTGTCGAACGGGAACAAGCCCAGCTGGGGGTGGGGTTCGCCGCCGCTTGTGGCCGGCTTCCACTCCGGGGCCTTGGGTTGCAGGGGTGGCTCCACGCCGCTCTGGGTCGCGGCCGCCGCCGTGCGGCCACCGCCAAACAGGCTCGACTGGCCTTCGCGCAAATCGATGCGGCGGCCACCGGCCATGACGGTGCGGGCGCGTGCTTGGTCACTGCAGTGCAGGCACTCAAGAATCCCACGGCGGGGGCGCATGATGCCCTTGCAGGTGGGACAGAATCGAGCCAACGGCGCTACCACCGCGGGGTGTCACAAGAAGGCAATGGACCGACCGCTGGTCTCACTGCATCTGTTGCGCCACGGCGCGGATCGTCGCTTCCTTGCCCTGGCTCTTCTGCACGACAACGCGTCCGCTGGTCTTCCAGGGACGGAACGGATCGCGGGCCTTGTCGTCCAGCTCGGCGCTGAATCCGGCCTTCTTGGCCGCGGACTCAATCCACGCAGCGTCGGGGTCGCGGACGGCCATGTCCTTGGGGACGCGGCGGCCCTCGGCGCGGCTGCGGCGCTGATCGAAGTATCGGGGCCACAGAACGACGACGTCGTCGCCGCGCTTCACCATCTTACTCGATGAGGACGCCGTTGAGGGCGCCGCTCTGGCCGGGGCGGCTCGTGACGCGGGCCTTGCCGGCGGAGGTCTCCACGATGGCGCCCTTGGTGAGGATGTTGCGGCGCACGTAGTGGATGTTCGCCTTGTTCTCGACGACGTTGGTCAACGTGGCCTTGGTGGCCTTGTTGGTCTTCGGGTCGATGACGACAATGGAGTCCGTGGACAGGAGCTTGACCTTCTGGTTCGCGCCCTTGGTGCGGGCGAGCTTCTGGCGGTGGGGACCGACATGGGCATCGATGTGCTCGCGAGCGATTTCGCTGCGGCGCTTCTTGGCCGCGCGAATCAGGCGGCCACCGGTGGGCTTGCGACGGGAGTTGCCTTGCCAGAGTGCCATGGTCAGTCTCCTAGGACAAAGCGGCCGACTTGGATGCTATATTTAGGCGTTGCCGGCCGGGCCTACTGGCTCGGGGCCTCGGGCGTGCCATCGACGCTGAATTGCCAGCCTTCCACGGGCTTGAATCCGTAGAACAGGTGGTTGAACACCTCGAAGGGCTGCTCGATCGTGGCGCCGATGCCGGCACAGAAATTGATCACCGGGTAGCAGCCGTTGTCCGTCGGGGGGCGGGTGCCATCGATGCTGCCACTGAAGACGCGCAGTTGCAGGTCCGTGGTGTTGCCCAGGGCCTCGAAGCAGTCCACGTTGCCAAAGTCACCAAAGTCGCCGTATGTGGTGTTGATGACCAAGGGGCTGCCCGCTTGGTGCTCCTCGAAGGCGCAGGTGGGGCCATCGAGGCCTTCCTTGTCGGTGGTCTGTTGCCAGAGCGCCATGTTGGGGCTCAAGCCGGTGGTGGTCTTCCAGACCATCTCCGACTGCATGTACAGGACACCTTGTTCTTCGACGACCAGCGTGGTGATGAATTCGTCCGGGGTGTCGTAGACGATGTCGACGACGCCGCACAATGCGATGACGCTGAGGCCGCACATCATGTGGCCATCCCACTTCAGGAGCACCACGAAGGGCAGTTCGTCCAAGTCGGCCTCCAACAGGAGGCGGACGGCCGGGGGCTTGTCGACACCGGCTTCCACGGTGACGCTGGACTGGATGGGGAAGTAGCCGAGTTTGTCGGCGTGCAGGAAGTAGACGCCGGGCTCGATGTCCTGGAAGCCAAAGGCGCCGTCCTCGTTGCTGGTGGTTTCGAGGCCGAGGCTCTCGATGGTGATGGTGGCGCCGGCGATGGGCACGATGGCGGAGTCCACGACGACGCCGCGGATGATGCCCGTGGTCTCGGTGGCGCTCAGCTCCAGGTCGATGTCGTCCTCTTGGACGGGCTCTTCGCCGCTTTCGGCACATCCGGCAAACAGGACGCCCACCATCAGGAGGGCCACCAGGGTACGCATGTGCCTCGAGTCGGGCTCGGGCTACTTGCCTCTTGCGGTGCCTCGGGTGTGCTGGATCAGTGCTTGAGGAGCTTCTTGGCCTGCTTTTGCAGCCCCTCGTCGAAGGCGACCTGGCCACTGGCGGCGACGGCGAAGCCCGCCACGCCACCCAGGATGGCCCAGCGCTTTTGCTTCGTGATGGCCGCGGCGGTGATGCCGCCGGCAATCAAGGCCCAACCCACGGCGTGGGCGGTGATCAGTTCGGGGTGGTCCTGGACATAGTCCTTGGCGCTCATTGGAGGACAATCCTCGCGCCGGATAGAAAGGACTGTGGGTGTTGCCCAGCGGCCTCAGCGGATGACGACGTTGCTGCCCTTGAGCTGCGCTTCCACGGTGAGGGTCACCGGCAGCCCCGACCAACTGACGGCGGCCTTGTCCGTCATCAGGTGGACGTGGTAGCCGGCATCGATGAGGCTCGGGCGGTGGCCGTGCAGGTCCGAGGCCGCCACGGACAGGGTCTCCTCGTTGCTGAAATCAAACTGGTTCCGGTCGTTTCCCTCCACGAGGACGTCGTCCGGGCCGCCCGCTCCGAGGTAGATGTCGGCCGCGCCGACCATGGGGTCGTTCTCCCAGGTGCCGACCAGCTCGAAGCTGAGGATGCGGGCCGCGTATTCGTCGTGGAACTCCTCGGACCAGACGATGGGGTGGGCGTCGCTGGGGGTGCCGCCGATGCCGGCGCGACCCACGGTGTTGGCCATCGCGACCTCGAAGGTGTGGCTGATGGTCTCCGGGTAGAGCGTGAAGGCGATGGTGCCACCGTCGCCTCCGCTGCCGACGGCGACCGCTTCACGCAGTTCCGTGGTCAACCCCGACACGCCGCCGGCGGCCACGTGGATGGAGCCCCCGGGGGGCAAGTCCGCCACGGCTTCGCCGGCGCTGTTGGTGCGGGCGGCCGCCACCACGTTGTCGTCGCTGATGGTGAACTCGAAGGAGGCACCACCCGAGGCACCCCACGGGGAGGCCATGCCTTCCGCGGAGGCCTCTCCGATGGTGGTGGTGCTGGATGCAAAGTACACCACGGCCGCGCCCGCCACCGGTTGACCAGCTTGGTCCACGACGCGGACACGCAAATCGTAGCCATCGCCCACGTGCCCATCCACTTCGGCGGGGGCGTCCTCGGCCACGGTGAAGTGCCGATCGGGGGCGGGACCGCTGCATCCAGCAAGCAGAAGCGAGGCGAACAGGGCCAGAACGAGCAGGCGCATGCGCCTCGAGCCTCCGGATTCATACTAATGGTTTCCGGGCTCCGGGTTGGATTCGTTGCTCCATCGGCTCCACTGGTTGCAGACAACGCCCCGACCCCACGCCTTTATGGTGGGGAGGACTCGCCGGCATCGTGACCAAGGCACAGGTCATCGTCCACCTCAAGCCCGGCATCAGCGACCCCGAGGGGCAGAACACCCAGAAGGCACTCCACCTCCTGGGCTTCGATTCCGTCCAAGAGGTCCATACCACCCGCATCTGGGAAATCGATCTAGGCGACACGCCCGCAGAGGCCGCCAAGGAACAGGTGGACAAGATGTGCCGCCGTCTCTTGACGAACCCCGTGATCCACGACTACCAGATCACCCTTGAGTGACATGCACCCCAAGAGCAAGGATCGCAGCGGCAACGAGAAACTCATTGCCGACACCAACGCGGACAAGGCCAAGCGTCCCATCGCCGTCGGCGGTCGGGGCCGTGGCCGCCAAAGCCCCTACGCGCGCAAGCTGGAAGCGATGCGCCAAGTGCGCGCCATCAAGGAAATGATCAAGGAGAAGGAAGCCGAGAAGGCGGGAGAAGAAGAATGAGCACCACCACCGTCGCCAGTTGGGAATCCAAGGTCGAGAAGATCGGCGTCGACTTCCCCCTGCGCCGCTTCCGCCTCCGCGACATGACCGATGACGAACTGCTGGCCTGCAGCGAGGCGATGAGCATCGGCCTCAGCATGGAGGAGATGCAGAACGCCCGCGACCACTTCTTGGCCCGCGAAGGCCACGACGACCCCACGGACGTCGAATTGGAAGCCCTGGGCCAAGCCTGGTCGGAGCACTGCTGCTACAAGTCCAGCAAGCCCGTCCTGAAGCGCCACGTCTACGGCATCCACGAAGAGAAGATCGTCGCCCGCGAGGACGGCGGCATCGTGGAATTCGACGACAACCACTACTACGCGGTCGGCCTCGAATCCCACAACCACCCCAGCGCCATCGAACCCTACGGCGGCGCCGCCACGGGCGTGGGCGGCATCATCCGCGACATCGTCTGCATGGGCGCCCAACCCGTCGCCCTCGTCGACCCCCTGTTCTTTGGGCCCCTGGACATGGAGCACTCCGAGCTCCCGGCCGGTGTCAAGCACCCCCGCTTCCTGCTCAGCGGCGTCGTGGCCGGCATCCGGGACTACGGCAACCGCGTCGGCATCCCCACCGTCGCCGGCGGCATCAACTTCCACAAGGGATACACCGGCAACTGCCTCGTCAACGTCGGCTGCATCGGCATCGTCGAGAAGGACATGCTCATGCACTCCAAGGCCGGCGGCCCCGGTGACGTCTTCGTCCACCTCGGCAACGCTGCTGGCCGCGACGGCATCCACGGTGTCGCCTTTGCTTCCGAGGAGCTCTCCGAGGAATCCGAAGACGCCAGCCGCAGCGCCGTGCAAGTGGGCGACTCCATCCTCAAGGAGCCCCTCATCCACGTCACGCTGGAGGTCCTCAAGGAAGGCCTCGCCACCGGCTGCAAGGACTACGGTGGCGGCGGCCTGAGCTGCGTGGCCGGCGAACTGGCATACGACGCCGGCTTCGGCTGCGAGATCGACCTCGACAAGATCCCCACCAAGGTGCCCGGCATGGCGCCCTGGGAAATCTGGGTCAGCGAATCGCAGGAACGCATGATGGTGACGTGCAAGCCCGAGAACGTCCCCCGCATCCTGGAGATTGCCAAGAAGTGGGACGTGCCCGCCGTGCAAGTGGGCCGCGTCATCGAACAACAAGTCAACCGCGTCAAGTTCCACGGCGAAACCGTGCTGGAACTGGATTTGGAATTCAGCACCGGCGGTCCAGTCTACGAGCGCCCCATGGAGCCCCGCCAGTTGGAGCGCCGCACCGTGGACATCGACATCGACGACCCCGCCGCCCACCTTGAGGCCCTGATGGCCCACCCCGCCATCATGAGCAAGGAATGGGTCATCCGGCAATACGACCACGAGGTCCGCGCCAACACGGTGCTCAAGCCCCTGCAAGGCGCCATCGGCACCGAAGGCCCCGGCGACGCCACCGTCATCAAGCCGGTCCAAGACAGCGACAAGGCCCTGGCCCTATGCAGCGACGTCAACCCCCGCTACATGGAGCGCGACCCCTACTGGGGTGCCGCCAGCGCCATCGACGAAACGGTGCGCAACCTGGCCGCTGTGGGCGCCCGCGTCAGCAGCGTCTGCGACAACCTCAACTTCGGCAACCCCCAGAAGCCGGAGCGCATGTGGGAACTGGACGAATCCGCCCGCGGCCTGGGCGACATGGCCCGCGGCCTCGAGATTCCCTTCAGCAGCGGCAACGTCAGCCTCTACAACGAGACCGCCCAAGGCCCCATCCCACCCACGCCCACCATCATGGGCGTCGGCATCCTGGACCACTACCAGCACGCCACCACGATGGACCTCAAGCAGGCCGGCAACCTCCTCTACCTCATCGGTGAGACCAAGGACGAATTCGGCGGCAGCGCCACCACGGAGCTCCTGGGCATCGAGGGCGGCATCGTGCCGCAGACGGATGTCCAAGAACTCAAGGCCAGCGCCGAGGCCCTCGTCGCAGCCATCGAAGCCGGCACGGTCCGCTCGGCCCACGACCTCAGCGAAGGTGGCCTCGCCGTCGCCTTGACCGAGATGGCCTTCGCCGGCGGACTGGGTGCCAGCGTCGATCTAAGCGACCTGGACGACTTGCCCTTCACCACGAAGCTGTTCAGCGAAAGCAACACGCGCTGGCTCGTCGAAGTCCCCGCCGACAAGGCCGACGACTTCGAGGACATCCTCGAAGGCCGCGCCATCTTCCCCATCGGCGCCGTCACCAAGGCACCCACCGTCGTCTTTGCCGACGGCCTTGAGTCCTTCGCCATCGACGCGGGCGAGATGCGCGAGACCTGGCGTCACGCCATGCCCAAACTCATGGGGGCCGAGGAATGAACCGCGGCGACCTGAAGTGGTGCGTCCTGCGCATCGAAGGCACCAACTCCGAAGACGAATCCGTGGCCTGCCTGCAGGCCCTCGGCGTGCAAGCCGAAGCGGTGCACCTCAAGCAACTCACCGGCGAAGACGTCGCCGAACACGAGAAGCGCAGCCTGGCCGATTACCACGGCCTATGGATTGCCGGCGGCTTCAGCGCGGGCGACTACATCCGCGCCGGCGCCATCCTGGCGGCCCGCATGAAGAGCAAGCTCGGCGACCAACTGAAGGACTTCGTGGCGGCAGGCAAGCCCGTCCTGGGCATCTGCAACGGCTTCCAGATTCTCGTGGAACTGGGCCTCCTGCCCGACCTGGACGGTGTCGTCATGACCGACGCCCCCACGGCGGCTTTGCACCTCAACGACTCGGGCCACTACGAGTGCCGCCCGAGCCTGCTGCGCATGGTCAACGATGGCACCTGCAAGTTCACTACGACGATCCCCAAGGGCGACGTGCGGACCATCATCAGCAGCCACGCCGAAGGCAAGTTCCTGCTCGCCAACGAGGAAGCCTACCAGCAACTCAAGGCCCAGGACCAAATCGTGTTCACCTACACGGACCCCAACGGCAGCGACGACCCGGCCTACCCGTGGACGCCCAACGGCGCCATGCACGCCATCGCCGGCATCTGCAACCCCCAAGGCAACGTGTTTGGCATGATGCCCCACCCGGAACGCGTCTTCTACCGCCGCGGCCACCCCGACTGGACCCGCACCGGCCTCGACGCCGGCCTCGGCTTCGATGTGGGTGACGGACGCGCCGTGTTCGAAGCCATCGTCCAATACCAGGAAGCCAACCTGTAGATGCGCGCCGTGCTGGTCCTGGCCATCGTGCTCTTGGCCGGGTGCACCGACGTCCCCAGCGGCCGCTCCGACACGATGCGCATTCACGTCATCGCGGATGGCCACTGGAGCATCGAGTTGCCCTACCCCGATGACACCCTCTCCCAAGGCGCGTTGCGTGACCAACTCCGCATCAGCCTGGGGCAAGGCAACATCACGTGGCAAGACGGCGATCTGCCCCTGCTCGTGCAAGGCAACGGCACCCTCATCCTGGAGAGCATCGCACGCTGGGACGATCCCTGCTGCGTCTTCGAGTTCAACCAAGCCCAATGGAGCCATGGGGACATGGACAACGGACGCGCCCCCGTGCACGTGCTGTCGGGCCTCGTCGACCAACTCAGCATCGACCACAGCGCCGTCGCGTGCCAAGGCGTTGGTTGCCGCGACGCCGCGCGCAGCGCCGTGCAATGCAGCATCGAGACCCGCCTCTTTGCCCGCGACCTGGCCCCCGCCATGCACGACGTGCCCACCGCGCCCCCCATCCGCACCTGCCAGGAATAGCACACGACCTGGCCCGTCCGAATCCACCCCGCCCCCAGCAACGCTTGCACCGTCGCAGGCGTTGCGGCTGGCATGGACTCCCGCATCCTCG
>JBFKTF010000040.1:0-12125 GCA_041636435.1 Thermoplasmatota archaeon
AATGCCGCGACACCGGTGTCCAGCTCACGGGCTACCACGACGACGGACTCACCTACATCGACTTCCCCATCCGCACCGGCGACCGCTGGAGTGCGGTCCTGGAGCCAGAAGAGTGGGACATCGGCACCGCCATCGAGGGCACCGTCCACGGGGCGGCCCTCGTGGAGACGGGCCTGGGTGCCATTGAGACGGCGCGCATCACGCGGGTCGAAGTGCCCGTCGGCCTCGACGAGTACGAGCAAACCATCCGGGAGGAGGCCACCGCCGAGGGCTACACCCTCACCCACCTGGAACTCGATTACAGCATCCGGGAGACGCTGTACTACAGCGACCTGTACCAGGCGGTGGTCCGCGTCGACCGCGTCGCCCAAGGCCTGGAATCCGCCCGAGGCACCGACCCTGACGGCGAACCATTCGACTTCCACTACGAGGAAACCGAAGAACACACCATCGTCCTGGAAGGTGCTCGGCTCTTGCCTGGCCCGGAGCGTTCCGTCGCCGAAGCCATGGGCTTCCTGGATGGCAGCCTGCCGTTGCGCGACCCCACAGGCGAAGCGGTCGCCCACGCAACCTACGAGTTGGCCATCAGCCAACCCCACGCCATCATCAACGCCGCCAATCACGAGCTAGTGCTCGATGCAGTCGTGACCGGCGACATGCCCACCAGCCACTCCCTCCACTGGTCCGTGCGCGACCAACAAGGAACCATCGTGCACGAAGCGACTGGTGGCAACTACACGCCCAGCCTACCGGGCCCCGGGCGC
This sequence comes from Thermoplasmatota archaeon, assembly GCA_041636435.1. GTDB lineage: Archaea > Thermoplasmatota > E2 > JACPAO01 > JAHFTW01 > JBFGSX01. The sequence goes on from JBFKTF010000040.1 coordinate 765, forward strand.
TTCAGCGTCGAGCTACTGGCCAAGGACAATGGCACCATCGTGGCCGCGGCGGGCAGCGCCATCACCGCGCACTGGATCGTCGACGACGTCATTTCCTGTGGCGTGGCCAGCGTCTTCGGGGTGCCGGCCTGCGACCGCATCTCCGTGCCCGTCCACCCTGGCGCCCACCACGTGCTCGTGCGCACCATGGCCGAGTTCCCCACGCAGACCACGCCGGGCAACATGATGCGCCTCGAAGATCCGAACTCCATGGCCGCCTCGGCGCGCAGCGAAGGGGGCGAACTCGTCATCGAAGTGGACGACTTCTCGTTCTTCGAGCGCAACGAACAGCCCTGGTCCCTGTACTACGGCCCCATGGCCAACGCCATGATGGATCTCCCCGTCCACATCGAGGTGCTCTACAGCAGCGGCGTGCAGGAGAGTGCGGCCCAGCAAGGCCGAGCCAACGTCGGAAAGGTTCTTGTAGAAGCGCTAAGCATCAATTGAATCGATGGCAGAGAAGGACCCCCGCGACCCATTCGCCAACTTCCCCGGTGGCAACCCGTTTGGACCCAACGGCCCCTTCGGACCCAACAGTCCGTTCGGAGGCGACCCCTTCCGCGGCATGGACGAATGGCTCAAGCAAATGGGCATCGATCCCTCCGACTTCCGCCGCATCTTCGATGACATGCAACGGGGCCTCCAAGACGCCATGAAGAACATGGGCGACGACCCCAGCAACGGCTTCATGGCCGGCTTCAACGTCCGCATGGGCCCCGATGGCAAGCCCCACATCAGCAGCTTCGGCAACAAGCCCCGCGTCAACGTGGGCAACGACGGCCCCGCCGTCACCTCCGAACGGGAGCCATTGACCGACGTCTTCGAAGACCCCCAAAGCGTCGCCATCACCATGGAATTGCCGGGCGTGGACAAGTCGGACATCGATCTGAAGATGACCGCGGAGCGCTTGGATGTCGGCGTCGACACGGAGACGCGCAAGTACCACAAGTCCGTGCGCCTCCCGACCAAGGTCGACCCCAGCACCACCAAGGCGACCTTCACCAACGGTGTTCTGGACGTCACCGTCCGCAAGCTCGATGCAGACGACGACGCCGTGCAAATCCACGTGGAGTAGTCACTTTCCTCGACCCAAACCATTCTAACCGACAGCGGGGTCGCGCCGCCGCCCCCTGGGAGCCACATGTCCGACGACTACGACATGGACAGCGATGAAGAGCTGTTCAACGACGACTTCGACGACAACGAGACCACGCTGCGCACCGGCGTTGGGAAGCGGGTCTGCCCCGAATGCAAGCACAGCCTCGACTTCCGCGTCGAGGGCCGCTTCGTGGTCCGCTTCTGCAAGAGCTGCGGCTTCGAGACCGAAGACTAAGCCCTGCCTCCAATCAGCGCGAGCCAATTGCGTCGCCCGCTCGGGCGGTGGCCACGCTGTGTCATTTGGGCGGTTCAGGCCGCCGCAACGCCGCCCTGGGGGCGGAGGCCGACCACCACCGCGGCCGTCGCCATCAGCAGCCCGGCGGCCAAGAGGACGTAGTTCTCGAGGACGACCGAGGCCCGGAGGACGCCGACCGACCCGGCGAAGAACGCCATGGTCAGAAGGAGTGCTTTCAGGAGCATAGTGGGTAAGGCGTCGTACCTGATACTAAAGGAGGTTGGTGCCACCGTCGAATCTACTCCGCGAGCCGGCGCCAATGCTGCCTGACGATGCCCCACAATTGCACACTGTGGGCGAACACCAACACCGCAAACAGGACGCTGGGCCAGACGTGCCAGATCTTGCTGGCGTACTTTAGTCCCCAGGCGTCGAACGCGTCGTCGAAGAACGTCAAGGGGATGCCCGTCAGGGTCGCCAATGCCGCGGCGGGCACCAGCCCCAAATCCACGGCGCGGCGCATCGGCCAATCCATGCCGGGTCGGCGGCGCACGAGCCAGACCACGTAGGCGGGCACGACGACCACCAGCCACCCGGCGAAGCTCAGCGCAATGTAGTTGCCTCCATCGAACCAGGACTTCCCCACCGTCCAACTCACCAGCAGGCCCAGCAGCAGCACCGCGTGGATGCCGATGTGCCACGCGCCGGGGCCCAAGGAATGGAAGCTGTCGGCAAAGAAGCGCGCGTATTGCCGGCGATTGATCCAGGTGTGCTGGAAGAAGAACACCGCCGCAGCCCAACACCACGCCACGTGCCACCACACGCCCCAATCTTGGTAGCCGTCCACGCGGATGCCTTCCTTCCAGTAGAGCAGGTAGAAGCCACTGACGACGGCCAGCACCGAGGTCACCAGCGCGCCAATGACCAAGACGCGACGCGACCGCGACAACGGCCGCCACGCCACGACGCTCAGCACCAAGACGATGCCCAACGACGCCAGGTGGCTCCAGATGGGCGCCCCAAATCCGGGCACAAAGAAGGTCGCGACCAACGCGACCAGTTGCGCCACGGAGAGGCCGATGGTCCACGCCGTGCGCACAGCCCCGACTCGGCTCCGGGCGGCTTCAAGCTTGCGACCGCAAGCGATATGGGTCGCCCCGGCGGCTGGCTGGCGTGGCCAAGTCCATCGTGGTCGGCATCGTGGGGGCGCTCACCATCGCCTTGGCCGCCGCCGGGCTTTGGGTGGATTTTGATCGGGGCGCGCCGAGCCAACACGCATTGCAGCCCGTGGCCCACCCCATCGAAGTCCACATCACCAGCATCGGCCGCGTCATGCCCGCCGGCGTGGGCCAATGCATCCCCGAATGCCCCGCCGAACGGACCCACGTCACGGGCACCCTCGACGGGCCGGACCTGGGGCGCCGCGCGTTCTTGGAATTGGGCAATCAGGCCATCGGCTTCGATGGCGACGCATTCGACGGCACCTTCGATGGCGACGTCGCCGGCCAGCCAGCGACCCTGCGCATCGGCGACGTCATCGGGTCGGTCCCCCTGCGCACGGGCTCCCACGACGTGGGCGCCATCGAATTTGCCCCGCCAGGCACCTTGCGCTTGGAGCAAATCGGCGCCGTCGAGACATCCCTGCTGCTGGATGCCCAGATTCAGGGCACGTTCCCCGAGGCACCCACCGCCTGGCTGGACGGCGCCTTGCTGGGCGAATTCACACGCGACGGCGACGGCTGGCGGTTTGACGAGCGCATCGAACGCCTCGAACCCCGAGGTGCATTCGAAGTGCGCGTCGGCGACGTGGTCGTCTTGAACGCCAGGCTCTGAGCCATCGCTCGACTTATGGCTCGGCCGTGAATGGCCGCCGCATGCAAGAGTATCCCGTCAAGCCCGGCCACGCCGCCAAGATTGACTTCAAGATGATCTTCGAGGCCGCCTTCGGTTCCTACACCGAGGACGACGGCTGGCTCAAGGGCGAATACGGTTCCATGACCAAGATCTGGGCCAAGCAGGACGGCAAGAAGCTCCTCGTCGTCGACACGGAGACCGACAAGTCCTACGCCGTCAAGATGGCCCAAGGCGACGAAGCCGCCGGCGAAGTCGCCAAGGACACCCACCGCGCCTGGAACGACTTCCTCGAAGGCGTCACCGGCTACGACGCCAAGACGCGCAGCAAGAAGATCCAAGAGAAGGCCAAGAAGGAAGCCAAGGCCAAGGCCGAAGCCGAACTCAAGGCCAAGGCCGGCGCCTGAGCCGACTCAAGTCCCTCTTCCCTTCCTCCAATTGAGGCCGTCAGCCTGAAGAATCAGCCCGGGTCAGCGGGCCACGTGGCCATCCTGGGCATCGAAGGCACCGCGCACACGCTCGGCGTCGGCGTGGTCGAGGACGACAATGGAAGATGCCGTCCCTTGAGCAACGTCCGCGACATGCTCATGCCCGAAGAAGGCGGCATCCACCCACGCGAAGCCGCCTACCACCACGCCGAGGTCGGACCCGACATCCTGCGCCGCGGCCTGGAAGAATCCGGGCTCCGCCCCGATGAGCTCGATGGCGTGGCGTTCAGTCAAGGTCCCGGCCTGGGGCCGTGCCTGCGCGTGGCGGCCACCATGGCCCGCGCCTTCGCCCTGCGCCACAACCTGCCCCTTGTGGGCGTGAACCACTGCGTCGCGCACCTGGAAATCGGCACGGGACTCACCGACGCCACCGACCCGGTCCTGCTCTACGCCAGTGGCGCCAACACCCAGGTCATCGCCCACGTCCGGGGCCGCTACCGCGTCTTTGGCGAAACCCTCGACGTCGGCATCGGCAACGGCCTGGACAAGTTTGCCCGCGAGAACGGCATGCCCTTCCCCGGCGGCCCCAAGATCGAGCAACTGGCCAAGGAATGCGGCCCCGAACACCTCCACGCCTTGCCGTACACCGTCAAGGGCATGGACATGAGCTTCTCGGGGCTCGCCATCGCCGCCCAACGCCTCATCGACAAAGGCGTGCCACTCAACGAGGTCTGCTACAGTGTCCAAGAACACGCCTTCGCGGCTCTCGTTGAAGTGGCCGAACGCGCCCTGGCCCACACCCAGAAAGACGAACTGGTGCTGGGCGGCGGCGTCGCCTGCAACCAACGCCTGCAAGACATGGCCCGCGAGATGGTCGAAGCCCGCGGCGGCAGCTACCACTGCCCGCCCCGCCCCGTGCTCGTCGACAACGGCACCATGATCGCCTGGATGGGCCACCTCAAACTGCAAGCCGATGGGGGCATGGACGTGGGCGACACCGGCGTCATGCCCTACCAACGCACCGACCACGTCGACGTGACGTGGCGCCAAGACGCCCCCACCCGCCCATTGGCGGAACTGATTGACGGCGCCGAAGCCCACGTCAGCGCCCACGGGGCCCTGCTCCACAAGGACCGCATCCCCAAGACCTACCGGCACCCCGCCCTCGACGAGCGCCTGCGCGCCGAACGGACCCGCGACGAAGCCAACCTCATCGTCCACGCCCGCAAGGCCGGCGTGCCCGTCCCCGTCATCCACGACCTGGACCGCGGCGCCGCCCGCATCGCCATGCAACGCATCGACGGCCCCGCCCTGCGCAGCGTCCTGCCCGACGACCCCGACCACGTCGCCGCCCAACGCATGCAGCGCCTCGGTGTGCTGGTGGGTCGCCTGCACGACGCCGGCCTCAGCCACGGCGACCTGACCACCAGCAACGTCCTCGTCCCCGAGCCCAGCAACCCCGACAGCCTGGTCCTCATCGACTTCGGCCTCGGCCAATTCAGCCAAGAAGCGGAGCCCCGCGGCGTCGACCTGCACCTCGTGGAAGAGGCCCTTGAAGCCACGGATGCCCGCGCCGAGCACCTCATGGATGCTTTCCTTCAGGGATACTCCGGTGCCAGCGTCGCCTCACAAGCGATGCGCCGCCTCGAGGACATCCGCCTCCGCGGCCGCTACCGCGAGGCCGTCTGAACCTTCAAACAGCACCCCCCACTGGCCGCCGCGTGGCCCCCGAGACCATCACCTTCGTCACCGGCAACCCGGGCAAGATCGACGAAATGCGCGAACTCCTGGACCCCCTCGGCATCGCCGTCATCCAAGACGACCGCGGCTACCCGGAAATCCAACACGACGAACTGCGGGGCGTCACCGAAGCCGGCGCCGGCTACCTCATGGCCACGGGCCTCGAACCCCCGTTCATCCTCGAAGACGCCGGGCTGTTCATCACGGCGCTCAAGGGCTTCCCGGGCGTCTACAGCAGCCACGCCATGAAGACCATCGGCGTCCAAGGCATCCTGGACTTGATGCGCGACATGGAACTGGAACACCGCGACGCCATCTTCCGCGCCGACCTATGCTACGTCGACGAAGAGGGCCATCCCCACCACTTCGAAGGCACGTGCAAGGGCCGCATCGCCGACCGCATCGCCGGCGACGGCGGCTTTGGCTTCGATCCGGTCTTCATCCCCGAAGGACACGATCACACCTTCGCCGAGATGACGCCCGAAGCCAAGAACGCCGTCAGCCACCGCGGCGCCGCCGCACGGGCCTTCACCCAGTGGCTGGACGGCCAAGAATAGGCCAACTCGCGGCCCACGCCGCATCAGCAAAGAGATAAACAAAGGGCGGCATCGAATCCTCGTTATGGCAGGGTCTCCAGCCAAGCGCGTTGTCGGTACCGTCCTGTTCCTGTTGGCCATCGTCGCGCTGCTTGGGTTCTACTTCATCCTGTTCGCGGATGCCAACCAGGTCGAAAACATCCCTGGCGCCGGCAACGTCGACGCCATCGCCGCCGTCGTCGCCGTGCTGCTGGTCTTGGTCGCCGTCGTGCTGATCATCCTCCTGGTGAGCCGCAGCCGCCGCGCCGCTAGCCCCGTCAAGGAAGACCCCGCCTTCTTCGTCCCCGATGACGACGAACCCGCCGGCGAAGCCCGCTTCGAGGACGCCGACGACTTGATCGTCTACGAGACCGAGGAACTCCCCGTCGCCAAGCGCTCCTGGGGCCCCATGGAGAGCGGCGGCACCTACCCGTTCTACTTCCCCCTCAACGTCGAAGCCGGTGTCTACGTCAACGACTACATCCCCATCGGCAGCGACCGCCAACTCAAGCTCCGCACCCTGCTGGCCGGCCCGCCCGACCTGCAGGCCGCCACCTTCGTGGTCCCCAACCGCCGCGCCGCCGGCGAAGAACCCCGCTTCCGCGAAGCCACCATCGTCCCCGACCGCCCCCGCGGCACCCTGAGCAGCGACCTGGACCGCGCCGCCGGCCGCGACGTGCCTGGCGACGACTTCATGCGCCAACTGGAAAGTCGCTTCAACGAGCGCCGCAGCGGCGGCACCGAGACGGTCACCGAAGCCCCTGCCGAAGTCTACTACGACTACAAGGGCGACATCCACCCCGTCGTCGAGGTCGAAGGCATCGGCCCCGTCTACGCCGAACGCCTCGGGCAACACGGCATCAAGACCACCGCTCGCCTCTGCTACGAAGACGCCGCCCGCATCAGCGCCAAGATCGACGTCCCCATGACCAACGTCGAGAACTGGCAAGCCATGGCGCAACTGATGAAGGTCAGTGGCATCGGTCCCCAATACGCCGAAGCCCTGGTGCGTGCCGGCATCGACGGCATCGACGAACTGAAGCGCCGCAGCGCCGCCAAGATTGCCGACCAGGTCAACGAATACCTCGAGAGCCTCGAGACCACCGTCGTGGCCCAAGGCATCCGCGAACGCCGCGTGGCCGGTTGGCAAGCGGCCGCCAAGTCCATGCGCCGCGTGCGCCAAAGCGTCCCGGCCGAGTAAGCTAAACGCCACACGACCTTGCTCCCCGCATGGCCGTGTACGAGCGTCGCAGCAAGATGCCCGTCAGTGCACACCAGTTGCTGCACTGGCACTTTGGCGACGGCGCCTTTGCCCGGCTCCAGCCACCCTGGGAATCCGTGGAGGTCGTCGCCCACCGAGGCCGCATCCAAGACGGCGGCCAGGTTGTCCTGAAAGCCCGCATCATGGGCGTGCAACGCAGCTGGGTGGCACGCCACGCCACCGTGGAAGACGACCACTTCGTGGACATCCAAGAAGCAGGCCCCTTCAAGCGCTGGGTGCACACTCACCGCGCCGTCCCCGACGGCGACCACAGCGTCCTGCACGACCACGTCGATTACACGCTCCCCTTCGGGGCCCTTGGACGCGTCGTGGCCGGCCGAAGCGTGGCAAGGCGTCTTGAACGCCTGTTCCGCTGGCGCCATGAACGCATGGCCGCCGATCTTGCACGCCCACCCACCGAGCCCCAACGCATCGCCATCACGGGCGCCAGCGGCCTGCTGGGCGGCCACCTCAGCACGTACCTCACCACCCGCGGCCACAATGTCCGCCCCGTGCTGCGCGGCCGCCCCGCCAGCGACGAACACGACTTGCTATGGGATGCCGCCAAGGGCCTGCAAGCTCCCAGCCGCTGGAACGGCTTGGACACCGTGGTCCACCTCGCGGGCGAGACCATCGCCCAACGCTGGACCGAAGCCGCCAAGAAACGCATCTGGGAGAGCCGCGTCCCCGCCACGAAGCGCCTCTGCGAAGGACTGGCAGCCCTCGACGAGCCCCCCAAGACCCTGGTCTCCGCCAGCGCCATCGGGTACTACGGGGACAACAACGACCCCATCGACGAGACCGCCCCAAGGGGCGATGGATTCCTGGCCGAATTGGTCGAAGCCTGGGAAGACGCCACCCAAGCCGCCCAGGACGCCGGCATCCGCGTCGCCCACCCCCGCACCGGCATCGTCCTGAGCAGCAACGGTGGCGCCCTGCCGCCGCTTCTGCGTGTGGCCAAACTCGGCGCCGGCGGCCCCATCGCCGGTGGCAAGCAATGGTTCCCCTGGGTCCACATCGACGACGAAGTCTACGCCATCGAACACCTGGCCACCCACGACGTCCATGGCGCCGCCAACGTCGTCGCTCCCGGCATCGTCCAACAGAAAGACTTCGCCAAGGCGTTGGGTCGCGTCATCCGCCGCCCCAGCTTCGCGCCCCTGCCCAAACCAGCCGTCCGCGCCATGTTCGGCGAAATGGGCAAGGAACTCTTCGAGTTCGGCCAACGACTGCGGCCCACCGTCCTGGAACGCACGGGCTTCCAATTCACCCACCCCGACTTGGAAGCGGCCCTTCGCCACGAGCTGGGCCGACCGGCGTCGTGAAGACCCCCGCGTCGCTGCGTGGCCCATGGCGGGACGCCTGACCCTCGGCTTGTACAACTCGTACGACCCGCGACGCTTCCACGACATCATGCGCCGCAACCTGGCCCGGGTTGCGCCCCTTTGCATCGCCTTCGATTGCAACCTCGCCGTGTTTGGCTTCCCCTTCGACGAAGGCCGGCGCCGGGAATCCAAGAACCCCGACGCACCCGACCTGCGCACCCCCGTCGACGTCGCCGAATTCGTCCTGGACAGCACCAGCATCGGCGAAGACGGAACCTACGTCATGGACCTCGCCGAAGCCGGCCGCTTCAGCATCCACGACTTCCCCAACAAGGGATTCCCACCCCAATTGGGCGACGTCGTCATGACCACGCCCCACCCGGCCGAGGGCAAGGAAACGACCCCCCTGGCCGTCGCCCAGCAATTGGCCGCCGGCCGCAGCCAAATGCTCGTCATTGGTCTCGGGCCCCGCGGCTTGCCCAAGGACTTGCTCAAGAACAGCAAGGCCCACCTGGAACTCACGGGCAAAGGCGTGTCCTTGGAGACCGCCACGGCCATGGGGGCATTGCCCGCCATGGTGCACGCGCACCTGCAGCACCTTACTCGATGACCTGCTCCGTCATCAAGCGCAGCAAGTCTGCGGCCACATCGTTGGATGTGTTGCCCCACGGATTGTGACGCAGGAATGCCCGCATCACTGCAGACGCAAGCAACACCCCATCGACCTCGCCCTTGTGCAGCGTCTCATCTGCCCCGGCGCGGAGCAACTCGATCATCACCCCTGGCGTCACGCGACCAGACAACACCACCGTCGGCGTGTTCGGAGCCCGGGAAAGGAATGTCCGAAACGTCTCCACGCCCTGGGAATCCTGCACGTTCAAGTCGAGGATCGCCACATCGAACGCCCCCGACCTGGCCGCGGTGATCGCATCCTGCAGTGCCCCCACCTGGGTCACCTGCGTCACGCCCGCCGCACGCAGCTCAAGGCGGCTCACTGCCGCCTCGGATCGTTGATCCTCCAATAGCAGCACACGCAGCGTCATGCCGGGTCACCGGCCAACCACCAATTGAGTGTGCTGGCTTGCTCTTTGCCAAATGCACACTTCGTCCCGCGGCGTCAACGGCTAAATAACACCTGCATGTCGGACGCCACAGTCAGGTCCCGTCGATCGGGAACCGTCCCTCGGGATGAGGCAGACGGCGTGGCCTGCACGGAGTAACCATGTCTCGCAAGGGTAGCACCAAGCCTGTCACCGATTCCGCCCCGGAATGGGTCCCCATGCTCGGCCGTGAGGTCGAAGCCAAGGTCATCGAAATGGCCAAGGACGGCGTCCAACCCGCCGTCATCGGCCTCAAGCTGCGCGACCAGTACGGTGTGCCCAGCGTGCACGACATCACCGGCAAGAAGGTCGGCCAGATCATCGCCGACGCCGGCATCGAACAGAAGGTCCCCCAGGACCTGGCCAACCTCCTGCGCCGCGCCATCGCCCTGCAGGAACACTGCCAGCACAACCGCAAGGACCTGCACAACAAGCGCGGCCTCGAACTCATCGAAGCCCGCATCCGCAAGCTGGCCAAGTACTACCAGAAGCGCGGTGAGCTCGAAGCGACGTGGAAGTACACTCGCGACGGAGCTCGGCTCCTCGTCGACTAGACGAGAGACGAAGTTCGTCGAGATGGCGGCCGCGCTTGCGGGGCCGCCGGACGACGGAGCTCGGCTGCTGGTCGACTAAGCCATCCACGGGGCGCCTCGGCGCCTGCCTCTTCCCCTTCCCCTTTTGATGCCCCCGTTCCTCGCCACGACGTGGACCTGCACGGGGCCGCGGACATCGCCGCCAAGACACTCATGTCGAAGCGACGCTGGTTCCTGCACGCCGACACGGACGCCGATGGCATCTGCGCCTCCGCCGTCCTCGCCATCGCCATGATGCGCGCCGGCCGCAGCGTCCAAGTCCGCCACAGCCGCGACAAGGACGCCGCTGCCTACGAAGCCCTGGCCGACGTGGAATGCGATGGCCTCGTCTTGTTGGACAAAGGCAGCAGCCACCTGGACTTGCTGGCCGACATCGGCCGCCGCACCGGGCGCCCCGTGGTCGTCATCGACCACCACGGCTTCGACTCCGTGCCCGACGACGTGGTGCTGGTCAACCCCCGCAACCTCGGCATGGATGGCAGCCGCGACGCCTCCGCCGCCACCACCGCCATGGCCGTCGCCCTGGCTCTGGATGAAGGCAACATGGACATCGTCGGCATCGCCTTGGCGGGGGCCATCGGCGATTGGCAACACCGGGGCGGCTGGCAAGGCTGGAACAAGGAACTCGTCGAGCAAGGCATCGAGCAAGGGCGCCTGCACGAACGCCAAATCCCCGCGGTCATCGGCGCCGACCTGGCCGATGGCCTCACCCACACCAATCCCCCGATGCCCGCCATCCACTCCATTGAGGATGCCCACGCCTTCCTCCAACGCATCGGCATCCAAGGGGCGGACGTGGAAGCCCTCGACGACGACGCCCAGGGACGCCTCCTGAGTGCCATGACCCTGCACCACCTGGCCCATGGCAGCGACCCCGAGACCCTCGACCGACTCGCCTGGGACATGTTGCACGACCCCCGCACCCGGTGCGGCGTCCGGTTCTTGTTCCGTCGCGTCGATGCCTGCGGCCGCACGGGGCGCGCCGACGACGCGCTTGCCTTGCTGCTTGGCGACCAAGGCGCCGCCGAGGCCGTCGATGCCGCCTTCCTAGACTACTCCACCAAACTCAGCCACGCCATCCGACGCCTCGCCAAGGACGGCACCGACATCCGCCAA
>JBFKTF010000041.1:0-12045 GCA_041636435.1 Thermoplasmatota archaeon
CAGTTGCGGTGTCTTTGGTTGCAGCTTCGACGCGGACCTGCACGTGCGGGACGGCGCCCGGGCCAGCACCAGCGCCTACGACTGCCGCCCATACCAATCGGGTAGCGACGAATCCTGCACCCTGAGCGTCAGCGGCGCCGGCTGGTTCAGCATCGGCATCAATGCTTACAGCGGCAGCGGCACCGTCACCTTGACCGCCGACCACAACGGAGGCGCCACGCCCCCAGCCAACGAACCGCCAACGGCCAGCTTCAGCCACAGCGCCACCGACCTGAGCGTCGCCTTCGATGGCAGCGCCAGCAGCGACCCCGACGGGGACGCTCTGAGCTACGCGTGGGACTTTGGCGACGGCAACAGCGCCTCCAGCGTCGCCCCGACGCATGCCTTTGCCAGCGCGGGCACCTACACCGTGAGCCTCACGGTCAGCGATGGCAACGGAGGCAGCGACTCCATCAGCCAGAGCGTCACCGTCACCGCGCCGGCACCACCCGCCGGTTGCAGCGGTGGCGAGAACGTGGCCGAGCTGGACGGCACCGAATCCGTGTCCATCAGCAGCGGGCAATGGACGTACCGCAAGGTCTGCGTCCCCGCCGGCGCCAACGCACTGGACATCGTCATGGATGGCCCTGCGTGCGGTCTGTTTGGGTGCAGCTTCGATGCCGACTTGTACGTCAAGCAAAGCGGCCTGCCCAGCAGTGGCAGCTACGACTGCCGCCCGTACCAATCGGGCAGCGACGAATCGTGCAGCATCGCGTCGCCGGCGGCTGGCTGGTGGTACGTCGGCGTGTACGGCTACTCGGGCAGTGGCAGCGTCACGCTGAGCGAGAGCAACTAGGCCAGTCGGCCCCCTTTTCCTCTTTCTTCACACCACGACGTCTTGGATGGTCGCCAAGCGTTGGGCCGCGGCGTGCAGGGTCTCGGGTTTCTTGGGGTACGCAAACCGCACCATCTTCGAACCAAGCGCCTTGTCGGCGTAGAACGAGCTACCGGGGATGGCGGTGACGCCAATGTCTTTGGTGAGCCACATGGCAAACTCCGTGTCGTCCAAATCGGGCCGCAGCTCCGAGAAGTCGGCCATGATGTAGTACGCCGAGTCCGGTCGGTGGCAGCGGAATCCAGCCGACTCCAAAGCACCCAGGAGGATGCCGCGCTTCTCTTGGTACGTGTCCCGCAGCCACGTGTAATACGAAGCGGGCAAATTGAGGGCGGTGACGCCGGCAATCTGCAATGGGTGGGCGGCGCCGACGGTCAAGAAGTCATGGACCCGACGAATCGCCTGCGTGATGGTGTCGGGCGCGGCGGTGTACGCCAGGCGCCAGCCGGTGACGGAGTAGGTCTTGCTGAAGCCGCCGATGGTGATGGTTTGCTCGTGCATGTCGCCGACGGTGGCCAGGCTGGTGTGGTGCTTGCCATCGTACACCATGTGCTCGTAGATCTCGTCCGTGACGGCAATGGTGCCAGCGGCTTGGCAATGGTCGGCGATGAGACGCAGCGTATCGTCCGTGAAGATGCGCCCCGTCGGGTTGCCCGGCGTGTTGACAATGACCGCCTTGGGTTTCTGGGCAAACGCGGCGGCCAAGGCGTCCGGGTCGGGCTGATAATCGGGCGCCACGAGGGGCACGTGAATCGGTTGGGCGCCACTGACGATGGCGTCGGGGCCGAAGTTCTCGTAGAATGGTTCGAAGATGACGATCTTGTCGCCGGGCTCGATGATGCTCAAGAGCGCCGCCATCATCGCCTCGGTCGCGCCGCACGTGACGACGATGTGCTTGTCCGGGTGGGCGTCGATCTTGTTGAACGACTTCAATTTCCGAGACAACGCTTCGCGCAGTGGTGGCGCCCCCCACGTGACGGCGTATTGGTTGAAGCCGTCATCGATGGCTTGCTTGGCCGCATCCATCAACTCCCGAGGCGGGTCGAAATCGGGGAAGCCCTGACCCAAGTTGATGGCGCCATGCTTGGCCGCCACTTGGCTCATGGAGCGAATCACGGATTCGGGGAACACTTGGACGCGCGACGCCAAGCGAGGGTCGTCGATGCGGTGGCTCATCGGTGGCCAACGGCCCTGCGTGGTCTAAGCCATTGTCACGTCGGGGCCGAGCGGTGCCCATTTCAAGCCCGACGACCCATCGTGTCCGTTGACCGGTTTCGTCGGAGAGCGCACCAACCGCAAGGTCGCCTTGGTGACCGAGGATTTCCGCCGCTACCATGAGCTGGTGCCATTCTTCGAGGAACACGGCATCCAGATTCTGGGGCTGCGACCCGGCGACGAGGTGCCGGTGGCGGTGCGGGTGCTCATCGATGGGCCCCCGGACGACCCGCGCAGCATCGCTGCCCGCGCCGACTTGGAAGCCACATGGCTGGCCGTGGTCGCCGCGTTGGATGCGCGGCGCGATGGCGTCTATCGGCGCGTCATCATCGGCGTCGATCCTGGCGAAACCATCGGCTTGGCGGTGTTGGCCGACGGCGCCGTGTTCTGGGTGCAGCAGACCCGCACCGCCGACGACGCAGCGGCCCGGATCCAGCATTGGGCCACTGGGCTGGAAGCCCGTTCGTGGGAGATCCACGTGGGCGATGGGGCGCCGGCCATTGGCCAGGCGTTCATCGAAGCAGCCAAGCGTCGCACGCCCGACATCCCATGCAAGATGGTCGCTGAGGAGGCCAGCAGCCCGACCGCTCCGGCGACCATGAGCCGGCACACGGACGCCGCGATCCACATCGCGATGCGGGAGGCATGATGGACCTGGGACCCCTTGTCGAGGAATTGCGCGGCTTGCCCGCCGATCCCGTCTCGCGCAGCCACCCCCGCAACTGGTTGTTCCGCCTGCGCCGCACGGCCGACATCATTGGCCACGCGCGCCCAGCCAACGCCGAAACGCTGCGCCGCCTCTTCCCATACCCCAAGCCGTTCAAGCACGTCAAATTCGAGACCGAAGACGGCGTCCACATCGCGGCCTGGTATGGGCCCCGCCGCAGCAAGACCAACCCGTTCAGCAAGTACGAATCGGAACCGGACTTGGGCATCGTCATCGTACCCGGCATGTTTGCCACCAAGGACGACGATTCCCACCGCAAGCGCACCATCAACTTGTGGAAGCATTGGAACGTCCCGACCGTCACCATCGACATGCGGGCCTTCGGAGAGTCCAACGGCATCGCCACGGGAGGCTGGAAAGAGGCCTACGACGTGCATGCCGCAGCCAAGTGGCTCGTCAAGGAAGCGGGCGTGTCCAAGGTCGGCGTGTTGGCCGAATCCATGGGGGGCGCCGCCACATTGAACGCCTTGGCCCACGACGAAGAAACAGAGACCCGCGTCATGACCGGCGGGGCCTTGTGTTTCAGTGCATTCGTGGACGTCCGCGACGCGGTGCATTACATCAGCAGCGAACCGCCCGTGACGCATCCGTTCCACGCCCAGTGGGCGGCGTTCCGCAAGCTCTTGTCGTACAAGAGCCACGGCGGCTACACCCGCTTCGATGACTTCCTGGACGACGCCGCCCGCGTCAATGGCCTGTCGGGCTTCGACGAGATGGCCGATCTGGGCAATCCCAAGTGGAAGACGAGCCTCATCAAGGCCCCGACGCTCTTGGTGCACGCCAACGACGACCCCGTCGTGCCGGTGCGCCATGCCCGGCGCATGGAGCGGTATGCCCACGGCGAGCCACACATCCAAGTCATGACCATGCCGTGGGGCACGCACACCGGCTTCGAATCCATGGATCCTTGGTGGTTCTGGGAAGTCTGTGGCCGCTTCTATGGGCACGTCAACGGGGTCGATTTGGAGAACCCCATCGACCATCGATGAGGCCTCGCATACCCCAATCGCTTTAGCGCAGTTTCCGGTGGAGCCCCTTAGCCCCGCCGCGTGGGCAGTTTGTGGACGGACCCGACATCCGTCCCGCAGATGGACGCGGCAACGTGATCCATATGCAACCCAAAGAAGCTCCAGCCGTGGACCTCAAGGCCACGTTCGCTGACCTGCCGCTCTCCCAGACGACGCTCAAGGCCCTCGACGCCATGGGCTTCGAACACCCGACGCCCATCCAAGAGAAGGCCATCCCGGTCGTCATCGATGGCAAGGACGTCATCGGCCAAGCCCGGACGGGCACCGGCAAGACCGCCGCCTTCGGGCTGCCGTTCTTGGAAATCTACGACCCGGACGCCGACCACATCCAGGGCCTCGTCCTGGCCCCGACTCGCGAGCTGGCCATCCAGATCGGTGAGGAATTGGAGCGCATGTCCGCCGGCCGCGGCTTCCGCTACGTCAACGTCTACGGTGGCGCCGCCTACGAGCCCCAAGAGAAGGCCCTGAAGCAGGGTGTGCACATGGTGGTCGGTACCCCCGGCCGCATCATGGACCACATGGAGCGCGGCACCATGGACCTGTCCAAGTGCAAGTACGTCGTCATGGACGAAGCCGACCGCATGTTGGACATGGGCTTCATTGACGACATGGAGTGGATTCTGCGCCACTTGCCCCACAAGTCCAAGCGCCAGACGCAGCTCTTCTCGGCCACCATGCCGACGGAGATCAAGAGCCTCGCCCGGCGCTTCATGAAGAGCCCCGTCATGGTGAAGGTCAGCAGCGACGACTTTGCTGTCCCCGACACCATCGAGCAGGTGTTCTACCAAGTGGGTCGCCGCAACAAGCACTGGGCCTTGACCCGCTTGTTGGACGACCCCGCAGAAGAGATCGATTTGATGATTGTCTTCTGCAGCACGAAGATGATGTGCGACCGCCTCGTCACCGACCTGAACCGTTGGAAGTACAACGCGGCGGCCCTGCACGGCGACCTGCCCCAAGCCAAGCGTGAGAAGGTCTTGGAGCAGTTCGACAACCGCGACATCAAGATCCTCGTCGCCACCGATGTGGCGGCCCGTGGCCTGGACATCGACCACATCACGCACGTCGTGAACTGGGACATGCCCGACAAGGAACCCGAGAACTACGTCCACCGCATCGGCCGCACGGGCCGTGCGGGACGCAAGGGGAAGGCCGTGGCCTTCATCGGCTTGGACGACAAGTCGATTCTGCGCCGCGTCGAGATGCTCGTCGGGCACGCCATCAAGGAAGCCCCCGTTCCAGACCGCAAGAGCGGCAAGGAGAAGGTCGACCACAAGATCGACTGGGACGAATTGGCGGACAAGTACGGCGACGTGCACGTGGCCCTGGACGTCGGCAGCGACGTCGGTCTGACGCCCTTCAAGCTGCACCGCTTGGTGCAGAAGGCGACCGGTCTGCCGGACCACGCCATTCGTGGCATCGTCATCGCTGAGCACGAAGCCAGCTTCGCGGTGCCCAAGGACACGGCCCTGCGCGCCCGCAACGGTGTGCGCAACCACTTCAAGGGCAAGAAGAACGTGGACGTCAAGTTCCTGGACAAGGAAACGACGGTCCGCACCGCGTAGCGGGGCGGAACGCGTTTGATCGCGGCCTGGCAAGGCCGTGGGACGACGACGGTCCGCACCGCGTAGCGGGGCGAATCTCGGTTGATCGCGGCCTGGCAAGGCCGTGCCATGACGGCCTGCAGCGGCCAACGAGCGAAGGGCTTGGCGTCCGCTTCGGAGGCGGTCTACGCGATGGGGTGCCAGCCTTCGTCGTCGGGATCGGTGGACAACGCAATCATGGCCAAGCCGCCGACCACCAGGAGGCCACCCATGGGAACGGCTCCCAGCGATGGCATCGGCGCGACGCCTGCGACGAGGCTGATGCCGGCGCCGCTGAATGCCAAGCCAGCGGTCGCGATGGCGTCGAGCATCATGGCCATCGATTTTTGGGGGCATTCATAGGCACTCACCCAAGATGAAGCGTGGACGCCTGGCAGGCGACGACGTGCTCAGGGAGCCTGTTCGTCGACGGTCATGCTCATGGTGCCCAGACCGACGACGAGCAACAATCCACCCACGCCCGTGGCCATCAAGCCACCAAACGACAGCACCACCGCACCGGCGGCGATGATGAGTCCTGCGAGCATGGTGATGCCTCCTTGCATGCACTTCACCCGGTTTCCTGCTTCTTGACCTGATTGGTCGAATGGTCGAATTCGGCCTCGAAGCTATGAGGTCCGGCGCGATGCGCGGCCGTGGCCAAGTGGCTCCGCTTCCATTACCGCGCCGACTTCCGGCTGGACGCGGCCAAGCCACGATGGACGGCGTCGGTGCTCAAGGAAGTCCGCCTGCCGCGCTGGACGTACGAGAGCCATGATCGGTACGCCGCCATCTTTGCGCGGGCACCCCAAGACACCGCCATGGGCCCCACGGAAGTCTCCATCCGGTTGTTGCCCGGCGATCCCTTGCCGGAGGTCACCATGGACATCGTGGTGGCGGGCAAGTGGGGTGACGACGACCGCGGCAGGCGACCCCACGGCTTTGGCGACATCTACGAGGAAGCCGAGGCGCTCATCATTTTGCTGGGGTGTCGTTCCCCGAGCTTCGATTTGGTGCGCACCGAGCTACTGCGCTAGGCGGGCCCAGCCGATGGCGTGCCGAGGCACCGCCACCAGGGTCAGCTGCAGGAGCAGCCCCAGGCACATCCAGAGCCATGCGCTGCCGTCGGGGGCCCAATCGCGCACGGAATTCTCGGTCAAGTGCACCAGCAGGAACGCCGCGCCAACGGCGTGCACCAGGCGCACGTGCCAAGTGCGGCCCAATCGGCGCACCGACTCACCGGAGCCGGGCGCGGCCAACGGGGTGTCGAAGTCCACCGCTTCGGCGCTGGAGTGGATGACGGGCACGCCCCGCAGGGACAACCAACCCGACAGCGCCAGCAAGCCAAAGACCAGCAACCCGAGGATGGCGTTGCCCTCGTCCACCACGAACGTCCAACCCAGCCAAGTCACCGGTTGCAGCAGCGCGGCGAACACGATGGCGGGGGCCCCACGCACGGGCAACCAGCCCACGGCCGCTTCTTGAACGCGCCCCTTTCAAAGCCAGAACGCCACTCGGGGTCGTGGATCGACGCGCCCACGTCACGGTCATCGGCAAGGACAAGTCGGGCCTGATTGCCCGCATCTGCCAGTTCCTGTTCGAGCATGGCGGCAACATCGAGGAATTGGACCAGCACGTCACCCATGGCTTGTTCACCATGCACCTGGAGGTTTCGTGGCCAGCCGACGGCAAGACCGCCGCCGCCATGGAAGCGGGCCTCAAGCAGATTGGCGATGAGGTCGGCATGGACGTGGAGTGGCGCATCGCGGACGACGACGGCGATGGCCCCGTGCGCATCGGCTTGCTGGTGACGAAGGAAGAGCATGCGCCGCGGGCGGTGTTGGAGGCATGCGCGGCGGGCGACATCGATGCACGCGTCGTGGTCATGCTAGGCAACCACCCCGACCTTGCCGGATTGGCACACGAGTTCGAGGTGCCATTCCACCATGTGCCCGACGCCGACAAGAAACAGCACGAATCGGGCCTGTTGGAGCATTTGTCGGCCGCCGACGTGGACTTGGTGGTGCTGGCGCGCTACATGCGCATCCTGAGCCCCAACGTGGTGTGGCGTTTCCCGCACCGCATCATCAACATCCATCCCAGCCTGCTGCCGGCGTTCCCCGGCGCCGTGCCCTACCGACAGGCCGTGGAACGGGGTGTGCGCGTGGCGGGCGTCACGGCGCACCTGGTGACCGTGGACTTGGATCAGGGACCCATCATCAGCCAGGAAGCGTTCCCCGTGGAGCCCCAGGCCAAGGTCCAGGACGTGGTATCGCGCGGCCAGGCGTTGGAGTCGAAGGTCCTCGTGGACGGCATCAAGCAGTGGACCATGGGCTTGGACGTGGGTTGGGGCCGCGCGGTGCCGCGCTCATAGCTCGCGGTTCCACGTGGCGCCCTGCACGGCGCGTTCCCGGGCCACCTTCTCCTCGATGATCTCCAGTTCACCCAAGGGGAACCAGCGCCCCCATGCAATGCCCAGCACGAGCCCGGCCAGCGTGGCCATGGGAAGGCCGCCAAAGCGGGTGAGGCGACCGAAGGTGATGGCGCTCTGGTACCCGGTGCCGTCCATGCCGGTGGTTTGGATGAGGGTCAGGATGCCGGCCACCAGCAAGGCGCCAGCGGCGGCAAACAGCACCAGACTCAGAACCGTGAAGCCGAGCAACGGCGCCAGGCCGTGGCGCTTGGTCTTGACGCGGCGCTCACCAAAGCCGGGAGGCAGGGCGAAGCGGTCCTCTTCCTGTTCCTCGGGTTCGTCGAGGACCTGGCGGCGCTTGCGCTTCTCCACGGACTTGGCACGGACCTTGGCCCAGCCATAGCCCATGGCCCAGGCGGCGCCCGACATCAGCAACGCGGCCACGCCGATGAGGATTGGGCTGAACGGGTACGTCCAACTGGGGTCGGGTGGCGTGGGCGTGCTCTGGTCCAGGAAGCCTTGGACCATGGCGGTGGCGAGTTGGAAGCCGTTGGCTGCGACGACGGACCCGATGAGGGTCGCCACCAATGCCCACGTGATCCAGCCACCACGCTCCACGCCCATCGAGCCCTGCGGCCGGCTTTCAAGACTGTGGTGGGAGCGTTGGCTTCAGTCGCAACCCTTTCAACGGCCCTGCCGCTGGTTTTCCTGGGATGCACTAGCCGATGGCGTTCGACAAGCGGACGCTGGTCTTGCCGGAAGGCACCAGTGTCGAGGAGCATACGATCATCACGCATGGTGACGTCATCCTGGGCAACCACGTCGAGTTGGGCTTCGGCCTGAAGACCTCCGGACGGATCTTCATCGGTCAAGGCGTCAAGGTGGACGGCGACGTGCGCACCGAATCGGATCTGCGCATGGACCAGTCGGCCCACATCTTGGGAGACGTGGAATCCGGCGCGAACGCGTACATTGGCGAGCGTTGCTTCATCCAAGGCGACTTGGCCTTGGAAGGCGACTTGGACGTGGGCGACGACGTGCGCATCACGGGCCAGTTGAAGGCGAAGGGTTGGGTGCAGAAGCGCAACCCGGTGCCTCTGATCATTTACATCTTCATCTACCTCCTTGAATTGCTGCGGATGGGGCAATCCGAAGAAGTGGAGCGCATCCTGAAGGAGTTGGAAGAGGCCGACGAGACGGAGATTGCCGTCGACGAGGTCTTCTTGTTCGTTCCAGACAATAGCGGCATCGACCTGCAGAAGTGGACCATCAAGGGTGGCCTCGATGCCGGCGCTGACTGCCGCATCTTGGGCAACTTGCAAGTCAAGGGCGACACCACCATTGGCGACGGCACCACAATCCATGGGGCCCTGCGCGCCGAGGGTGACGTGACGCTTTACCCCGGCACGGAAATCGAAGGCGACCTGGTCGCTTCGGGCCACGTGGTGGTGGGCGAAGACTGCAGCGTCCTGGGCGATTTGCACGCCAAGAGCGTGGAGATGTACACCAGCGCCACGGTGGATGGCAAGATCATCGCCGAAGACGGCGTCAAGTTCCGCACCGAAGCCCAAGAGCGCAAGCGCAAGACGGGCGAGGAGAAGACGGAAGAGTTCGACGGCAAGGCCGCCGATTTAGTGGACCTGCTTGGCTAGCTGAGGCCAGCGCAGTTCAGGAACCCGAAGACGTCCCCGTCCTGCAGTTCCAGCAGGCTGATGCCAAACTCGGCGGCTTCGCCATTGACGGTGAAGCACCACCCCAGTGGCCCGTAGTCGATGCTGTCCACGTCGTCGACGCTGACGCCGAAGCTACCGCAGTCCGTGTACGTGATGGGCACGCCCGTGATGTCGGAGTAGTCCAGCAGCGCATCGTGGGCGTTGGGGCGCTCCGGGTGGGGCTGCGCGCAGCCCTCGTAGCTGGCGTCTTCGTGCATGCTGCGCAGGCCGCCGTAGTCCCAGTAGATGGTGTCCTCGCGGTCTTGCTTGCCCTGGGCCGGGTCGTGGTCAATGCGCACCGTCAGTTCCATGTGGCGCTTGACGAGCACGGTGGCGTTCTGCAGTTCCAAGCCATCGTCGACGAGGACGTCCAGCGTCGTGTGGCCGAAGGGCACGGGCACTTGCACACTCCACGTACCGTTGGAGACGGTGGCGTCGATGCCCGCGACGGTGATGGTGGCGTCGCCGAGGATGGTGCCGGTGACGTTGGCGGCGCCGAGGCCTTGCAGGATGAACTCGGTTTGGTCCACCGTGAACGACACGGGGTCGGCGGTGACGTTGACGTCCGGCGTGGTGACGATCACGTCGGCGTCGTCGGAGGCGGGCGTTTCTTCCGAGCATCCGGCAAGGACGAGCAGCAAGGCGGCGAGGGGGGTGGCGAGTTTCATGGGCGTCTCCAGGCGATGAGGATGGCGAGAATCGGGATGAGGGCGGGAAGTGGGGTCGCTTCGTCGGCCACGGGCTCGGTGACGACCTGACCGGAGGCGATGTCGATGAGCAATTCGGGGGAGGTGCGTTCGGCGCCGCTGGCCCGCAGGCGGATGTCCTCGTCGCCCTGGACCACGAGGCGCCAGGATGGGCCGGCGGAGCGCTGCACCCATTGGCGTCCATCGAAGACCTCCACGGCCGTGGCGTTGTCGTCGAGCATGCGGCCATGGATGGTGTGGCCCCCGTCGCGAGGCACCACCTGGTCGATGGCCGGGGGCATGAGGGGCATGGCGCGCCAAGCATCGAGGGCGGCGGCTGCAGGCGGGATGGTGTAGCGCATGGTGGCGACGCTGTCGCCTTGCTCGCCGGCGGCGCTGGCGTTGAGTGGGTTGTGGTTGCCGTTGGCTGCGAGGCCAGCGACCCAGACGGTGATGAGGGCGGGGTATTGGTCGAGGCCGGGGCTGGTCCACGTGACGGACCATTGGCGTTGGAAGACGCCGTCTTCGGTGTAGGTGGCTTGCCGATCGTGGAAGCCGCGCACGTCGCCGCTGGCCTCCGGCCCCGGCAACAGGGTGCCATCCAGGACCTCGACTTCGAAGCCGGCTTGCGGGCCGGTGGGAATGGTTTGTGGGCCGCCCGTCACGTCGACGAGCCAGTCGTAGTTGGTGTCGGGGAGCCAATCGGCGGGGATGCCGGTGATGGCGACTTGGGCGTCGTCGCCTTCGACGGGAGGTCGGTGGCAACTGCTGCAGTCGGCGACGCGGCCACTGAATCCGGGCGCCGCGGCGAAGTCCGCCGTGCCCGTTGCCACGATGGCCAAGGCCAGGAGGACGACGAGGCCGGTGCGGCGCATGGGCCGGCCGACCAATTCAACCTGATAAGACTTGATTCAATCTAGGTTGAGGCTGCGCGGAAGCGATCCAAGATGAACTCCCGATCCAAGCTGCTGACGAAGAAACCTGCACGGGGTCCGCGGTCCTTGCCCAAGACGCTGCGATAGACGGCGCCAAAGGCGTCCTTCTGGCCCACGTCGCGTTCGGCGGCGACTTCGTGGATGGTGTTGTGGATGTCCTCGGCGGTCCATTGGGCCGTCTCCAGGCGCGGCAGCAGGGCCGCCAGGAATGCCCGATCCTCGTCGCGCACCACGTCGGGCACGTCGTCTTGGACCTGGAACCGCACGTTGTCTGGGGCGAAGTGCTGCAACCAGTAGCGGACGTGGTCGATGCGTTCGGCCAGAACGGCGCGGTCGTGGTCGTCCATATCACCCGTCAATTCACCGCTGCGGCGCAGGATGGCTTCGACGCCGTCCACGTCGTTGGCCAATTGGGCGACCGTGACGAGGTGGCGGTAGGGGACTTGGTTGGGGACGTGCTCGGGGACGTCCCGCGGGCAACTGAGTTGGTACGTGCGTTCCACTTCGGTGAAGGTGCCGGGGTTCTCTTCGACGCCGAAGTGGACGCGCTCCAAGCGGTCGAACTCATCGACCAAGTTCAGGACGCCCAAGCCGGGGTCGAAGTCGATGTGCTTGCTGGGCTTCTGGCGCATCAGCAAGTAGCGCAACACCTCGGGGGGCGTCATGTGCAGGACCTGCGCGGCGCTGACCGCCAAGCCGCTGCTGCTGTGCATGGCGCCCTTGCCTTTGAGGTTCAGGAACTCGTACATGATTCCGTGGGGCGGCGTGGCATCGAAGACCTTCTGGCAGATTTCGAGGCCGGTGTCCCAGCTGCCACCCTTGCTGCGGTGGTCCTTGCCGCTGGCTTCGAACGTGACGCCGAGGAACGACCA
>JBFKTF010000042.1:0-12045 GCA_041636435.1 Thermoplasmatota archaeon
CCACCGTGGGCATTTACAACGAAGCCCACGAGCTGGACCTGTTGGCGGAGGCCATCGACACCGTGGCCAAGCGCGAATGGGTCGGACGATACGACGAAGGCAATGACCTCGGCCACTCGGTGGAAGTCAGCTAGTCGGTCGGCTCGGCCGTGAACCAACCGTTGGCTTTGCGGGCCCGGCGCATTTCCTCGCCGACCTCGTGCTGGGCGACGCGCGCATCGTGATTGTCGCGCTCACCCTGCAACGCCATGCGCTGGGTGCGCAGCCGCTCCAAGCCGGTGTCGTCGACGCGTCGCAACACCTCGCGCAAGCGTTCGACCATCTCGGCGCTGCGCTCCACCATCTCCTTGGTCTCGCTCAGGGCGGCCTGGACTTGGTCGGGGTGGACGTTGCGGGGCATGGCACGGTGGCTCAGGCGCCCGGCTTCGACGATGCGCATGCGCCCGTCGTCGTGGAGGCGGATGGCGCCCATTTTGCGCAGCGTGCCCAGCACGCCGCGAGGGGCGAACGTGCCCAGGGCGGCCATGGCGTCGTCCAGCGAGAACGGTTGGTCGCCGAATCGGCGCTCCAGCATGGACAACCACGTCTCCACATTCAGCAGGGCCCGCGCGGAGTCTTTATCCTCGCCGGTGGGGGGCTTTGGGTCAACCGGACTTTCGGGCATCGACCCCCCCATTCCGGGCCAAGCCACCGCGCACGAGGCGACGGTGCGATGCCAGGACCGCGGCCGACATCCGTTCGATTTCCTCCAGGCGGCGCGAGATTTCGGCCAGTTGACGCTCGCTGGCGGCCTGGGCATGGCGGGCCTGCTCCAGAACGATGCGTGCCGCGTCGGTCATCGCTTCTTTGCGGGGGCCAACGGCGCGCTCGGCCTCGGCCAAAATGAGGCGCCCGTCGGAGGCCATCCGGACGACCCCCCGGTGGTAGAGGTCCTGCAACAGGCCACCTCCTCGTGGGCCCAGCGCTTCCAGGGCGCTATCCACATCGAAGGCAGCGCGCCCGAAGCGTTGGACCAGCACCTCGCGGGGGTCCACGATGATTACAGATGTTGCTGGTTCTTGGACCTGGCGGAAAGGCCAATCTCCGGTCCTCCGGGGTTTTTCTAGTTGGAACGCCGCCTTTTTTGAGCCTGACGGACGGGCCAATGGTTGTCCTATTCGAACGCACCCAGGGTGGTCGCCACCGTCGGCTTCTCCACACGCGGCGGGTCCACGACGGACTCCCAAGCCAAATCCACGATGACCGGCGCGTGGTCGCTGGGCTTGCTGGGGTGCGTGGGTTGCCGTCGTTCGTCCTTGTCGACGCGCACACTGGTGGTCGCCTCGGCGACGCGGTCGTCCCCCAACGCGAGGTCGATGCGGATGCCCCAACCATGTCGGAATGCCTGGAAGCGGTAGTCCCACCAAGTCCACGGCCCCGGCCCCTCGTCGAAGCGGCGCTGCAAGTCATGGAAGCCGCCGTCCAGGAACGCTTGCAAGTGCCCGCGCTCCTCCGGCGTGGCATGGATCTGTCCCCGCCACTTCTCGGGGTCGTGCACGTCCAGGTCACTGGGCGTGATGTTCCAATCCCCCACCAGCAGCGTGGGCAGCCCCGTGGCGTTGCGGTCGGCCTCCACGGCGGCGCGCAGGGCATCCAGCCACTGCATCTTGGTCGCGAATTTGGGGGAATCCTTGGCCTGGCCATTGACGACGTACAAGTCCCAGATGCGGAGGCCAGGACCATCCACCGTGGGGACCGTGGCGGCGATGGTGCGGGCCTCCTCAGGCACCGGGTCACCATCGAAGCCCATGCGGACATCCTGCAATGGGGCCTTGCTGAGGATGGCGACGCCGTTGTAGGACTTCTGACCCCAATAGGCGCAGTGGTAGCCCTTCTGCTGCAAGGCCTTCTCGGGGAAGCGGGCGTCCTCGCTCTTGGTTTCCTGCAAGCAGACCACGTCGGGGTCATGGCGCTCGAGGACACCGATCAGACGGTCGTAGCGCACTCCGAGGCTGTTGACGTTCCAGAACAGGACGCGCACGGGCTCGCGACCGGGGCCATGTTGATGCCTGTTGTCATGGCATCAGAGCTTAACGCGGCGGAGAAGTGGCCGGCCCAATGTGGGATGTGCTGCTGGTCCTGGCGGTGGCGTTGGGGGCCAGCATCTTGACGTTGTTCTCCGGATTTGGACTGGGAACGTTGTTGCTGCCGGCCTTCGCGTTGGTCTTCCCACTGGACGTGGCCGTGGCGGCGACCGCCGTCGTGCACTTGGCCAACAATGCGTTCAAGGGGACCCTATTGCACCACGACGCGGCGTGGCCCGTGGTGCTGCGCTTTGGCGTTCCGGCGTTGTTGGCGGCGTTCCTGGGCGCATGGGTCCTTGGAGCCCTCCCCCGCCAGGTGCTGGCCGTGCACGCTGCCGGCGAGGTGACCGTGTTGGGCCTGGTCATTGGGTTGCTCATCGTGACCTTCGCGTTGTTTGACTTGGTGCCGGGCTTGAAGGATTGGAACGTCTCGAGCCAATGGCTGCCCATTGGTGGCGCCATGTCGGGCTTCTTTGGTGGCTTGTCCGGGCACCAAGGGGCGTTGCGCAGCGTGTTTCTCACCAAGGTCGGCCTCGACGCCAAGACCTTCGTCGCGACGGCCACGTTCTGCGCCATCCTCGTCGACGTGGCGCGACTGGGGGTCTACGGCGTCGGGGGTTTGCCCGTTTCCAGTTGGCCGCTGTTGGCCGCCGCGTGCCTGTTGGCGTTCCTGGGCGCGTTCATTGGCAAGCGCCTGGTGGGCAAGGTGACCATCGAGGGCATCCGTCGCCTCGTGGGCGTGATGCTGTTGCTGGTGGGCTCCATGCTGGCCGCGGGCGTCGTCTAAGCCCCGGGGGCCTCGTGGCCCGGGGGCGCCTCATGGGGTGCCTTGGCCAAGTAGAACGTCACGGACAACAGCACCAGCAACACACCCATGAGCTGAAGGCCAGTGAAGCGGGCCCCCAGCAGCAAGTAGGCAAAGACCACGGTGCCCGCGAGTTCACAGCCAACCAAGAGATTCACTTGGCTGGCGGGCGCATAGCGCAGGGCGTTCTGGAACAGCCCCATGGCCAGGAGCGTGGGGATGGCCACTTGCACGCCAGTCCAGAACCACGTCTCCTGCGTGAAGTCGCCCCAAGCCGGCCACGGCTCGAACACCAGCGCCAGGACAATGAACAATGGCGTGGCCAGGAGCATGCTGGCCAACAACAGGGGCTTCCATTCCACGTCGGCGCTGCTGCGGCGCAGCAAGACGGCGAAGACCGCCCACGTGGCGCCGGCCCCCACGGCCATCGTCATGCCAAGCCAATCGGGCCACGCGGTGCCGGCGTCCGTGAGGGCCAACCACGCACCAAACAGCATGGCAAGGATGCTGGGCGCAAACCATGGGCCAAGTCGCTCGCCAAAGAACCGTCCAAAGACCGCGGTCCACAGCGGGCTCGTGTAGAAACCCAACGTGGCAAACGTGGCGGG
This sequence comes from Thermoplasmatota archaeon, assembly GCA_041636435.1. Classification (GTDB taxonomy): domain Archaea; phylum Thermoplasmatota; class E2; order JACPAO01; family JAHFTW01; genus JBFGSX01. The sequence goes on from JBFKTF010000042.1 coordinate 3,477, forward strand.
GATGCGGTCCTGGGCCAAGGCAAACAGTGCAAACGAGATGAACGTCCCCCAGAACAACGCCAGGCGCAGGCGGCGGTGCCGGAACACGCGCAGCGCGTCGCGCAATCCATCCACGCCCACCCAGGCGATGAGCACCGTGGATGCCAGGACACTGCGCACGACCTGCATCCAGAGCGGATCGTATTGGCGCAGCAGAATCTCGTTGCCCGGGCTCAGCAGGCCCCAGCAAGTGAAGCCGGCGGCCGCAAGCAGGATGCCTCGTCGTCGGTCCACATGGCGCCGACCGGGTGGCCGTCAAAAGCCCTGCTCAGAGCCGCGGTTCATCGATGAACGCGTGGTCCTCTGGCGTCAGGGTGAATTCGCCCGGCGTGGGGACCTTGCCGCTTGGAGGAATGAGGAACCCGTCGGGTGTGAACCGTGCGGCGGGCGGGAGCCGACGCACGTTGGCTTGGTCGGGCGCGTCGTCGACCGCAAGGGCCTCTCGGGCGGCGCGGTCGAAGCGGGCCGCGTTGGGCACGATGTCGGCCGAGGGTTGCGGCGCACCGGAGGGCGTGGCGGGCCCCGTGGGCATGGAGAGCGGCGGGGCCACGCGGCGGGCCTTGGCGATGGCGGTGGACGGTCGAGCGGGCGCGGGCCGCGTGGGCGTCGGGGACGCGATGGGGGCGGGCGGGCGCGGCGGGACCTGCGGCTGGGGCGCCGGGTTGGACCGGGGCTGGGGTGCGGAGTCGTGTGCGGCGCTGCGGCCGAAGATGCGGGGGAAACGATCCTCGGTGCGGAAGTCTTCGGCCAGTTGGGTCAGGCCGTGGATGATGCTGAGCGCGACCGGGACCTTGGTGTCCTCCGGGAATTCCAGGCGGACACCGTCGCGGCGGCTGGCGATGGCGCTGACCACGATGCGGTCGGGCGCCTCGAGCCACGTGCCCACGAGGTGGGTGGGGAGGCGCATGCCACGCAGGCGACCACCGTGGCCACGTTCAAACAGGCAGGCCGCGAAGTCGGCGGCGCGGCGGCCCAATGCCTTGTCGAAGGCGGCCCATGCGGCGTGGATGGCGGCGCGTTCGTCGGGTTCACCCCAGACCGTGGAGCGGCGGGTGTCGCCGTGGCTGGTGGCGGGTTGGAAGTGCGCAAAGCCCAGTGGCTCTTCGGCGCCGGCCCCGATGGCCCGGTTCAATGGCCGGGGGGCGAAGTAGACGGCTTCGTCCATCCCCAGCATGGCGCAGAGATCGCGGGCGTGGGCGAAGTGGCGGGCCGTGGCGTCGGTGGCGTCCGCGTAAAGGAACACGGGGGTGTAGCGGAAGCCGTCGGCCAACAACAGTGGGATGGTGACGACGCCGCGGGACGTGACGCGGTGGATGCGGGTGGCCAGCACTTGATCGCGGCAAGCGATGGCGTCTCGGAAGGCTTGGCTCGCGATGGCCAGCAATTCGTCCTCGTGCATGCCCGAGCGCATGCGGTGGTGGATGTCGGGCCACGATTCGGGGCCGTTCGTGGCGTAGGCCCCTTCACGATGACGAACCCGTTTGGCGTCGACGCGTCCGGGGTTGGCGCGGCACTGGTCGGCGCGGTTGCTGGCGGGGCGCAGGAGGCGCTCGATGGAAGCGTGGTCCGCCAGGACGGTCGTCATCACCCTGGGTGTGTCCCAAGGACCGCATGGTCTGCTTGGTGACTGGCCGGAACCTTAGGCTTCGCCGAGCTTGTGCATGGCCACCAGGACGTCCTGCATGGGTTGCAAGGGCTCGGGGATGTCGATGCCGTCGATGCCTTGGGCCAGGCTGACGCCTTGCTCCTTCTTCGTCTTCCAGACGAGGCTGTTGAACTCGGTCACGGCGTCGGTGAGCCCATCGGGTGCGTCGAAGCCAAGGGGTTCGGGCAGGGCGGCGCGGTGGACGTCGAGGCCGTAGACGGCGTCGGCGTAGTAGTGGCTGATGAACGGGGCGATGGGGGCCAGCAGCAGCAGAACGCGTTGCACCACGGTGTGCAGGGTCCAGCACGCGGCGGCGTCGCCGTCGTATGCGCGGCCCTTCACCATCTCAAGGTAGTGCGGAGCAAAGAGGTTCCAGACGAACGAGCGCACCTTGTTGGCGGGCCCGAACAAGTCCAGGTGCTCGTAGCCGGCCTTGGCATCGGCGACCACGGCGTCCAGTTCGCCCAGAATCCATTCGTCGACGGCGTGCAGTTGGTTGGGGCGCTCGGCCTGCTCGAAGCGGCTAACGAAGTTGACCACGTTGGCCAGCTTCTGCAGGAACTTGCCGGTGCCCTGGATCTTCTGCTCGTCGATGCGGAAGTCGTCGCCGATGGTGCACTCGCCAGCAATCCAGAGGCGGAAGGCGTCGCTGCCGTACTTGTCCAAGACCACGTCGGGTTCGATGACGTTGCCCACGGACTTGCTCATCTTGCGGCCACGGGCATCCATGCCCATGCCGTGGATGACCACGTGCTCAAACGGCTTCTTCCCTTCGAGGAGCTGGTTCTTGAGGCTGGCGTAGTAGAGCCAGGTGCGGACGATGTCGCGTCCGTTGATGCGGAGACTGCAGGTGTGGTCCGGGCGCCAGAGCGCACCTTCTTGGGGGCTGTTGGCGGCGGCTTGGGCCAGCACGAAGAGGTGGCTGACGCTGGAGTCCATCCACGTGTCGAACACCTTGCCTTCGCCGACCACGCGCAAGTCGGGGTGGGCAGCGAGGAACTCGTCGAGGCTGCCCATGGCTTCGCGGGTTTCGCGGTGCACGACCTTGCTGCCGGCCGGCGCGTCTTGGGCCCAGGGCTGGAAGTAGGTGTGCTCGGCCTTGCTGGCGTCGTACGGGGGCACGACGACGTAGGGCTGTTCGTTGTCCTCGTCGTCGACGATGAGCCAGAGAGGAATCTCGGTGTGGTACCAGCGACGGCGGCTGATGGGCCAGTCGATGCTGACCGTGTCGATCCAGTCGAGCAGCAATTGCCGGTGCTTGGCGGGCACGAAGTGCATGTCGCTGGCGATTTGCCGCAACGCGTCCGTGGCGTGGGTCTGCTTGACGTACCATTCCTTGAGCGAGATGACCTCGACGGCCGCCTTGGAGCGCTCCGAGATGGGGAACTTCTGGTCGACCTTCTTGAAGCTGGGGAGCTTGCCTTCGGCTTCCAGGTCCTCGATGATGCGGCGGCGCGCGTCCTCGACCAGCAAGCCGGCGTATTGCCCAGCGACCTGGGTCATGCGGCCATCCATGCCAATGGCGGCGATGGGGTCCAGTTCCAGTTCGCGGAACAGTTGCACGTCGGCTTGGTCACCGTAGCTGCACACCATCATGACGCCGCTGCCGAAGTCGGTCTTGACGTGGGGGTGGGCGGCGATGGGGACCTCGTTGCTGAGGCCCGTGTCGGTGTCGCAGGGGTGCGGGTCGTCCTTGAGTTGGCGCTTGCCAAAGCCGGGCGCGGGGCCCTTGGAGCGGTCGATGGGCAGGACGGCGGTCTTGCCAATGAGGTGCTTGGTGGCCTCGTTGTCGGGGTGGACCAGCACTTGCCGGCACGCGGCAATCAGCTCGGGGCGCGTCGTGGAGATGAGGATCTCTTCGCCCGTCTCCTTGACGGTCCAAACGACATCGTTGAGACGGGTCTTGCGCTCCTCATAGTACACTTCGGCGTCGGCGATGGTGGTGCCGAGCTTGGGGTCGTACGTGTTGGGGCGCAGTTCTTCGATGATGAGGCCCTCTTCGAAGAGCTTCAGGAACTGGGCTTGGCTGAAGGCACGGTACTTGGGGGAGTCCGTCTCGTAGCCGTTGTCGAAGTCGCAGCTGAGCCCGATGCGGCGGCCGATGCGGATCATGTCGTCGGAGAAGACGCTGATTTCTTCGCGGCAGGCGTCGTTGAACATGCGGCGTCCTTCGACTTCGCCGTGGTCCATCGCCCAGATGCGCATCGGCTTCTTGTGCTTCTTCTCGACCGTGAACTCGATGTTGATGCCGTTGCGGTCGGTGCCCCAGGGGAACATCACGTCGTAGCCCAGCATGCGGCGGCTGCGCGCCAGCATGTCGATGAGGCTGTACCCCGCCACGGCGCCGATGTGCCACTTGCCACTGGGGTATGGCGGTGGCGTGTCGATGCTCCAGACGGGCTTCGCGCCGTCGCCCTGGAATCCAGGAGTGTCTGCGGCGACCTGCTCGGCGACGCGCTTCTCTTGCTCGACGTTCCAACGCTCCAGTTCCATGGGGCAGGCCGCGCCAGTGGGCCGTGTTGGAAAGCACTTCGGCCTCCACGACGCCGCCGTGGAGGGCCCGAACGCTTCGCCATCCCGACCATCCAGAGCGAGCCGAGGACGGTAGGATTTAAGTCCAGTCAGACTCACCTCGCATTGAAGCCCATGCGCGTGAACACACTTCTTGCCATGCTGATGCTGGCCTTCGTCGCCCTGTCCGGTTGCACGGACGACGGCGATGCCGGCCACGACGACGAATGTGCGGATGCCGAGGATCACGACGCATGCCACAGCGGCAACGACGACGGCAACGGTGACGGCAACGAGACCGATCTGCCCGACGACAACGAAACCGCCGTGCCCAACATGATCCCCAAGGTCATGCTGACGGCGAGCGCCGACGGCATCATGCTCAATGAGAGCACCTACGTGGTCGCCGGCACCATGGTCACCTTCAGTGCCAACGGCACCGAGGACGTCGATGGCGTCATCGACATCGCCGCCCTGACGGTCATCGACCGCAACCAGAGCCGCACCGTCGAGCTGCTCCCCGGCGAGTCCGTCACCATGCTGGCCGACACCGCCGGTCCGCTGCTCGCCTCCTACCGCGTCCTGGACGAAGACGGCGGCAGCAACGCCACCACCGTCCTCACCTACGTCAACGAGGTCCAGGTCCTGACCGGTTCCGAAGACGCCGGCGCCCCCAGCGGCGTCACCGTCACCAACTGCGAGGGCCCCACCAGCGGCCAGGGCACCCTGCTCGACGACGCCTACTCCACGCAGGAAGGCATCCAGCTCAAGAACGGCACCAAGTGGGTCGAAGCTTGGGTCGTCGGCGGCAGCGTCGACATCGCCATCTGCGACGGCGACCAGAACAACATCGGCACCAACGGCGGCGCCAAGCACCGCTGGAGCGACGAGTTCGACGTCCCCAACAGCGTCAACCACTACGTCTACGTGGTGTGCAAGAGCGCCAGTGGCTGCGGCTCCTGGGAGGTCCACGTGATCAACCACTGGGAAGGCCAGCCCGCTGAAGTCGCTGCCAAGCCGTAATCCGGCTTGACTTCCTCTTCCCTTTCCTCCATGCGCTGCCATTGGTTGCGATTGCGGGCCACGGCCCACCCCACCGAGGACCTGGATCGGGTCGTCTCGGCCGTCCAACACCTGAGTGGATTGGACGACGAGTCCTTCGCCGACGCCACGGAAGTCACCCCGATTGAGAGCCACCACGGTGGCACGGTGCACCTCGTCGAATGCACCATCAAGCGCCAGCGCCCCATCCGGGATTGCCTGGCCGGCTTGCTGCCCATAGAGGATGGTCTGCTGCCGGAGGTGCCGGCCCGCACGGACCACAACGGGACGTTCCACGTGCGCTTCGACAAGCAGGCCGCCTTCGAGGGCCGGACCGTCCGAAAGCAGGTGGAGGACGCCGTCGTGGTGCAAGTGCGCCCCGAGGTCCATCCGGCCAGCCAGGAAGCCGCGGTGGCCGCCATCGAGGCCTGGTTGCGCGCGCTCGCGTAGCGCCCTTTATACGTTCCTTCCTGGTCGACCAATCGCCGTCGGTTCGCAGCCCTTTATCACGGAGGGGGCTTGTGGACGGATGCTGTCGGAGCGTCGCGTCGTGTCGGGCCAAGAATACGAGACCACGTGCCCCCAATGCGAACACGTCTTCGACGTGGACGCGGAGGCGAGCGAAGCTCCCTGCCCCTCCTGTGGCATCATCATCGAGTTCGACGACGAACCCGAACCATTGGATGCCCTGTCCATCGTCGAGGAAGCCGATCGCGCACGCCGCGAGGCCCGCCTCGAAATCGAAGCCGCCAAGCGCGCCAAGGAAGAGGAAGCCAAGCGCAAGGCCGAAGAGCGCGAACGCAAGAAGGCCGAAGCCGAGATCCGCAAGGCAGAAGACGCCAAGCGCAAGGCCGAGCAGGCCCGCCTCCGTGCCGAAGAAGCGGCCAAGCAGCAAGCCGAAGAGGAACGCTTGGCGGCGGAGGCCAAGGCCGAGCAGAAGCGCCTCCAGGCGGAAGCCAAGGCCGAGGCCAAGGCGGAAGCCGATGCCAACGCGGCCGAGCAAGGCATCGCGGCCCCCGCAGAAGCCGCGCCGCCGGCCGCGCCCACGAAGGACGAAGCACAACGGATGCGCCGCGAGGCGGAGCTGCAGAAGCGCCGCGCCGAGGAACAAGCCGCCAAGCTGGAAGCCCAGCAGAAGAAGGCCGAAGCCGCCGTGAAGGCCCGCGATCAGCGGGACGCCGAGCACAAGCGCCAGGCGGAGGAACGCCGGAAGCAAGCCGACGAACAGGCCAAGGCACGTCAAGCCGCGCGCGAAGCGGCCATGGCCCAACGCCGGGCCGACATCGAGGCGCGCCGCAAGCAAGCCGAAGACAAGCGCAAGGAGCGCGAAGCCGCCAAGGCGGCCCAAGCGGAGGCAAAGGAGCGGCGCCGTCAAGAGAAGATCCAGGCCAAGGAGGCACAACTCAAGGCCCGCGCCGAGGCCGCCAAGCAAAAGGCCAAGGAGACCGCGAAGGCCAAGGCCGAGGCCCTCAAGCTCAAGGAGCAGCAAGCCAAGGAGCGCGCCAAGCTCCAGGAAGCGCAGCGCAAGGAGGCCGCCAAGGCGAAGGCCGAAGCCGCCAAGCAGAAGGAAGCCGCAGCCAAGGCCAAGGCGGAGGCTGCGGAAGCCAAGCGCAAGGAATTGGAGCATGCCAAGGCCGAAGCCGCCAAACAGAAGGAAGCGGCGGCCAAGGAGAAGGCGTCGCAACAGAAGCGCCAAGAATTGCAGAAGGCCAAGGGCGAACGCGCCCGCCAACTGCACGCCAAGGAGACCGAGGCGGAGCAAGCGATGCACTTGGACGTCCTGACGGACGACCGCCGTCGCCGCACCCGGGGCTCCGGCGTCCCACTCATCGACATCGAGGGCATCGGCAAGACCCACGCCGCCACGCTCCACAAGCACGGCATGGGTGACACCGAGGACCTCGTCACGGCCGACGAAGAGGCCTTGGCCCAAGCCACCAAGATTCCCGTCAAGAAGATCGCCGCGTGGATTGACATGGCGGAGCTGCTCCACGTCAAGGGCGTGGGACCGCAGTTTGCCGAGACCTTGGTCCGCGTCGACGTCCACAGTGTCTTGGCGCTGTCCCGCGAGGAGCCCGCCGACCTGTTGGCGCGCATCAAGGAGGATCTGGCCAAGGCCCCCGCCACGGTGCACAAGGGCCGGGTCGGCCCCAAGACCGTCGAGAACTGGGTGGCCCACGCCAAGGAGCTGGCCCCCGGCGCCAAGACGGTGCGCCACGCACGAGCCGAGGCCCCCGAGGCGCCGCCCGCTCCCAAGGCGGCCCCCAAGCCCGCCGCCAAGCAGGCATCGAAGCCACCGGCCAAGCAGAAGCCGACCAAGGCGACCAAGCAAGTGGTGCTGGAGCCCATCACCTGCCCCCATTGCGATCACGGATTCACGGTCCGCGCCGACCAGAAGAAGGCGACTTGCCCGCGTTGCCACAGCCGCTTGGCGTTCATGAGCGCCGAGGAGGCCGCGGCGTTTGCGGCCAAGAAGGACAAGGAAGCCGCCAAGCAGGCCAAGGCCGAAGCGGCCGCCAAGAAGAAGGCCGAACGGGAAGCGGCCGCCAAGAAGAAGGCGCAGCAAGCCGAAGCCCGCAAGGCGGACGCCGCCCAGGCCAAAGCCGCCAAGGGCAAGGACGCTGAGGCCGCCAAGAAGGACGCGGCCTTGAAGGCGGCCGTCGACCCCGAGGCAGCCAAACGGGCCAAGGCCGAAGCGGCCGCGGCCAAGCAGGCAGAGAAGGAACGCCTGGCCGCCGAGAAGGCCCAGGCCAAGGAAGCGGCACGCAAGGCCAAGGAAGAAGCCGCGGCCAAGAAGGCCAAAGCCCGCCAAGAGGCGATGCAGGCCAAGCTGGAAGCCAAGGAGGCCAAGCCGAGCAAGCCCAAGGAGGCCAAGCCCGACAAGGCGGACGCCGCCAAGGAAGAAGCCGCGGCCAAGAAGCAGGCCGAGAAGGAACGGCAGGCCGCCGCCAAGGCCAAGGCGAAGGAAGAGGCCGCCAAGCAGAAGCTGGCCGCCAAGCAGAAGGACTTGGAGGCCAAGCAGAAAGACAAGCTCCAGGCGATTGACGCCAAGCAGAAGGAAAAGGACGCGGCGGCTCGCCAGAAGCGCGAGGCCGCCGAAGCCAAGCAGAAGGCCAAGGAAGAAGCCGCGGCCAAGAAGCAGGCCGAGAAGGACAAGGCGGCCCAAGAGAAGCAACAAGCCGCCGAAGCCAAGCAACAAGCCAAGGCCAAGGCCAAGGCGGACAAGCTGGCCGCCCAAGAGCAGGCTCGCCGGGAGAAACTCGCCCAGAAGACCGAGGCGATGGACCCCCAGAAGCGGGCCATGCTGGAGCGGGAACGGGCACGTCGCGCGGC
>JBFKTF010000043.1:0-12036 GCA_041636435.1 Thermoplasmatota archaeon
CATGGAGGTGCCGTCCCAGGTGGCGTAGCCGCCACCGGTGGTGGAGACGATGCCGACGCCGGGGCCGGTGATGTCCAGGCCGCTGCCGTAGTTGCTGAAGCTGGCCTTGTTGCCGTTGCTGTCGTGGGCCGCCACACTCATGGCGTTGGCGACGTTGGCGGGGAAGCCGAGGCTGTTGGCGCCGTCGTTGCCGGCGGCGACGATGACCAGGCTACCGGCGGCGGTGGCGTAGTCGATGGCGTCGACGACCGACTGGTCGCTGCAGCCGAAGCAGCCGAGGCTCATGCTGATGATGTCAGCGCCCTGGTCGGCGGACCAGGTGATGCCGTTGGCGATGTCGGCGAAGCTGCCGGTGCAACCGTAGAGCGGGTTGGTGTATTCCAGGACCTTGACCGGGAGGATCGTGGTCTGGGCGACACCAGCCACACCGACGCCGTTGTCGGCGATGGCGCCGACGGTGCCGGCGACGTGGGTGCCGTGACCGCACTGGCTCAGGTCCTCGGGCTCATTGTCGCCGTTGGAGAAGTCCCAGCCTTGCAGGTAGTTGCCGATGTCGGGGTGGCTCTTGTCGAGGCCCGTGTCGAGCACGGCGACGACGACGCCCGTGTTGCCCATGGTGACATCGAAGGCGTTGTAGGCACTGATGCCGGGGCTGGGGTCGAAGCCCCATTGCTGGCCGAGCATCGGGTCGTTGGGGACGTAGAAGCTGCCCAGGGCGGTGTCGCTGTCTTCGGTGACGTAGCGGATCTTCGGGTCGTTCTCGGCGCGCTTCAGGAACGCGTCGGGGTTGTTCGTCGTCACTTCGACGAAGTCGATGGCGGTGTTCACACCGACGACGTCGGCGTCGTGGAACTTGCCACCCTTTTGCACGCTGGGGTGCTCGCTCAGACCAACGATGAAGGTGGTGGGCTCGGCCTCGGCGTTTGCCGGGCTGAGACCCATCAGGACCATCATCATCGCTGTCATTAGGATCATTGTCTTCTGCATCACACAAAACCTCAGGCCGCCACGGCGACCGGGCTCCGATTTGGCGGTGATATTTAGAGCGACCTGCACATTGTGCAATTTCGTTCTAGATAGGTCGGGTCCAAACGCAAGCAAACTGGCCAGATAGTTTAGTGGAAGCAGAGGTTCGGCTGCGATTTTCGAAATCGCTGGCGACCCCCTCCACTCCTGTTGCCTGTTCTAATCCTGACCAAGCACTCCGCCTGGCCGCGATTTCCGCAGCCGTGGGGTGAGCCAAAGGAGGAAGGGAAGAGGATGCACCATGGCCTACGTGGCCGTGACCACGGTGACAATCGCGTCGATGACGCGGGGGCACTCGGTGGACAGCCACGTGCGCAGGGGCCACTGCGGGGACAGCGCAAGGCTCTCGCCTTGCCAGCTGCCGTGGTCCCAGGTGCCCCAGACTTGCTGGGTGCAGTAACTGACCGCCTTGGCGAACTCGGCCACCTCGGGCTCCAGCTCGGCGCTGGCGGCCCCGGTGGTGACGTCCACGATGCGTTGCACTTCGGCTTCGGGATCACCGATGTGGCCAAAGAACGACCCGTGGCCTTCGCTCATCAAGGCCCATTCCTCGGTGGTGGCGGGGACGCTGAGCAGTTCGCTGGCGGTGGCCACGCCCTTGGCTTGGGGCTCCGCGGCGACGAACAGCGCGTGGCGCAGTTCGTGCACCGTCAGGTTGCCATCGGCCAAGGCGCACTCGGGGTTGACATCGCCGCAGCCCGCCGGGCCGGTGGCGATGACGCCGCCGGATTGCATGCGGCTGGGGCCAGGCAGCATGGCGCGCACGTCGTGCAGCGCTTGAGCGTACAGGCCGGCCGTCGTCGGAGCGGCGTTGCTGGTGCCACTGAACGTCGAGTCGCCGGTGACGGTGCTACCACCTTGGCTCGGGTAGGCGATGCCGACGTTGGCGACATCGACGGGCTTGCCGCTGCCAGTGAAGGTATGGCCCTCGCGGGTGTTGGCGCCGACGGTGACGATCCAGTCGCTCGCCTTCTGGCACGAGTACAAAGTCGGTACGGGGGCGTCGAAGGCGTTGACCATGCCATTGCCGCCGCTGAAGAAAATCTGCTGGCCGCGTTCCACGCCGGCGCGTTGCGTGGCGAGGTCACAATCCGCATACACCTTCTCGAGCAGGATCGTGGAGTAGCCCCAGGAGTTGGTCTGGACATCGATCCAGTCCTGCTGGGCGACCCAGCTGACCGCTTCGTCGCTGTAGCCATTGACGAAGACGAAGACGCAGCTGGGGCAGGTGCCGTGCAGGTTGCCGACGCTGACGCCGGTGGTGCCCACACCGTGGCTGCTGGTGGCGAATCCATTGTCTCCGCCGCCGCGGAAGTCGACGTAGCCGACGACCTTCGTGCCGGGAATCCAGTGCATGCCAATGCCATCCGGGAGATTGCTATCCTCCACGCCATCCCAAGCCGCCTGGTCCTTGGCCTTCAAGTCGGCGGGCACGGCGTCGGGGTTGTCCGGGGCGAGGGTGAGGTTCAGCGCCTTGTAGCTGCTGAATGCCTCGGCGCCGGGGTGGCCGGGGAGCCATGTGGCGGGGTCTTGCGTGAGGGGCAGGTCGTTGGACGGGTCGTCGTCCATGTGCTGGGGCATGTGCTCCATCGAGAAGTCGTGGTGGTACGGGTTGAAGCCGGAATCGAGGATGGCGACCACCGTGACGTCACCGCGTCCATCAATCGATTCGTCGATGGCTTGGAAGCCCTCGTCGGGTTCCACGGCGGCGCAGCCGGCCAGGCCGGCGCTCAGCAGCAGGGCGGCGATCAGCAGACGCACCTAGGCACCGTCCCGAATCTCGAGGACATCCACCACGCCGGCGACGACCGTGGGGCAGGCAACTTGGAGCGCGGTGCGCATGGGCCACAGGGGGCTGGGGCCGGGCAGGTTGCTGCCATCGTAGGCGCCGTGTTCCCAGGTACCCCAGATGCTCTGGCGGCAGTAGGAGTCGTTGATGAACCAGTCCTCTTCGCCGGGGGCCATCTCGCCCTCGCCCAGCAGGGCGGCGTCGAGGATGGCTTGGACTTCTTGTTGCCAAACCGCGTCGCCATCGAGGCGGCCGATGAAACTGCCGTGGCCTTCGGCCATGAACCGCATCTCATCGGTTGGGACGGGGTAGCTCTGGCCGGTCAAGAGGGCTTGACCGTTGGACTTGTGCTCGGCAGCCAGGAACATGGCGTCCATGAGCATGGGCGCAGTGAAGTCCATGGTGCCGTTGTCGACGGGGACGCCGTTGACGATGAATTCGGTGCTGACGTCGCGTTCGCGGGTCGCCATCATGCGCATCTCGTAGAGCGCCTTGGCATACATTCCGGCCGTCACGGGCGTGGCGTTGCTGGTGCCGCCAAAGCCACCGGTGCAGTTGATCGTGTTGTCGCAGTAACCACCGGAGGGGTAGCCGCTGCCGATGCTGGCGATGTCCGCCGGGCGTCCGTGGCCCTGGTAGCTGTTCTTGCCCACGGGGTCGATGGCGCCGACGGTGACAATCCAGTCGGGGCCTTCTTGGCTGCTGAACAGGGTCGGGTTGGGCACGGTGAATGTGTTGGCCTGGCCGTTGCCAGCGCTGAAGAAGATGGCTTGGCCGTTGCTGACGGCGTCCTTCTGCATGTCGACGCTGCTGCCGGCCCACATGCGGTCGCGCATCACGGTGGAGTAACCGTACGAGTTGGTTTGGACGTCAATCCAGTCTTGCTGGAGGACCCAGTCGTTGGCGGCTTCGCGGGGGCCGCCGTTGTGGACGAAGACCAGCAGGCATTCGGGGCAGGAGCCGTGGATGTTGCCGACGCTGACGGTGCTGGTGCCGACGCCGTGGCTGCTGGCCGCGTAGCCGTTGCCGCCCAGGCTGACCATGCCGATGACTTTGGTGCCGGGGAAGTAGTTGTAGTGGGCGCCACCGGTGGGGTCGCCGCTCTGGACTTCGGCCCAGGCTTCCGCGTCGGCGTTGTACAGATCGTTGCTGGCGATGGTCTCGTCGACGTTGCCGGGTTGGGCCGCGTAGGACAAGTCCAGGTCGATGCGGTTGTAGCTGGCGAAGCTGTCCGGGGAGGGGAAGCCGGGAACCCACGTGTGCGGGTCCTGGTCCAGGGGCAAGTCGTCGCTTGAATCCGAGTTGAGGTGTTGGGGCATGTGGCTGCCCACCATGTCCAGCAGGTAGGGGTTGAAGCCGCCGTCGATGACGGCCACGACGACCACGCCGTCGCCGTTGGCGTCCGCTTGGTCCAAGGGGATGCTGTTGGGGTCGGTCGGGTCGGTGCCGGCGAGGCGTTCCTCGTCGTCACTGAATCCGTCGTTGTCGGTGTCTTGGAATCCGGGGCTGCTGGCACATCCCGCCAGAGCTGCCGCCAGAAGCAGGAGCAGAACTCCCATCGCGCGCATGAGCTTCCCAGCCCCCTGTCGGTTTGAAAGGCGTTGTGGTGGCGGGGGTGCCAAGCCTTAACGCGCGCAGCCCAGTCGGTGGGGTGTGGGAGGGATGACGCCGTCGGCCGACATGTCGGACAACGAGGCGACAGCCTCCAAGCGCGCCGCTGGCGAGGTGCGCGGCCCGGCCGTGTCCGAGCTGCAGAAGGCGTACTTTGATCGCCTGTACGGTGAAGCGATGCGGGCCTATGCGTTGGCCAAGCAGGCCCGCCGCAAGGGCCTGGACCCAAGCCTCGAAGTGGAAATTCCACCCGCCGAGGACTTGGCGGCCCGCGTGGAGGCCCAAGTCGGCCCGCCCGGTGTGGCCGAGCGCATCCGCCAAGCAACCAAGGAGATCGGCAACCGTGAATTGGTCAGCCTGCGCGTCGCCTCGGAAGTGGCCAGCGACTTGCTGAAGAAGGGCGAGAAGAAGGAGAAGTGCCTGGACAATGCGGTCCGCACGGGCCTCTCCATCCTCACGGAAGGCGTGTTGGTCGCGCCCTTGGAAGGCATCGCCGAGGTGCGGCTTGGGGCCAACAACGATGGTTCCGACTACGTCGATTTGTTCTTCGCTGGCCCCATTCGCGCCGCCGGTGGCACGGGCCAAGCGATGTCCGTTCTCATTGCGGACGTGGTGCGGCGCGAGCTGGGCATTGGCAAGTTCGTTCCCACGACGGAAGAGATTGAGCGGTACAAGGAAGAGATTCCCGCATACAAGCAGGCCGCCAACCTGCAATACACTCCGACGGGCCCGGAGATTGAACTGATTGCCAAGAACTGCCCCGTCTGCATCAATGGTGAAGGCACCGAGCAAGAGGAAGTCACGGGCAACCGCGATTTGCCCCGCGTGGAAGGCAACCGCTTGCGTGGCGGCGCTTGCTTGGTCATGGCCGAAGGCCTCGTGCTGAAGGCACCCAAATTGATGAAGCACGTGGACAAATTGGGCCTGGAGGGTTGGAACTTCCTCGAGGAGTTCATGAAGAAGGGAAAGAAGGACGACGACGGGGACGAAGAAGAGGACCCCAACGCCATCCCCGAGATCCCGCCCATCACGAAGTTCGTCAAGGACATCATCGCCGGACGCCCCGTGTTTGGCCACCCCAGCCGCATCGGTGGATTCCGTCTGCGTTACGGCCGCAGCCGCACCGGCGGCCTCGCATCCAACTCATTCCATCCAGCCACCATGACGTTGCTGGACGACTTCCTCGCCGTGGGCACGCAGCTCAAAGTCGAGCGCCCCGGCAAGGGCACCCTCGCCACGCCGTGCGACGAAATGGACGGCCCCACGGTGCTGATGAAGAACGGCGACCTGCGCCGCCTGCACAGCACCGCCGAAGTGAAGGAATACCGTCCCGCCGTGGACGAGATTGTCGACATCGGCGAGATTCTGATTCCATTCGGCGAGTTCGCCGAGAACAACGCCTTGCTGCCCCACAGCAGTTGGGTCTGGGAATGGTGGGTGCAATGCCACCAGGAAGCCACTGGCACCAGCGACGACATTGGTCGACCCGGCACCTTGTCTGGACCTGAGATGGTGGACCTGGCCGAGGCGACGGGCGCCCCGCTGCATCCGGATGCGACGCTGCTATGGCACGACCTAGAGCCCGCCGAGGTCCGGACGCTCAGCGAATGGGTCCGCGACCGCGGCGTCTGGGAAGACGTGATGCTGGGTGGCGGCGACGGCGACGAAGAAATCGTCGGGCGACTCACCATCGCCAACGACGACGCAGCATGCAAGGAGCTGCTGGTGCGCTTGTTGTGCCTGCACCGCATGGAAGGGGACCGCATCGCCATCGAGCCGCACCTTTCCCTGCCCCTGGTTCGTTGCCTGGGCCTGGACGTCATCGACGGCCGCTTGACCGAGACCGATCGGCGGCGCATGCTGTACGACGGTTGCCAGCCCGATTTCGAGACCCGTTTCCCCACGGTCGAATTGGCCGGCCGCCTCGCCGGTTTCTCCCTCATGCCACGCGCCCCGTGCCGGGTCGGTGGCCGCATGGGCCGCCCCGAAAAGGCGGACGTGCGCAAGATGAAGCCACCAAACCATGGCTTGTTCCCCATCGGCAACGCCGCGGGCAACCAACGCCTCGTCAAGGATGCCTTGACCAAGGGCAGCGTCGAGGTCAACGTGGCGGAGCGCAAGTGCCCGCAATGCAACGCCAAGAACCTGTTCCGGTTCGTCTGCGACCGTTGCGGTGCGCGCACGGAATTGGCGCCGCGCCCACCCAGCGAGTCGAGCTTCGACCGCCCCAGCATGGTCATCGATTTGCGGGCGGAGCTCCGTCGGGCGCAAGAAGCCCTGGGCATGACGCGGTTGCCGGACGCCAAGGCGGTGGTGGAGGTGATCAACAAGGACAAGATTGCCGAGCCAGTCGAGAAGGTCCTGTTGCGCGCCAAGCACCAACTCTGGACCTTCAAGGACGGCACCGTCCGGTACGACATGACCGACGTGCCCATCACCCACTTCAAGCCCAAGGAGATTCACGCGCCGGTCGAGAAACTCATTGAGTTGGGGTACACCCATGACTGGAAGGGGGAGCCCTTGGAGCGGGACGACCAG
Organism: Thermoplasmatota archaeon; assembly: GCA_041636435.1. Lineage (GTDB taxonomy): Archaea > Thermoplasmatota > E2 > JACPAO01 > JAHFTW01 > JBFGSX01. The sequence goes on from JBFKTF010000043.1 coordinate 6,965, forward strand.
ATCTGCGAACTGCGGGTCCAGGACATCGTGGTGAGCAAGGGCTGCATGGATTACTTCCTGCGCACCGCCCAGTTCGTGGACGAGTTGCTGGAGCGGTTCTACGGCATCAAGCCGTACTACGAAGCCAGCGAACGGGACGACATGATTGGCCAACTCGCCATTGGCCTGGCACCCCACACCTCCGGTGGCGTGTTGTGCCGCCTCATTGGTTGGACCTCGGCCCAAGTGCACTACGGCCACCCGTACTTCCACGCCGCCAAGCGCCGCAACTGCGACGGCGACGAAGACGCCGCGATGCTCCTCATGGACGGGCTGCTCAACTTCTCCAAGCAATACGTGCCCGACCGGCGCGGCGGCCTGATGGACTTGCCCTTGGTGTTGACGACGCGCTTGGACCCCAACGAAATCGACAAGGAAGCGCACAACGTCGACACGCTGAGCCGCTACCCGAAGGCGTTCTACGAGGCCACCACGCAACACGCCCATCCCAAGGACGTGGGCAAGATGATGGGGCTCGTCGAAGACCGCGTCGGCAAGCCCGAACAATACGAGGGATTCGGCTTCACCCACGACACCGCCGACATCGCGGAAGGCCCGGCGGCGTCCGCGTACTGTGTGCTGGACACCACCATGGACAAACTGACGGCGCAGATGGAATTGGCCCGCAAGATCCGCGCCGTGGACGAGCCCGACGTGGGCGCGAAGGTGATTGGTACGCACCTGTTGCCCGACATCATGGGCAACCTCAAGGCGTTCAGCAAGCAGAAGGTGCGTTGCCCTGCGTGCAACGCCAAGTACCGCCGCATGCCCCTGAAGGGCGTGTGCCTCAATTGCGGCAACCCGAAGCTGACGTTGACGGTCCACGAGGGGTCGGTCCGCAAGTACTTGCAAGTCAGCAAGGACATCGCGGACAAGTACAAGATTGACGCCTACACGCGGCAACGCATCATGCTCTTGGAGCAGGCCGTGGAGTCGTTGTTCAACAACGACAAGGTCCGCAAGGCGAAGCTGGACGAATTCTTCTGAGCGGTACGTCCACGCGGTCCCCCGGCGCCAGCGAGCCTTAGCGGATGGCTTCGGCTGAGATGGTGTATCCGCCAAAGTGCGGCCGGCGTTGGTCTAGGGCGTCGGCCGTGTCCTGGTCCCAGATGACGCGGAACGCCCAGACGCTCTGCTTGGCATACGGGCTGTCACCGTTGTTTTCCAACTCGATCTCGTATACCTGGCGACCACCACCCACTTCCACCGGAGCCACGTGCTCGTAGTGCCAGTGGTCGTTGCCATGGTACGCCAATTGTTGCCAAGGCAAGTCTTGGTCGTCGAGGAACTGCAACGCCACACGCACTGCACGAGCATCATAAGGCACCACGACGCCGTCGTCGGGCGTGTGCGTCATGGGGCAGCCGTTGAAGAAACAGCCCCGGGTGTCTCCGTTCTCGTTCTGGAATGTGGTCTTGCGGCCCACGGTGTGTTCGAACAGCGGAATCTCGGTGCGGTTTTCCCAGAGGTCCGGGTGCGGTGGCTCGACCGGAATCTCGAGGCCGCGGACGGCTTCCACGACGATGTGGCCACTGGTTTGGTAGAACTGTCCCGTCCCCGCCGCGAGGTCTTCTGTCGGAGCAGCCAGCATGAAGCGCCACGCCGAGAGGGCCGTGTGGCCCATGTCATTGCGGGTGTTGTTGCTCTCGTACCGGAACGTGTCGCCACTTTCCACGGGGCCAAGGTGCTGCAACGAATCGTCTGCCGCCGTCTGGATGAAGACATGCAAGGGACCGGAGGCACCCTCCAGCGTGTAGTCGACCGTGACATCGACGAACTGCGTGCCCTGCGGGATGACGTGCCCCGGCTCCAAACGGAACGTGCTGAGGTACGCCCAAGGGCACCCCGTGCAGATGTCCATGCCAGACGCTTCGAAGTCGGCCACCACCAAGACATCTTGGCCGCCCCAGACGTCGTGGGCATGGCTACCCGGCAGGCGTTCGTCCAGGAGGACTTCAGGCTCGGGCTCGACAGCCGTCACAGGCTCGGGCACCGAGCCGGCGCAGCCGGCCAGCAGCAACGTCAACAGCAGGAGAAGGGCACGCATGCAGACAAATCCCTACGCACGCAGTTAACCATTTTGGGCCGCTGGTTGGACCCTGCAAGGAACCACCCATCGAGGGAAGCTTTTCCTACCATCGAGGCCAAGTGGCCTTCGTGACCGCGACGGGACGCGACCTGTTGGACCTGATGGACTATCGCGCCAGCACCATGCGCATCTACCAGGACGTCCGGGAGCGACTCGACGAAGAGGACCCCCTGGGCGCGCACGCCATGTGGAAGCAGCGCCGCGACGAATTGTGGCGCACCCACCCCGCCAGCCCGGTGCCCGTGGGGCTGCGCGATGGTTGGCCGGGGCTACGGTATTGGCCCTACGATCCCGAGCTGGCATTCACGGTGCCCTTCGAAGCGACGGCGCCGTTGGAAGGGCGCGATGAGCCGGAGGAGACCATCACGCTGCATGGCCACAAGGGCCCGTGGGGCGAGGCGGTGCCGTGCAGCATCTTCGACACGCCCGTCGGGAAGCTCTTCGGGATGTGGCTCATCCAATACGGTGGCGGCCTCTTTGTGGCGTTCCGCGACGCGACCAACGGCGACGAGACCTACGGCGGCGGCAAGTACCTCATCGACACCCCCAAAGGCGCCTACTTGGGCGAAGACGATGGGGACCTGCGGCTGGATTTGAACTTCAGTTACCATCCCAGTTGCGCGCGCTCGCCGGAATGGAACTGTCCGCTGGGCTTGGAGCCGCCATTGCCCGCCATCCACGCGGGCGAGAAGTTGGAAGTCCAAGTTTGGTGTTGACGAGCTAGTCGCTAGGCAACGCCTGCAGCGCAGCTCGAAGATGCATTGCGGGCCGCGACTTGAGCAGCCAAGCGGAGCTTACGCTCCGAGGCTCAACCAATGCCAGGACGGGACTATTGTCCGCGCGGTTCCTTGGCCTTGACGCGGAGACTCTTGCTCTTGCACTTCCGGCAGCGCGTCGCAAGGCGCGCGTTGGTGGCTCCGCAGTGCATGCAGATCTTCTTGTTCAGACGCCGGGCAACGGCTTCCGGGAAGGCCATGGTCAGTCTCCTAGACAGGCCGGCCGACATAGGAGTCGTATAAGAGGCTTGGCGCGGAAGAGGCCTTGGGGCTGCGTCACCTTGATGCCACGAGCCGGACTCGGGCGCCCATGGAGGTCCGCGCGGTCCTGTTGCATCACCTGCACAGCCAGGGCGGACCCGCCGCCCCGGACGGCGACCCGAACGACTTGGTGCCCGTGACTCGCCTCGTGGAGGCCCTGGAGTCGATGCGGCAGCACGGCGGCGACGTGGCCATCAAGGAAGCCGGCCGACACTACGCCCGCCTCTGGGCGCGCACGTTCCGTACCTTGGTGCGCCACATGCGTGGCCACCCGGAGCACGCGTTGCAAATCTTCAGCAACGAGGTCTGGCCGTTCCTGCGCGGGGACCGCTTGGCGGCCCGCACACAGAAGACCGCGCCCGGTCGCTTCGAGGTGTTGGTCCACGATGATTTGCCGTCGCCCTATCTGTGCGGCCTCATCGAAGGCTTCGTGTCCCTGAGCCACGCCCACACGGAGGTGACGCCGCGCGGCGCCGGCCGCTACGAAGTGCATGCGCGCCTGGGCCCCACGGAGCGCCTGTCGCGCTTGGCGTACCAAGGAGCACAGCTCCGCATCCCGCTCTTGCTGACGGTCTTGTTGGCGAGCCTCGTGGGCGTCGCCGTCGCCGACCGCTTCCCGGGATCCTTGTCCATGTGGGATGTCGCCGCGGTGCTGCTTGGCACCATGGCGGCCCAATCCGGAGCCAACGCATTCCACGACCTGGCCCACACGCGCCGCACCCCACTCAGCGGCCCTGGCCCGGTGCGCGGCTGGCTGTGGTTCCAACTGGTCGGATCCTACACGGTCGCCGGCGTGGCCTTGGTCTGGCTGGCATTGGACCAACCCGGCGTCTTGGTGTACGGTGCCATGGGTTTGGGGCTTGGCTTGCTGTATCGCCGCCTGCGCGACCAAGGGTGGGGCCCCATCATCGCCGGCATCAGCCATGGCCCCCTCACGGTGTGGGGCACGGTCCATGCCATTGCTGGCCCCGGCTTGCTCACCATTCCCTTGCCTGCCATGCTGTTCGCGTTGCCCACGGGCCTGTTGGCGGCCGCCATTCTGTTCTTGGACGACCTGGCCGACCGCCCCATCGACGAAGCCGCCGGCAAGCGCACCCTCGTCATGCGCCTCCCTCGGCGCCGACACGTGGCCGCCTTCGCCGGATTGAGCCTTGGCGGAGCCATCGCCAGCGCCGGCGTGTTGCTATTCTGGGACCACCTGGTCTGGCTCGGCGCCGCACTGATCCTCATCGCGGGCCTGCTGGTGCGCCTAGTGCGCGTCCACTTGGACGACCCCCACGGCCTTGCCCCGGCCCGCATCGGCGTGCTGGGATTGTACCTGGCATGCGCCGCCGCGGTGACCGCCTCCATCCTGGGTGCGGCATGAGCGCACGGCTCAAATCCAATGACGTGGAGGCCCGGTCGTGAGCCACCCGGTCACCGCGGTGTTCCCTGAGCACGTCCTGAAGCGCCTCACCGACGTGGAAGCGCACCTGCAGAACCAGGGCCTAAGCCGCGAAGAGAGCCTGACGCCGATGGCGTCCGAGCCATTGGCGGCCGGGGGCAAGCGGGTGCGCCCGTTGTTGTTGCTGACGGCGTTCGACGCCTGCATGGGTGGCCGACCCGCCACGGAGCGGCAACTGGCCCAGACGTTGGATGCCGCCGTGGCGTTGGAATTGATCCACACCGCGAGCCTGGTGCACGACGACATCATGGACGAGGCGGCCCAGCGCCGTGGCCGCCCCAGCACGTACCATGCCCATGGCCGCGACGCCGCCATCCTCGTTGGCGACTTCCTGTTCACCCAAGCCTTCGCCCTGGGCGCTGGTTTGCCCAAGCACGTCATGGAGATGACCGCCGATGCATGCCGCCGCCTCTGCGAGGGGCAACTGCGCGAGCAACGCATCCAAGACCAAGGCATCGAGGAC
>JBFKTF010000044.1:0-12031 GCA_041636435.1 Thermoplasmatota archaeon
GGGGAAGAAGCGCCGGGCGTGCTGCATCTCATCGGGTAGCGTGTGACCGGGCCATTCGGTGAGTCCGCGACCCAAGGGGGCGCCTTCGCAGGTGTCCAGGCCGATGGGTTCGATGCGGTAGCCGCGCTCCATCATGCGAGCGACTTGGATTTCGTTCTCTTCGGGAGCGAATGTGCACGTGGCGTAGACCAGCACGCCGCCTGGCTTGAGGACCCGGTCGGCGGCGTCCAGCAGCTCTTCTTGCAGGCTGGCCAGGCGACCGATTTCGGCGATGTCGCCGCGGCGACGGTTGCGGTCCTTGGGCATGGTGCCCTCGCCGGTGCACGGGGCGTCCAGCAGCACCTTGTCGGCCCAGGCCTCGCCGGGGAGTTCTTGGCCAGTCTCGTGGCGGATGGCGGCGCAGCTGACGCCGCCGCGTTCGAGGTTCTTCTGCAAGGCAGGAAGGCGTTCCTCGTCGGGTTCCACGGCGACGATGGCGCCGCGGTCCTTCATGTCGCCGGCGATGTGCAGGGTCTTCATGCCGGGCGCGGCGGCCAGGTCGGCCACCACGTCGCCGGGCCGGGCGCCCAAGGCGATGCCGGCGCTGGCGGAGGCCAAGTCTTGGGGGCTGCTGTGGCCCAGCAAGTGTTCGAGGGTGGCGCCGGGGCTGATGGGGGCCTCGTGCAGACGGAAAACATGGGGATCCATCTGCGTGGGGGCGAGGCGGAAGCCACGGGCTTCGAGGCGGACTTGCAAGGTCTTGGCGGTGGTGCGCAGGGGGTTGGCACGCACGTACTGGGGTGCCTTGCGGCGCAACCCATCAAGGAAGCGCCCACGAGCGCTGGCGTCGAGGCCGCTGAGGTCGGCGACTTTGGCAAAGCGTGCCGCCATCCAGTCGCTCATCTGGCTTTTCTGGGCCCATTCACGGATGCGTGGCCCTGCGGACACGCGGACGGCTTCAACCATTGGTCACCAAGTTGTAGATTAGGCCACGATCGGCCGAGGAGTAGGATGCGCCACCGATGCTGCCGGATGGATCGGAGACCATTTCGCGCCACGTCGTGTCGCTGTGGACGGTTTCGCGCCCGACGCCGAAGCCGATGCCGTCTTGCTGGCCTTCGATCTTGGCAAAGGCGACGGCGATGAAGCCGGTCTTGCTGCGTCCATCGACGCCGACCTCGCCCAGGATGCGGACCTTGATGTCGCTCTCGGGCGAGAGGAACGTGCCGCCACCGCCGGCGGCGATGGTGCCTTCGTGGGTGAACCAGGACGTGGCGACGCCGTTGCGGAGCTCGCGGCGGCCTTGCAGGTCCTGTTCGACGTCGATGTCGATTTCCAGTTCCACGGCGGCTTGGCCCACGACGTTGCGGGCCCGTTCCAGCAGCCAGGCGCGGTCTTGGCTGTCGCCGCCGCGCAAGCTGAACACTTGCAGGCTACCGGGGTATGGGGGCTCGGTGTCGTCGTCGCCACGGTGCACGTAGAGGGTCTCCGTGACTTTGAGCCCCAGCGCTTCGCCGGTCTCGTCGCCGTCGGTGCGCGCCCAGGGCATGGGGGAGGCGTCGAGGCTGGCCTCGGCGACGACCACGCGGTGCCCGTCGAGGCACCCAGAGAGCGCCACGGCGGTGATCGCGAGGACGATGACGACGTGGCGCATGATGCTTCGAGGCCCCAACGGCTTCATACCGCTTTCCGTGTCGGGAATCGTGGAGGTCGAACTGAAGGTCGCCCTGCCCAGCGACCGCGTCGACCCCTTGCGGGAACGTCTCGTGGCCGAGGGCACGCGGCATCGTGGACCCGTGGTGGAGGAGGACGTGTTCTTTGACCACCCGAGTCGTGAGATGGTGACCCTGGACCAGGCGTTTCGTCTGCGCCGTGCGGGCAAGCGCATGGAGTTGACCTTCAAGGGGGCCCGCGTGAAGGGCAACCTGAAGTCCCGTCCGGAGCACAACGTGGGCGTGGACCGGGACCCGACGGCGATGTTGGAGTCCTTGGGTTTCTTTCCGGCCGCGACGCTGCGCAAGACCCGCGAATCGTGGCGGATGGGCGACGTCGAGGTGACCATCGACCACATTGATGGCGTGGGGCACTTTGCGGAGATTGAGGCCCTGGTGGGCGGCGACGAAGCGGGGCCGGCCGTCGAGGCGGCGGCCGCGGACCTCGGGCTCTTGGATTTGAGCCCGGTCTCCGACAGTTACCTCGAGATTGCGTTGGACGCGGACGTGGACGACGCTCAGTTGCTGTAGGTCGCTTCGACGGGGACCTTCAACGCGCGGCTGATGGTGCAGACGCGGTCGGTGAGCTTGACGATGGTGGCGATGTCCTTGTCGTCGCCCTTCAGGACCTTCCATGCGATGCGCACGTGGCCGATGTCGCCCTTGTCGTCGAAGTCGCAGCCCACGGTGACGGATTCAAATTCCACGTCGACGCCGCGCTTGGCGCGGACCTTGTGCATGGTGCTCAGTTGGCATGCGGCGATGGCGGCCAACAGGAACTCGCTGGCCATGGGGCCGTCGTCGGCGCCACCATTGGCGGGTGGTTTGTCCTGCAGCAACACGTGATCGCGGGCCTGGATGGTGCAGCTCACGGGCGTGCGGGGCTTGGCGATGACGGATTCGTCCATGGGCCGGCGAGTCGGGGCCTCGGCTTGATGCTTGTCACGCGGGGGCGCCGTGCAGGATGCGCAACAGGCGCCACTCGTTCCAGCCGGCGACGACGCGGATGTGCGTCGGGGCCTGGGCATCGAGGCCGGGGTCGCCGCTGTCCACATGCAGACCGCGCAGGCCCAGCAGTTTCTCGGGCGGGGCGACGACGTGGACGTGGTCCCATTTGATGTGCCGCAGGGCCCACGGCGTGATGACTTGGGTGCCGCGCCCCAGCAACATGCCTTGGCCCCCGATGATGGTGAGCCACAAGTGGATGGGGGCGTCGGTCTCTTGGATGAGTTTCTCGAGGCGGCGGGCGTTGAGGTCGTGGGCGACGATGCGGTTGCCTTGGATGGCGTCGACGCCCAGAAGCGTCGGTTCGCCCCAGAATTGGGCCTTGATGGCCTTGCAGACGCTGCCAGCACCCACCAAGTGCAAGGCGTCGGGGTCCCAGTCCCGCATCACTTGCTCGACGATGGGCTCCAGGGGCGTGTCGCCGGTGGTGGGGACCTTGCCGCCTTGCACCGCGGGGCTGACCGGGACGCGCAGGGAACCGCGTAGCACCACGTCGACGCGACCATCGCGGTAGGCTTGCTCGTCCAAGTCGGTGACGTCCCGTTCGATGGTGTCGAAGTCGTCGTCCAGGTGGGCCACGAGCCAGGCCGCTTCGTCGGGATCGTGGGCGAAGACGGGGCTGGTGATCTTGACGCCGGCGGGAATGCCCAGGCAGGGGGTGCTGGTGCCGATGGCGGCGGCCACATCGGACGCGGTGCCGTCGCCGCCGACGAAGCACAACAAATCGATGCCGGCCTCAACGAGTGCCTTGGCCCCGGCGCGGGTGTCGTCGGGCGTGGTCTCGCCAAGGCCCTTGGATTCACCGGGTAGGCGCGGCAAGCCTTGCACGCCCATGGCGCCGGGCAACGTGTGCCATGCCACGCCGCCGTAGCCATTGACTTGCTCGACGAAGCGCTTGGCGCGCAAGTCGGCTTGGGGGCTGTAGCCGTCGCGTAGCGCTTCTTGCCAACCGGTGTCGCTGCCCTTCAACCCGGCGCGGCCGCCAAGGCCAGCAATGGGGTTGACGAGCAGTCCGACGCGGATCATTGCTCGAGGCGGTCCAGGGTGTGCCAACGCAGCACCGGCTTGCGGGCCGCCTTGGCTTCGTCGAGGCGCTTGACCGGCGTCGTGTAGGGCGCGCCCCGCACGATCTCTGGGTCCTCGTTGGCGATTTCGATCATGGCCTCGATGAAGCGGTCCAATTCCTCCTTGCTTTCGGATTCCGTGGGCTCGAACATGAGCGCCTCGGGCACGATGAGGGGGAAGTACACCGTGGGGGCGTGGATGCCGTGGTCCAGCAGGCGCTTGCCGATGTCGCCGGCGGAGATGCCGCGGGCCTTCTTGAGGCTCGAAGCGGAGGCAACGAACTCGTGCTTGTTGGGGCCGGGGTGGGGGAAGTCCAGCACGCCTTCCAAGCGCTTCTTGACGTAGTTGGCGTTCAGCACGGCAATCTGTGCGGCGCGTCGGATGCCGTTGCCACCCAAGAGGCACATGTACGTGTACGCGCGGGCGAGGGCCGCGCTTTGCCCGTAGAAGCCCTTGATCTTGCCGATGGTGTCGGGGCGCTGGTCGGGGCCTTCGATGTCGTAGACTGCCAGTTTGCCTTCACCGGTCTTGGTGATGCGGGGCACCGGCAGGAACGGCTCCAATCGCTTCTTGACGCCCACCGGACCAGAGCCTGGGCCGCCGCCGCCGTGGGGCACGGCGTAGGTCTTGTGCAGATTGATGTGGACGATGTCGAAGCCCATGTCGCCGGGGCGGGTGACGCCTTGGATGGCGTTCAGGTTGGCGCCGTCGTAGTACAGCAGACCGCCCGCTTCGTGGACGATCTTGGCGATCTCTTGGATGTCCGCTTCGAACAACCCGAGGGTGTTTGGGTTGGTCAGCATGAAGAGCGCCGTCTTGTCGCCCACGGCGGCCTTGAGGGCGTCCAGGTCGACGCGGCCATCTTCGCGGCTGGGGAACTCGACGACCTTGTAGCCGGCCATGCCCGCGGTGGCGGGGTTGGTGCCGTGGGCGGTGTCGGGCAGGACCACTTCGTCGCGGTGGCCTTCGCCACGGGACTCGTGGTAGGCGCGGGCCAGCAAGCAGCCAAGGAATTCGCCTTGGGCGCCGGCGGCGGGTTGCAGGGTCACGGCGTCCATGCCGGTGACTTCGCCAAGCCAGCGCTCCAATTCGAACATGACCTCCAGGTAGCCTTGGATGGTGCGGGGGTCTTGTTCGGGGTGGACCAGGTTGACCATGCTCCAGGCGGCGACTTCGTCGCAGACCTTGGCGTTGTACTTCATGGTGCAACTGCCCAGTGGGTAGAGCGCCGTGTCGTTGCCGAAGTTCTTCTGGCTGAGCTTGGTGAAGTGGTGGACCGCTTCGGGCTCGGTGAGGCCAAAGTCGCCATCGTCGTCGCGGGGGTCGAAGCGCAGTCCTTCGGGGACGCGGGCAACCAGACCTTCCTCGTCGTGGATGCGGCCCATGTGGACGCCGGTGATGCCTTCGCGGCTGACCTCGATGGGCAGCGGCACGTCGTGGGGAATCACCATCGTGGACGGGTGGTTGCTCATGGCGCTGGGGCCCTTGTCGGTCATGGGGCGACCTCCGTCGAGAGCGTGGCCAACGCGTCTTCTAGGGCACTGAAGTCGTCCGGGGAATGCACTGGCGTGGCGCCCCATAGCATGCAGTCGCCCAGGCCGGGGACGTCTTGCTTGAGGCGCAGGCCGCCGTGGACGCCGGCAGCGAGAAGTGCTTCGTGGACGCGGTCGGCGTCGCCGACGCGGGTGACGACCTCGTTGTAGTGGGCGCCGGTGAAGCGGGGCTCGAGGCCGGCTTCGGCGAGCACCGATTGCAACTTGGCGCCGACCTTGAGGTTGTGCAGGCCCATGCCGCGCAGGCCGTGGCGGCCCAGCATGGTGAGGTGCATGGCGGCCATGTTGGCCATGAGTGCCTCGTTGCTGCAAATGTTGCTGGTGGCCTTGGAGCGGCGAATGTGTTGCTCGCGGGCTTGCAGGGTCATGACGTAGCCGCGGCGGCCCTCTTCGTCGAGGGTGGCGCCGATGAGGCGGCCGGGCATCTTGCGCACCAGCTTCTCGGTCGTGCCAAACAAGCCCAGCAGGGGTCCGCCGCATTGGGGAGCGCCGCCGAAGCAGCTGGCTTCACCGACGACGATGTCGGCGCCGAGCTGGCCCGGGGGCGTGACGACGCCGAGGCTGGTGGGGTCGATGCCCATGACGAACAGGGCACCGGCTGCGTGGGCCGCGTCGCCGACGGCTTGCGCCTGGGCTTCGAAGATGCCGAAGTGGTTGGGGTTCTCGAGGTAGACGCCGCAGACGTCGTCGCCGAGCTTGCTGCGCAAGTCGTCCAGGTCGGCTTCACCCGTGACCTCGTCGTAGGCATAGGTCTCGACTTGCAGACCGGGGCCCTTGCCGTAGTTCTCCAGCACGCTGCGCTTCTGCCAGCTCAAGGCGGCGGGCACCAGGAAGCGCGGCTTGCGGGGTTGGTGGCGCAGGGCCATGAGGCCCGCTTCGCCCAGGGCGGTGTGCCCGTCGTACATGGAGGAGTTGACGACCTCCATGCGGGTGATGTCGGCCATCAAGGATTGGTATTCGAAGAGGCACTGCAACAGGCCCTGGCTCACCTCGGGTTGGTACGGGGTGTAGGCGTTGATCAGTTCCTGGCGGTGGATGACGGCGCGCACCGCGGCGGGCACGTGCTGGGGCTTGAGGCCACCACCCAGGAAAATGGGCATGTTGTCGTAGGTGCGGTTCTTGCCCAGCGTGCGGCGCAGGCGGCTGGCCAAGTAGCGCTCGGGTTCCGCATCCGGCAAGTCGAGGCCGTCGATGCGAAGGTCGGCGGGGATGTCCGCGAAGAGCTCGTCGACGCTGGCGATGCCGATGGCGTCACAGAGCTCCTGCTCCCGGGAGTGGTTCGGGATCAGGTGCACGCTGCGCGGACTCGGCCGCTTGTTAAAGGGATTGGTCCGTCGGCGGCGCAGCAGGCCGAGCCAGGAGCACCCGGCGAAGATGCCAGGCCATGCGGTCCATCCAGTGCAGGGCCTCCAAGTGGCGGCGCGCGTCATCGGGGCCCAGTGCAGGGTCCTTCTCGACGCGGTCAAGGATGCGTTTGCGCAGGCTTTTGCGCAGCCGAGTGAGGGCGGCCAACTCGGCATCCTCGGCCCCTTCCAAGTGGCGCAGGGCCTCCCCGAACCTGGCCACGAACGGGGACAGCGCGTGGCGGATGTCGTCGTCCGCCAGCACCACGGGCAAATCCAGGTCCTTGAGGATGTGCTGCAGGTGATCCAGGGCGCCGATTTGGGGGACGATGCGGCCCGACAGGGTGCCGCTGCGTCGGGCTTGATCCATGTACTGGCGCGTCTTGGCCAAGGCCTCGTGGGCCAAGCGGGTGCGACGGGCCCAGTCTTTGGGGCGCCGGTCGGATTGCATGCGGCTGCGCACCAAGTGGGCGGCTTCGTTGGTGATGGCGTCGATGGCGGCGTCGATGGCGGCTTCAGCGGCACCCGGGGTTTGCAGGGCCGCCTTGTCCAGGGAACGTGTCAGGGGGTTGTCGGCGTCGGGGACGAACCGTTCCAGCGCCCGAGCCAGGACCTGGACGAGGGGCAAGAACAGCACGAGACCCAGGAGGTTGAAGGTGGTGTGGAAGTAGGCCAGGGAGACCACCGGGTCCCCGTCGATGCGGGTGGCCAGCACCAACATGGGCGTGACGAGGAACAGGGCCGGGATGGCCGTGCCCAGGTTGAACGTGACGTGGGCCATGGCGGTGCGGCGTGCGGCCACGGAGCCACCGAGGCTACCCACCACGGCGGTGATGGTGGTGCCGATGTTCTGTCCGATGGCAAGGAACGCGGCGTCGTGGAGCGTGATGGCGCCGGCATCGAGGGTCGCCAGCGTGGTGGCCATGGCGGCGCTGCTGCTCTGCACCAGCACGGTCATCAGGACCCCCAAGCCCACGAGCAACAAGGCGCCGACGAAGCCGCCTCCGGCCCAGTTGCTGACGTCCAGGCCTTCGGCCAGGTCGCCCACGGCGGCTCGCATCAAGTCGATGCCCAGGAACAGCAAGCCGAAGCCGGTCACGGCGCTGGCGATGGCGGCGGGCCGCCCGTGCAGAAAGAGCCGGGCGAATGCTCCCAGACCGATGAGGGGCAAGGCCCAGGCCGACACGGAGACCTTGAGGCCGACGAACGCCACGAGGTACGCTGTGGCGGTGGTGCCGACGTTGGCCCCGATGAGGATGGCGATGGCGTTGGGCAAGGCGATGAGGCCGGCGCCCACGAGACCGATGGTGATGAGGCTCGTGGCGGAACTGCTCTGGATGAAGGCGGTGGCAACGACGCCCGTGGCCGCGGCGCTGTACCGGTTGCCCGCGAAGCGTTCCAGGAATCGCCGGAGGCCGTCCCCGGCCCATTGCTTGAGGCCATCCGTCAAGAGGCCCATGCCGAGTAGGAAGACGCCAATGCCACCAAGCAGGGCGGGCCACATCGAGGGCGCCAGGGAAGCAAAAATTAACCCCCTTTCGGCGGGGATTCTTGGGCCTGAAGGCTACCAGTCGATGAGCTTGCGGTCCCGCCAGAACCTGCCACTGGTCGCGCCGGGCGCCAGCCTGCAGAGCCAGACGATGCCATCGGCGCCTTCTTCGAGGCTGCGGTTGGCGTTGGGACCACCCATGTCGGTGCGCACCCAGCCGGGGCAGACGCTGTTGACGATGAGGCCGCGGGAGCCGTAATCGCCGTGCAGGCTGGCGGTGAGGCCGTTGAGCGCGGTTTTGCTGATGCGGTACGCGGGGGCGCTGCCGGACATGCCTTCGGTGAGGGCGCCCATGCCGCTGCTGACGTTGACGATGCGGCCGCCTTCGTGGTGGAGCAAGTGGGGCAGGGCGTGCTTGGCCATCAGGACGGGGCCGCGGACGTTGGTGGCCATGACTTCGTCGAAGCGGCGGGTATCGAGGCGGTCGATGCTGCTGCTTCCCCAGTCGCCGATGCCGGCGTTGTTGACCAAGATGTCGAGGTGGCCGGCGACGTCCAGCACGGTGTGGAGCGCGCCTCGGATGCTCTGTTCGTCCGTGACATCAAGGGGTATGGGGTGGATTTTGCCGTCGCTTTCGGCTTCGGCGGCGGCGATGCCGGCGGGGTCGCGGGCGCCGGCAAACACGGTGGCGCCCAGCCGGGCCAGGGCGACGGTGACCTGGGCGCCGAGTCCACGGTTGGCTCCGCTGACCAAGGCCACGTGGCCATCGAGGCGGTCGTGGAGGGGTTCACTCATGCCGTCTGCATGGACGGCATAGGGGATAGGCGCGGCGGTATCAGCGCTTTTCGTGGCGCACCAGTTCGGCGACGTGCCCCAGGATGCGGTCGCCCACCATGTCCCAGGTGTGGCGCACGCGGGCGTGGCCGATTTTGCCTTGCACATCGGTCTCAAACACCATGCGCTTGGGCGTGGCGGAGACGTCGAGCACCGTGGCGCCGCGGATGAAGGCCCGGGCGAAGGCGAAGCCTTCTTCGATCTCCTCCCGGCCCCGATACGTCTCGCTCATGGCGCGCATCTCGGCGTCGTCGTCGTAGAGCTCGACGAGGCCTTCGATGTCGAAGGCGAGGAGGCGGTCAAGCCAGGTGTGGACCAGGTCGGTCATCCTGGCGATATCTGGCCGCGCCGATACTAGTCCATTCTGGCGACTTGGTGGAACAGTTCAGTAGGGCTGCCCGTCGCGGGGGCAGTATTGGTCCCCGGGCATCCGGATGCGGCCACAGAGGCTGCATTGCTGGACGTCGCGGTCGCGGGGCCAGAACAAGAACGGCAGAAACAGGAAGAGCGCCCCGCCCACGGTGCCGATGGACCACAGGATGGCGGTCACGGCGAGGCTGGCGGCGAGGCCGAGCAGGAAGGGCGTCCAGCGCCTCATTCGATGCTGTCGAGGTACTCCTTGGCCGACATCAGGGAGTCCAGTTGGCTCTTGTCGGCGATGCGGAGGCGGACAAGCCAGCCGTCACCGTAGGGGTCCTCGTTGATGGTCTCGGGGCTGTCTTCGAGCATGTCGTTGACCTCAATGACTTCGCCTTCGAGGGGCATGTAGAGGTCGCTGACGGACTTGACGGACTCGACGACGCCGAATTCTTGTTCGGTGTCGAAGTGGTCGCCGACCTGGGGCAGCTCGACGTAGACGATGTCGTTGAGGCTGTCCTGGGCGTGGTCCGTGATGCCGATCACGGCCTCGTCGCCCTCGACGCGGATCCATTCGTGGCTGGAGACATACTTCAGGTCGGAGGGGGCCTCGGACACGCTGCCACGGACCCGTCCCGTGGCTTTGAGCCCTTGGGTGGGGCGGGCGCCGGCCCGACGGGCGCCTCTCCGAAAGGGGTAAATGGGGGCCCCAAGTCGGCCGCGACTGAGCCCACGTCATCCGGACGTAGCTTAATTAGGCAGAGCGGTGGACTGTAGATCCGCAGGTTGCTGGTTCGATTCCGGCCGTCCGGACTTTCCCTTATGGGTTCCTCTTGTTGCATTGCAGCGGGAGCTTCCTCGGCACCCGAACCAGTGTGGGGGGCTGTGCCCCAACCATTGAGGCACATCTCGGGGGCCGCATTCCATGCGAAATCTGCCTCCTGTTGGCCTCCTGTTGGAAATCGGTATGGTCAAGAACCCCCGGGGGGCTCGTTGCGCAGGGATGCACCATGCCCTACGAACACACCACTGACAAGGGAACCTACGTCCTGCACACGCGCTCCGTCGAACTCAAGGGCGGCCGCAAGCAGACCATCTACTTCTTCAGCAAGAAGGGCAACACGCCCAAGTCCGGCGAAGCCTGCGACATGCCCGACGGCAAGGCCGTCGGCATCAACAGCCGCACCGGCCTGCCGTTCCTGAAGAACGCCTGATCGGCCTGCGCCGACGCCTTCTCCCCTCCTCCCCTTTGCTTTCCCATCCCCCCTGGATGGGGTCGTTGTTGTCGCCCAAGTGACACGAACCACGTTTCCATGGGTTGCGGTTTATAGTGTGGAAGAAACCCTCATGATTCATCGTGTGGAAGGACGACCACGCCGTCAGCGACGCTCTTGGCAGCATCCTTCTGGTTGGGATGACCGTGGCCAGCTTCGTGGGCCTCAGCGCCCTTGTGTTGAGCATCCCCGCGCCGCCAGACACCATCCACGCCGAGATTGACATCAAGGTCAAGCCCGGCCCCGACATCACCTGGGGAACCGGCGACGAGTACATCCAAGTCCGCCACTTGTACGGCGAATCGGTGCCGTTGAAGGACACGAGATTCCTGGTGTCCATCAACAACCTCACCACAGAATACAAGGACGCCGCCCTTGGCTTCTCGGACGACACCTTCGATCTGGGCGAGCGCTGGACCGTGACCCAGTTCATCAGTTACAACGACAAGGTCGAGACCCACATCTTGGTGGGTCGTGGCGCGGGCTCCGCGTTCTTGGCCACCTCCTCCGTCATCACGGGCAAGACCGAGTGCACGGCGGACGTCAACCCACCCAACGGTGTCTTCCTGCAGCAACCCAACAACCTGGAAGCGGCACTGGGGAACAAGCCCCTGGAAGTGACCGTCATCCTCACGGACACGTGCAGCACCGTGGACACGGGCGTGGACCCTGCGCTGGACTATTGGTTCGATTCGGGCCTCAAGTCGTCCATCGTGATGACGTACCAGGGCAACAACCGATGGAACGCCACGATTCCAGCACCGTTCCCGGGCGGGTGGCTCACCAAGGCATTCCAGGACTTCCACTACCAAGCCAAGAGCCTCACCGACGTGGTGGGCAATGTCGGCAACAGCGACGTCATCACCGACTACGTGGACCCCTTGCCTCCGGCGTACCACTACGTGGACGCCGCCATCCCTGGCCTGGGCAGCATCACCGAATTTGCTCGCATGCAGAACGCCACGGACTCGGGCGCCACCGCGGAGTTGCGCGAAGCCCCGGGCAGCGGCGGTGCGGTCAATTACACCCTCCACGCCAATGGCTTCTCCACGGTGACGCCGTTCCTGGACGAATCGGACCTGTGGAAAAACAAGGAGAACATGTTGGGCATGGACTTCAAAAAGGCCGTGTACCAAGAGGCCCCCCACCCGAGCAACGCGCGGTTGCGCGTCGAAATGGACGACGCCGGCGTCACCAGCGGCCAAGTGCTGTCGGTGAAGGCAGCGGTCAACGCCCACATCAAGCGCGACAACGAGCTAATCCCCGGCGACGACGGCTACCGGTTGCAGTTGTGCTGGACCGGGCAACCCGTGACGGGCACCAGTTGCTCGGCCAAGAGCCCGACGCTGCCAGCCGATCCATTCGAGAACGAGATTTGGATGGAGTACGATTTCACCAATTCACGTCCAGGCGGCGGCAC
>JBFKTF010000045.1:0-11982 GCA_041636435.1 Thermoplasmatota archaeon
TCCATCAGGGCGGGGATCGTCTCGGCTTGGATTGGGGTGGCGGTGGCGAAGCCCATGGCCGCGATGGCGGCGTGGGTCTCGGGGCGCAGGTCCATGTCCGCAAAGCGCACGCCGACGGGCTCGGGCTTGGCCTCGGGAGCCGGTGCCAGCTTCTCGGTTGGCGTGGTCGTCACGGGCTTGGCCTCCACGGGCTTGGCCTCCACGGGCTTGGCCGTGGGCTTGGCGTGGGCTTGCTCGCCGTGGCCGTTCTGGACGCGGCGTTGTTCCTGCAGGCGGTACTTGGCGGGGCGCTTGTCTTGCAAGGGCTTGCCACGCGGGGGCGCGGCGTGCTTGCCCTTGGCCTTGTGGAATGCGCGGCTCATGCTCGACGCTCCTGGCGTTGGCGTTGACCTTGCCCACTGGGGGCGCGGCGTTGGCCATTGCGACCGGTGTTGTGGTGGCGGCGTTGCGGCGCACCCTCACCGGCGGGCTTCTTGCGGCGACGGCGGCGGGCGCCGCTGCCGTTGCTGGTCTTGGGGGTCCCGTCGGGGCGGTGGCCCTGCACGGGTTGCGCGGGGGCTTCCTTGGGGTCGGGTCCGTCGGGGGTGTCCTCGTCGAGGTTCATGGGGACCCCAGGGACCTCGGCGCCGACGTGGCGCACGATGGCTTTCCAGTCCTTGACCTCGTCCGATTGCACGAAGGTGAAGGCGCGGCCGGCGGCGCCGTTGCGGGCGGTGCGGCCCACGCGGTGCACGTAGCTGTCCTCGTCGGGCAAGTCGAAGTTGACGACGTGGGTCACGCCGTGGACGTCGAGGCCGCGCGCGGCGACGTCGGTGGCCACCAGCAAGCGGGCCTTGCCTTCGCGGAAGGCGGTCATGGCGCGTTCGCGCTGGCCTTGGGTCATGTTGCCTTGCAAGGCCACGGCGGACCAGCCCTTGCTGACCAGTTTCTTGGCCAGGCGCTTGGCCAGGTGCTTGGTGCGGGTGAAGACAACGGCCCGGGCGGGCTGCTCGTCGTGCAGCAAGTGCAGAAGCGCGGTGGTCTTCTGGGCCTTCTCCAGCTTGGAGTAGAATTGTTCGGCCTGGGGCACGGTCGCTTCGCCGTCGTGGACGCTGATGCGGACCGGGTCGTTGGTGAATTCCTTGACTAGCTTCTGCACTTCTTGCGGGAAGGTGGCGCTGAACAAGGCGGTCTGGCGGCCGCGGGGCACCATCTTCTCGATCTTGCGCATGTCGCGCACGAAGCCCATGTCGAGCATGCGGTCGGCCTCGTCGAGGACCCAGACCTTCACGTCGGACAGGTCCACGGCGCCGCGCTCGACCAAGTCGAGCAGGCGGCCGGGGCAGGCCACGAGAATCTTGGGGCCGCGCTTCTGCAGCGCGTCCAGTTGCTTGCCGAAGCCAGCGCCTCCATAGATGGGGACGATGGCCAAGCCACTGGCCTTGCACAGATCCTCGAGGACCTCGGCGACTTGGATGGCCAGTTCGCGGGTGGGCAAGAGCACGAGGCCAACTTGGCCGTCGCGTTCGTCGCGCAGGGCATCCACCATGGGGATGCCAAAGGCGGCCGTCTTGCCGGTGCCCGTGCGGGCCTGGCCGACGACGTCCTTGCCTTGGATCATGTGGGGGATTGCTTGCGCCTGGATTGGGGTGGGTTCTTCGTAACCCATGGCCACGATGGCGTCTAGCGTACCGTCTTGGATATCAAACTCAGAAAATAGCATGCGGAGTCCTATGTCGCTCACAGCGAAGTGTGTCTCACGTCCGCGCCGAAGCTGGCGCGGATGCGAGGCAGTGAGCTGCAACTCCGCGTCCCCGGGGGACGCTGGGAGCCTCCGCGCTATCACCACCCTCGCCGCTGAACATATTAACCCTTGTGGTCGACATGGTCGGGGTCGTGAGAGCCCCTCTTCAAGCACCGGATGGGGGTCTCAACGGAGTCGGGGCGCGAGGCCCGGGCGGCAGCGCTGATATATCGGGTAATCTACGGCCGAAGTAGCATGTCCGACTTCGAGACGTTCCAGAAGCGCGTCAACGACGTGGTGTTCAACCACCCAGTGGTGACCGACAACGAGTACTGCAAGTGGGTCGCCGAAGGCAACATGACCGACGACGACGTCAAGGACCTCACCATCCAGTTCAGCGTGTTCAGCCACCTGTTCCTGGAAGCCCAACTCAAGAAGGTCCTGGCCAGCAACACCCTCGAAGGCTACCGCGCCGGCAAGGAGATCCTGATGAACGAATTCGGCGTCAGTTTCACCAAGCCCGGCCAGACGGTCGATGAAACCGACCCCAACGCCGTCCCCACGGAAGGCACGGTCAACGGCGGCAAGTACCGCCACACCGCCGCCCACTTCGAATGGCTGCTGAAGTTCGCCGAACCCCTGGGCCTCGGCTTCGAACAAATCGGCAAGCGCTCCATGGGCACCGACTCCACCATCCACTTCTGCGACGCCTTGAGCGAATGGTACGGCAACGAGGACGCCTGCGTCGGCGCCGGTGCCTCCTACGCCGTCGAGAACTGGGCCGCGGCCGGTTTCTGGAAGCAGCTCATCGCCGGCCTCGAAGCCTACAACGAGTCCAGCGGCAAGAAGCTGAACCTCGGCTTCTGGAAGTGGCATGACATGGTCGAAGACCAGCACGCCGAACACACCCACGAGGAACTCGAAGAGGACTTCGAAGAAGAGTGGTTCAACGAGGAGAAGTACCTCGAAGGCGCCACCCACATCCTCGACGCCGTCAAGGTGTTCTGGGACGGCCTCAACAAGAGCCGCCTGGAACGCGCGCAAGCCGTCACCGCGTAAGCAAGGCGGTTGCACGCGAGATGGCGGTTCGCAAGGACCGCCGGACCGCGCGCAAGCCGTCACGGCCTGAGCCCCACCCGGCCCTTTCTTCCCTTTCTCCTCGCCATTCCTTTTTGTGCCCGCCATCGTTGGCGCGGCTGTGGGACCCGATTGGCTCTGGGTCATTGTCTTCGCATGCGGAGGCTTGGCCATGGGCATCATCACGACGTTCGTCGGCTTGCCCAAGGGCCGCGAGCTCTGGGCCTGGCTGTTGCTGTACACCTTCATGCTCCTCGCCGTGTTCTTCGTCGAGATCCACAGCCCGTTCTGGACCGTCGTGGTGGGCAGCCTGTTCTCGGGCCTTGCCGTCGCCAGCGTCCAGTCGGCCTTCATGGGCAAGTACGCGCGCCACAACCCCTGGTACCGGGGCGAGATGGACGGCCACCCGGCCAAGGTGGCGTTGTCGCTGTACTTGTTTGCCATCTTCGCCAGCGCCATCTTCGGCGTGCTGGCTGGCTCCATCGCCTGGGCCCTGGCGGCCATCTGAGGCGTCGGCCGGCGCCGATAGCCCTGAAATAGCAGCCCCGCCGCTGGGCACCCATGCGTGTCGTGGCGATTGCCGCTCTCCTGATGACCCTTGGATTGGCCGGTTGTGCCTCCGTGGACGACCCCGTCGACGATGTCCTGGACGACGTCGACCAAACCCGCGAATTGGTGTTCCGCCAGGCCAAGGACCTGGGCTCCAAGGCGGGCCCCATGGACCTGGGCGTTGGCGGCTTCGGCACCAGTTGCCAAGATTCGCTGGATGACGGCGACTGCGGCCTGGGCGAACCGTCCATCGAGGTGGACGGCGCCGGCACCATCTACGTCAGCGGCGTCTGCTGCCTGACCACCGCACCCCCAGTGTACGTCAGCCGCGACGGCGGCGAGACCTTCACGACCTTGGACACGCCCGGCATCCGTGAGGCGTTCGGCATCGAGGGCGACTTCGCCATCGACGGCGAAGGCCGCGTGTACTTCTCGGACATCGAATTCGCCGGCACGTTCCAAATCACGGTCTGGGACAAGGACGGCAACTTCCTGCACCACACCAAGTGGCCCGCGCCGCCGCTCGTGGACCGCGACTGGATCCGCGCCGAAGGCGACGGCACCGCGTACTACGTCTACAACACGGGCGCCATGGGCACCCGCGTCTACAAGTCGACGGACCACGGCCTGACCTGGAGTCCCGACGCCATCCACGTCGTGCCCTACGCTCTGGGCAACGTCGCCATCGACCCCGGCGTGGAGTTGTGCCTGTTCGGTGGCAACATCGAGGGCAAGCGCAGCGTCGATTGCAGCCAAGACGGCGGCGCCACTTGGAGCACCGAACCCGCCAGCCTGCCCCGGGGCGACGACGCATACCCCGTTGGCTCCTACGACGAAGCGGGCAATTTGTGGCTCGGCGAGATGGTCGACCGGCAACTGCACCTGAGCCACCGCAGCCCCGATGGTGCCTGGCACGACGTGTTCAACGTCACCGACTTCGGCCACCACCGCATGCCCTGGATCGCCGCCGGCCCGCAAGACACCGTGGCCGCCGCCTGGTACGGGACCAACGACACCGAGATTGGCCCCGCGACCGAATGGCACGTCTGGACGGCCCTCGTGACCAATGCCAGCAGCCCCGACCGCTCCATCGAGATCACCATCGCCGACCCGGAACCGGTCTTCATCGGGGAGCTGGGACGCGACCTGTTGGACTTCCTGCAAGTGGACGTGGGGCCCGATGGCGCCATCCACATCGCGTACAGCAAGTTGCCTGGAACGCCGGGCCAAGACGGCAACGAGGAACAGCTCACCTACGTGCGCACCGACCCCATCGCCGCCCTGGCGATGGAGACGTTCTGGCTCGGCCCATAACGTCATCCGAGACGGCGCACATCCCCCTGCGTGGTCCTCGAGCGCCTGCGCCATTGGCTCTTCGATGAGCGTCGCAACGACGCGCTCGTGGATGTGTGGAGCGGCGTCCACCTGATGACCGGCGTCGCCATGGGGTGGGTCATGGACCCGTTCGTGGCGTTGTTGCTTCTGGTGTTGTGGGAACCATTCGAGGTCCTGGTCCTGAGCCCCTTGGCGGAAAGGATATGGAACGCCGAGTTCGGCTTCGAAGGGCTGCGCAACGTGGTCTCGGATATCCTGTTCGATGCCTTGGGCGTGGCCCTTGGTTTCTGGGTCCTGCGCCACTTCGTGGACCCCCCGTTCGTGTGGTTCTGATGGGGATTCCGGGACCCCGGCCCCGACGCAGCAGGAAAAAACACGCGCCCCACCCCAGGCGCGTTGATACCGGACCGCCGCGCCCAACGACGCCAGCGCCAGCAACCCTGGTACCGCCGACACGGGCCCTGGCTGATGAGCCTGGGCTTTGGCTTGGCCTTGCTTGGCTTGCTGGCCTCGATGTTGTACCTTGGATCCGAGGTTGCCAAACCCTACGAGGGCGACGCCGATCGGGCCACGTGGATTGAGCCTGGCCTGGAGGGCATCGTCATCACCCCGGGTCCGGAGCAGCGCGCCCTGTTGCCTCCGGCACTGGCAGGCGATCCGGCCGTGGACCGCTTCACGGACGAGGAATGGTCGTGGGGCAGCGTCGATGGCCGCATCCGTTGGAGCGTGGACCAAGATGGCCGCGTGACCATGGAGTCCGTGGGGGGCGCGGTGCCGTGGCCGGAAGTGAAGCAGCGCTTCACCGATTGGACGCTGGAGCATGACTTGCCAGCCCCCACGTTCACGGATGTGCAGGTCTCCTTGGCGGGTGAGTCGGTGCCGGCCGAGCAGTTGCCCTGAGACCGGGCCCCTTATGCCGGCGCGTGGCCGTGCCGCTGCATCAACATCCACCACGACCACGCCGCGCCGCCCCAGCGGCACCGACACTACGGGCGCAACATCCTGTTCGCGCTCCTGGCCAGCGGCAGCGTCTTCGTGGCGGAAGTGTGGGCCAGCCTCCGCACGGGCAGCCTGGCGTTGCTTGCGGACGCGGGCCACTTGCTGGTGGACCTATCGGGCCTCGTGTTGGCCTACGTGGCGCTGCGCATCGCCAGCCGCCCAGCGGACCCCAGCGCCACCTATGGCTATGCCCGCGCCGAGGTCCTCGCCGCGGCCATCAACGGCCTCTTGGTGGTGGGGGTGGCGGTGGGCATCGTCGTGAGCGCGGTGAACCGGTTGCGCAACCCGTTGCCCAGCCTGGACACCAACTTGGTGCTCTTGGTGGGCTTGCTTGGCCTGTTGGCCAACGTCATTGCGGCGATGATGTTGCACCGGGACGCCCAGGAGAACATCAACACCCGGGGCGCCTGGCTCAACGTCATGGGCGACGCCTTGGCCAGTGTCGGCGTCATCGTTGCCACGTTGGCCGTCCGCTTCACCGGCGACACCGTCTACGATACGCTGATCTCGTTCGTGGTCGCCGTCATCATCGTCGTCGCGGCGTGGGGTCTGCTGCGTGGCGCGGTGGCGATTCTATTGGAGCGCGCCCCGCCACACCTTCAGCCCGCGGACATCAAGCGCGCCGTCGAGGGCCTAGGCGACGTGGTCAACGTCCACGACTTGCACGTCTGGACCTTGACGCCGGGCGAGCACAGCCTGAGCATGCACGTCAGCATCAGCCGCGACTCGGCGCCCAGGTTCCACTCCGTGACCAAGGACATCGAGGACCTGTTGGCGGAACGCTTCGGGTTGACGCACTGCACCATCCAAGTCGAGCCCGAGGGCGAGGACGCCGTGTCGGACGTGTTTGACCCGGTGGCGCAGCGAATCCCGGATCAGTAGCTGTCGCTGAAGCTGATCTCGTCGTCGCCGGGCACGGTGTCCGGGCGCACGACCTTCATCGGCAGCGGCGCCAGGGTGGCGACGAGGCTGATGGGGAACAAAATCGCGAACCAGAGCAGGCTGCCGTGGTCCACGAGCATGATGGTGCTGGCGGCGAACGTGAAGATACCGGCCACCTTCGCGAGGATGGTCACCCGCTTGTAGTCCGTCTCACTGAGCACCAGGGCCATGGGTGGTTCGACTTGGCCCTTGGATATGTGTGTTGTGGGCTACGAAGCGGACGCTGCGGCATCCGGCTTCTTGATGGGTAGGTGGGGGCGCTCGGGGCCGCCGAACACGTAGTGCAGGGCCACGGGACCGTGTGTGCGAGGCATGGGCCTTCATGGGACCCGCATCCAACTCAGTCTTGGCGCGAACCGCTGGAACGGATGACCCACGCCGCCGCCACCAGCAAGCTGGTCGCGATGGTGGCGACCCAGAAACCAAGGGCGGGCATCCAGGTTTGCTGCACGATGACTTGCACGGTCTCGTTGCCCAAGTCGCGCCCACCCCAGAAGCCGAATTCACGGGTCGGCCAGGCCCCCACGGACGCCAAGACAAGCACCGCGGCGCCGGCCTGCAGGAACACGTCCCGGCGCCACGTTTCGGGTTCGTAGACGATGCTGCGACCCGCGATGCGCACGAAGACCCAGCCGGCCAGCAACACCAGCAGGATGCCGGTGGCGTGGGGCATGATGGTGGTGACGTCCGGTACGGGTCCAAACAGCTTGACAGGGGCGCGGCCACTGACGGTGCCGACGCCGCCGGTGCGGAACGTCAGCGTCCACCATGGCAGCCACGCGGCCGTCACGAAGAGCAGGAGCGCCGCCACGGCCAGGTTGCGACTGCGGCGGAAGGGAGTGGGCGCGTCCTCCACGGGCCGGTCGTCCATGGCGCGCAGTGGCGGCCCGGGGCTTTCACCCCGCCGGTCGCCGGCAAACCTCAAATCCCGGCACAGGGCGGCGGATGCATGGAGGTCCAGCAGTGCATCGACGCGCAGCGCGCACTGCACTTGGAGCAAGTGGCCCGCGTGTTGGCGTTGCCCCCGGAGGCCTCGGGGCTGCATTGGCACCCATTCGGGGTGTACACCATCCCCATGGCCAAGCACCGCGACGAACAGGGCACGTGGAGCCGCCGCCTGCACCTATGGCACCCCTTGGCCAAGCCCGTGGGCGAGGCATCCCCCTACGGAGTGCATACCCATTCGGGGCCGGCGCGCAGCCACGTCCTGGTGGGCAGCCTATTCCATCACCTGTACGCCTTCCAAGAAGACCCCGAAGGCATCTGGCAAGAATCCCCCACCGACCGGCGCTGCCGTCTGTTGGCCCATGTCTGGGAGGAGACCCGCGCGGGCTCGACCCATGACCTGCCCAAGGACCACCCCCACGGCGTCAGCAAGCCCGATGGCTGGGCCATCAGCTTGTTCGAGCAACTGGATGGCCCGGCGGAGCAGCCGTTCACCACGTGGCAACGCAGCGACGTGCCCGCGGAGGAACTGGTGCGGCGCGGCCCCGTGCCAATTGACGATGTGTGGCGCGAGGCGCGGCTGCGCATCGACCAGGCCATCGTTGGGTGAGTCCCCACTGGGACGGAGTGCGAAAGCCGTCGGCGACGGCGGGGCCGCCGCGACAACCCTTTTGAGACCGCAGACTCGCGTCATGCCATGCGCACCTTCGTGTTCTTGCTCGGCGCCGCCATGGTTTTGGCCGGCTGCGCCGCGCCCGCCGACGCTCCCGACGATCCCCAGGATGTCGTAGAGGACGTGGTGGCCCTGCCCGACAAGATCATCCTCGAGGTCGAGGACCTGATGACGTTCCGTGAATCCGTGGTGGACGCCGCGGTCAAGTTCACCAACGACCTGTACGAGCCGACCATGGAGGTCTCGGACACCGGCGTCATCTACGTCACCGGCCACACCATCCTCGTCGATACCACCGGCGCGCCGGTGTTCTTCTCCAAGGACGACGGCGCCACCTGGGACCAACTGCCATTCCTTGGGCCGGCCAGCATCGACACGGTGCACGGCGCGACCCCGCCCCCCAGCGACGAGATCTTCCTGGTGGCAGGCGACAACGGCCAACTCTGGGGCGTCGACATCACGCTGTTGACGTTCCCCGTCAATGGCTGGTGCGACGACGGTGCGGAGTTGTGCTACCACAACCCCAACGCCTACGACGAGGCCCAAGCCCAGACCACCCGCGTGGACGCCATTGCGGGCGAGAGCAGCTCGTGCAGCGTCGCCAACCTCAACGACCGCCCCTGGGCGGCCTACGGTGACGGCAAGCTGCTCATGGTCAACAACCCCGGTGGCGGCCCGGTCCAAGTCGGCCTCATGGATGTCCCGCCCGCGGCGCCCATCGGCGGCCCGCAACTGGGCGTGGCCGGCATGGGCGAATGGAACCTGTGCGCCGGCGAGGGCGGCGGTGCCATTCCGGGTATCCCGGACATGCGCCCCGACCATTTCTTCGCCGTGCCCCAAGTGCAGGGGGACAAGCTGGTCATCGTCAAGGGCCACGGCGATGTCTTCGACGTCGAGCAAGTGACCGTGTTCAACAACACCAACGTCAACCCCAGCGGCGGAGGCACCAGCAACTACGGCCAGGTCGTCTTCGACGCCAAGGGCACCATGTTCGTCGGCATCCGCAACAACACGGTGCACCACGGCGCCGATGGCCGCGCCTCCGTGGGCGATGGCCAACTGCATGTCGCCATCAGCACCGACGACGGTGAGACATTCATTGAACGCACCTTCAAGACCAGCAAGCCGACCAACAGCATCTACATGGACGGCTACAAGCAAGGCCAAGGCGCCCTGCTGAGCTGGGGCGAGAAGGACGAAGCCGGCACCGACTGGTACGCGGGCCACCTCACCATCGGCCCCGATGGCGGCCCCGTGCTGAGCAACATCAGCCTGGTCCTCGACGACGGCCCCGCCCCCAGCGCCCACGTCCAAGGTGCCTCCGTCGGCCCCGATGGTCGCGTGTACTTGGTCATGGACTACGGTGGCGGTGTGGGCGACCTGCCCCTGCGTGTCATGGTGCAGGACGATGGCCCCACGTTGCCCGGCTTGGTCGAAGTGACCGTCGTGGCGGCCGAGGCCTAGACCACCAATTGGATCCCGAGCGCCTTCAGGCCCGCCTGGACGGCCTCGGGTTCCCACATGACGCTGCGGTGGCCTGCATGCACCACCGCCACGTCCCCTCCTCCCGCTTCCACAATTCTCCTGGATTCCTCCACGGGGATGTCTTGGTCGCCGTCGGCGAGCACGGCATGCAACAAGCCATCCCAGCGCCTGGCGGCGGCTTCGATGTCGAGGACGTCTTGGAATTCGATGCCCTCGTAGCGCCGGCGCAAGAGCGCCAAGAACCGAGGCAGACCGCTTGGCGGGAGGCCCATGAATTCCCGCGCGCGCTCGAAGATGCGCATGGTCTCCGGTGGCCCCCCGAGGCAGAGAATCTGGCCTTGGTACTCCGTGCGGGCGGCGGCGACGATGCTGGCGGCCCCACCGAAGCTGTGCCCAATGATGATGGCCGGATCCACCTCGTGGATGACGCGCTCCAAGGCGGCACTCCAACTGGGCAGGCCCGGCATGCCGTCGCTGCCGCCGTGCCCCGGCCCGTCCAACGCGATGACCCGGTGGCCTGCGGCGACCAAGGGATCGATGTAGGCGCAGAGTTGCAGCCCACGGCCTTCCCAGCCATGGATGAGGATGGCGGCGGGGCGGTCCGGTGCGCCGTAGACGACCGCTTCCAATCCGGCGACCTGCATCTCGCTGCCGCGGCTGCGCCAATCCTCTTCTCGGGGCGGCTCGCGGTGACGCCGCACCGTCAGGAACAAGCGGACGGCCAAGCGTTCACGCAAGGGCGCCGGGAGAAGCCGGAGGGTGGTGCGGATGGCTTGCAGCTGCCACGCCATGCACCGCCATGGGAGCCGCCCCATATGGGTGCGGCGGGCCGCATCAGAAGTACTTCTGGCGGAACCATTCGGGGCGGTCCAGCCACGACAAGGTGCCGGTGATGGCCAAGGCAATCAGGGCCGCTGGCAGGCCACCCCAGTCGGCTTTGACGATGTGCCAAATGGCGGCCACGAACACAATGCCGGCAAGCACCTCGGCGGCATACCAGCGCGTCTTGGGCCACAACAAGGCGGCGGCTCCGATGGTTTCGACCGCGCCAATCGCCGTGAGCATCCAGTACGGAGTCCCCAAGTTGTTGTGGATCATGTCCACAATGCCGGTGCCCATCACCTTGGTGATTCCAGCAAAGAAGAACTGGATGGACCCCAGCACAGCGAGGACCCAGACGGCAACCTGCTTCTTGTCGGCCATGCGCGGACATCGGCATCACCGCATTTCTGGTTTTGCCACCCACGGTACCGCTTGTAGCCTACAGCAGGATGGCTTGCCCCGGCACCCGCGGGAACGGCATCACGTCGGCCACGTGCTTGGCGCCGGTCAGGTAGCGCACCAGGCGTTCGATGCCCATGCCACCGCCGGCGCTGGCCTGCAAGTGCCCGGCGCGGGCCAGTTCCAAGTACGATGCGAAGTCCTGCGGGTCCTGGTCTCGTGCGTGGATCTTGCGCATCAACACGTCGTGTTCGTGGTCCCGCTCGGCGCCGCTCAATGCTTCGCCAAAGCCTTCGGGCCAGACCAGGTCGTAGTTGTGGTAGTAGCCTGGGCGGTCGGGGTCTTCCTTGTCGTAGAACTCCCTTTCGTGGTCCATGACCCAAAACGGAGCATCCCGTTCCTTGGAGGCCTTGGCTTCCCAGTCGGGTTGATCACGGAGGCTGGCGGATTCAATGCGTTCGAATGGCAGGCTGGGGACCGTGAAGGAGCGCCCCAGCACCGCCAGGGCCTCCGCAGCCTCGTCTTGGACGCTCTGCATGACGTGGACCACCATGCGTTCGATGAGGTCCATGAAGGTGTCCTTGTCGGCGCCGGGCAGTTCGATGTCGACTTGGGTGAATTCAATCAAGTGGCGCCCCGAGGAAGCGCATTCGGCTTGCTCCAATCGGACGTTGGGCGACATGATGTAGAGCCCGGGCACGCCCGTGAGCATGGCGGCCTGCTTGTGCAGAATCATCGAACGAGTGAGTTCCAATTTCTGCCCCATGTACTCGATGCTGGAGTCGTGCACCGGATGGTTCAGGGGATCAGTCACGGGGCTGAGCATGACGGGCATGAGTTGGGTGATTCCCTCGTCGTGCAGGAATCGATGGATGGCCTGCAAGGCCACGGATTGCACTTGCAACGTCGCGGCCATGCGGGGGTCTTGCATTCGTTGCACGAAGGCGTCGATGGGTGTTTGGGTGATGGTCTGCGCCATGCCCTCTACTATGGAGCTCCCATACATCAAGATGTGTCCACGAAAGTGGCATCA
>JBFKTF010000046.1:0-11876 GCA_041636435.1 Thermoplasmatota archaeon
ATGAGGTCGCGCTTCTTGAGGTACTTCTCGAAGCGCATGATGGGGTCCTTCTTCTCAGCCTCTGCTAGTTCTTCCGGCGGGCAGTAGCGCGTGGGGTCGTCGCTGGTGCTGTGGGCGGCGCGGCGGTAGGTGACCGCTTCGATGAGGGTGGGGCCTTCGCCGTTGCGGGCGCGTTCGATGGCTTCCTTGGTGGCCTGGTACATGGCCAAGACATCGTTGCCGTCGACGCGGACGCCGGGCATGCCGTAGCTGGGGCCCTTCTCGAAGAGGTTGGTGTTGCCGTGCTGCTTCTCCAATGGGACGCTGATGGCCCATTGGTTGTTTTCCAGCATGAAAATGCAGGGGCTCTTGGTGACGGCGGCGAAGTTCATGCCGCTGTGGAAGTCCCCTTCGCTGGCGGTGCCGTCGCCGAAGTACGTCATGGCGACCTGGCCGGTCTGCTTGTACTTCATGGCGTAGGCGGCGCCTGCGGCCTGGATGATTTGCACGCCCAGGGGGCTGCTGATGGAGTAGTAGTTGATCTCGCGGAACGAGTAGTGGACCGGCATCTGGCGGCCCTTGGTGTTGTCCGCCGAGTTGCCAAAGCACTGGTGGACCATCTTCTGCATGGGGATGCCCTTCAGCAGGGGGATGGATTGGTCGCGGTAGTGGGGGAAGAACCAGTCGTCCTGCTCCATGGCGTAGGCGCTGCCGACGCCGATGGCTTCCTGGCCGGTGCAGGCGAGGTAGAAGCCGATGCGGCCCTGGCGCTGCAGGAGGTTTAGCTTGTCGTCCATCTTGCGCGTGCGCACCATGGTGGTGTACATCTTGCGCAGGTCCTCGTCGCTCAGGTCGAGCCCGAGGTCCTGCTTGCGCGATTCCAAGATCGTCATTGGTTTCGACACGGTCAGTCCTCTTTGGCCGCGCGATGAAGGTGGCTTGTATAAGGGGCGCGGCCGCCATCTGAATAGCAGTTCAGATGGCTGCTTGCTCTCCTGGAGGGATGCCCATCTTGGTGCATTGGGGCGACGATTCCAAGAACGAGGTGCGGCATCTCTGGCCGTGGACCACTACCAGATTTGGGTCGACCTGCGCCCGGGCGTGCACGACATGGACTTCTACGGTGCCGTCCAGGCGATGCACGACCACTTGGTGGAGCAAGGAGTGATTGAGTCCTGGTCAATTCTGCGGCGCAAGCTGGGCTTTGGCCCCGAATCCCTCGGGGAATGGCACATCGACATCGTCACGCGCGACATGAAGCAGTTGCAGGATTGCTACGACGCGATGACGCCGCGCACCGGCAAAATGGAGAAGCTGCACGGTGCCGTCTGGTCCAAGGTGACGAACTTCAAGGCCGGATTGAGCCGCGACTTTCCCGACGCCAACCGAGTCTAGTGCTGCGGGCGCCAATCGGCGTAGGACTGGGGGGCCGGCCCGGTCTTGCCGGGCACCGGGTGCTTGTCCAATTGCAGGGCCAGCCATTCGAACCACTCGTACGCCTGGGGTGAGCCACGCTCGGTGCGCACGGAGTCGACCCAGTCGCTTAGCTTGGTCCACGCCATTTGGGCACTGGGGCCGGTCAATTGGGCGACCATGCGCAGCGGCACGATGCCTCGGAATACCATGTACCCGATGACCTCGTAGTGGAAGCCCACCGTGGTGGCCGCTTGGTGGCGGCTCGGGTCCCGGTAGACGTCGTCGGCCGCCAAGTCGTCGGGCATGCCGTAGAAGACTTGCACCGATTCCAGGAAGTCGTGGCTCAGCATGGTCCGGATGGTGTCCATGGCGGCACTGGCCTCTTGTCGCGCGTGGTAGCGTCGGAATTCGAAGGCGGCGTAGCTGATCATCGCCAAGACGGCGGCTCCAACGACGATCTGGGCCACGAGGGCAGCGGTGGTGAGGTCGGCCACGCCCAGGGACGGTGCCGAGGGTCCTTAGCCGCAGCGGCTATGGTTCCCAGTGGCGGAATGCCTCGTAGGCGCCGACGCTGCGGCGAGTCTCCACGGCCAAGTGCTCGGCCAGCCACTGGTACCATTCGCCGTAGCGCCTGGAGCCCAGCTCTTCGCGGCGTTGCAGGATGTATTGCTTGCTGCGGCGCCATGACTCGCGCAGGAAGCCGCCAATCACTTGATCCACCAGTTCCAGGGGGACGATGCGGTTGTGGACCATGACCCCGAGGCTCTCGAAGCTCATCATGACGCAGTCGATGGCGTCCTCCATCTCCGCGCCTTGGCTGCGGACCTCGTCGGGCGTGGCGTCGAGGGGTAGCGTCCAGACCTTGGCGTAGGCTTGGCGGAATTCGGGGGACTGCACGTGCTCCAACACCTCCAAGGCGCCGTGTTCGTTGCGTTCGCGGCGCGTCAGGATGAGTTGGTACCCCGCAAACGCTGCGGCCGAGATGAGGGCCAATTGGCCAAAGAACTGGATGTACGGGAGGTACTCGGGAATCCCCACACGGGGCGCACGGCGTCCCGGGATAAGGTCGTCGCCTAGGCGGGGTTTTCGCTGCGGATCAGGCCTTCCATGAACAATTCCCCGGCCTTGTAGCTCGAGCGAACCAGGGGGCCGCTGGCGACGTAGAGGAAACCCATGTCTTCGGCGATTTGCTTGTAGTGACGGAATTGGTCCGGGTGGACGAATTCGACCACCGGCAAGTGTGCGGGGGTCTGCGTGGGGCGCAGGTATTGGCCGAACGTGACGATGTCCACGTCGTGGGCGCGGAGGTCCTGCAGGGTCTGCACGACTTCGTCTTCGGTCTCACCAAGGCCGACCATGATGCTGGTCTTGGTGAAGCGGGCGCCGCGGTCCTTGTAGGCTTGCAGCACGCGCAGGGACTGGTCGTAGTCGGCGCGCTTGTCACGCACCGTGGGGCTGAGGCGGCGGACGGTCTCAATGTTGTGGGCGATGACGTCGGGTTGGGCGTCGATGACCCGCTGCAGGGCGTCCTCGTCCCCTTGGAAGTCGGGCGTCAAGACCTCCACAAGCAAATCGGGGTGGTCCGCCTTGCATTGCTCGATGACTTGGCCAAAATGGTCGGCCCCGCCGTCGGGCAGGTCGTCGCGGTCGACGCTGGTGATGACCACGTAGCCCACGCCCATGATGCCGACGGCCTCGCTGGTCTTGCGGGGCTCCTCGGGGTCCAGGGCTTGCGGGATGCCCGTGTTGACGGAGCAGAATCGGCAGCCCCGTGTGCAGGTGTCGCCCATGACCATGACGGTGGCGGTGCCCACGCCGCGGTCGCCGCTGCTCCAGCACTCGCTGAGATTCGGGCAGCGGGCCTCTTCGCAGACCGTGGCCAGGCCGCGCTCGCGCAATGCGCTGGAGATGGCCTTGTAGGCTTCGCCGCCGGGGGCCTTGACCTTGAACCATTCCGGCAAGCGTGGCTTGCCACTGGCGCTGAGGCCGGGGCTGCCCTTGGGCGCGTCCTGGCCGGCCATGGGGATGCTGGGAAGCCCCGTCACGATGCGTTCCACGGGGCCCGCTTTGAAGGGCTTTGGGGAAGCCGCCATCCCGGCGTTTTTCAATCAGACCGGAGTCGCGGGACCCAGTGAGCCTCCGCGTCGCTGTTTTGCTCGAAGACCGCTGCCAACCACGCAAGTGCAGCCAGGAGTGCATCCGCTTCTGTCCGCCGGTGCGCAGTGGCGTCACGGAGACCATCTACATGGGCGAGCACGGCAAGCCCATCATCAGCGAGGATCTGTGCATTGGCTGCGGCATCTGCGTCAACAAGTGCCCCTTCGACGCCATCCGCATCATTGGCCTGCCCGAAGCGTTGGAAGACGAGATGATCCACCAGTACGGCAAGAACGGCTTCCGCTTGTTCCGCTTGCCCGTGCCCCGCGTCGGTGCTCCGGTGGGTATCCTGGGACCCAATGGCATCGGCAAGTCGACGGCCATGAAGATCCTCAGTGGTGAGGAGATTCCCAACCTCGGCGATTACGAGAACGAAGCCACTTGGGAACCGGTGCTGCAGAAGTACAAGGGCACCGAGTTGGGTGAGTTCCTCAAGCACGTCAGCACGGGCAAGTTGACGACCGCCCGCAAGCCCCAGTACGTGGACCAAATCCCGAAGGCGTTCCAGGGCAAGGTCAGCGAATTGCTCAAGGCCGTGGACAAGGATGGGCGCTGGGACCAGGTCATCCCGAAGCTGAACATCGACCACATCATGGACCGCAACCTGGATCAGGTCAGTGGTGGCGAATTGCAGCGCATCGCCATCGCCGCGACGCTGCTGAAGGAAGCGGACGTCTACTTCTTTGACGAGCCCAGCAGCTACCTCGACATCCACGAACGCCTGCGCGTCAGCAAGGTCATCATGGAGTTGGCCCAGACCAAGCGGGTCTTGGTCATCGAGCACGACTTGGCCGTGCTGGACTTCCTGAGCGAGAACATCCACTTGTGCTACGGTGAGGAAGGCGCCTATGGTGTCATGACCGCCGCCAAGGGCGTGCGCAACGGCATCAACACCTACCTGGACGGCTACTTCCCGGAAGAGAACATCCGGGTGCGCGACGAGGCCATCAAGTTCGAATTGAAGCCCCCGAAGCACAGTGCCGACCTGGATCCGCTGGTGCGGTTCCCGCGGCTCAAGAAGAAGTTGGGCGACTTCACATTGGAGTCCGAGCCCGGCACCATCCACGTGGGCGAAGTGGTCGGCGTCGTGGGCGCCAACGGCACCGGCAAGACCAGCTTCACCAAGATGCTGGCCGGCGTGCTGGAGCCCGACGAAGGCGAAGTGGAGACCGAAGCCCGCGTCGCCTACAAGCCCCAATACATCAAGGCGGAATTCGAAGGCGACGTCAAGACGCTCCTGATGACGGAGGCCCCCGAATTGTTGCAAAGCGGGTTCTACAAGGCAGAAATCGCCCGGCCCCTGCAATTGGAGGCCTTGCACGAGAAGGAAGTCAAGCGCCTCTCGGGTGGCGAACTGCAACGTCTCAGCATCGCGTTGTGCTTGTACCGCGACGCGGACATCTACCTGCTCGACGAGCCCAGTGCCTACCTCGATTCCAACCAGCGCATCCAGGCGGCCAAGACGATTCGCCGCGTCATGGAGAAGAAGGGGCGCAGTGCGTTGATCGTGGACCACGACGTCTACTTCTTGGATCTGGTGGCCGACTCCATGATGGTGTTTGGTGGCGAGCCAGGCGTCCGCGGTGAGACCAGCGGCCCGCACCCGTTGCGTGAGGGCATGAACAAGTTCCTGGATGGCGTGGACGTGACGTTCCGCCGCGACAACGAGACCCATCGTCCCCGCATCAACAAGCCCGGCAGTCGCTTGGATCGCCAACAGCGCGAAGCGGGCGAGTTCTACTACGCGGCCGAAGGCTGAAGACGCGCGGCCGCGGGCAAACGCATCACGACGGTGCAGCCGTCGGGGTCGCTTTGGATGACCACGTCGCCGCCGATGCGGCGTGCCATGCGGCGCGCCACGTAGAGTTCGAGGCCGAGCCCGCCTTCGGTGGCCAGGTCATCAAGTCCAGCAAACGGTTCGAATGCTTGACGAGCCGGTGGGGATGTCACGTGGACGCGAATCGTGGCGCCGTCGTTGTCGGCATCCACGTCCACGGCGGCGCGCTCCCCGGGCGGGGTGGCGACGCTGGCGTGTTCGATGAGGTGCCATACAATCTGGCGCACCAGGTGGGGGTCGCTGCGAATCCACGCCGGCTCCGCGCGGACCCCCCACTTGGT
Organism: Thermoplasmatota archaeon; assembly: GCA_041636435.1. Lineage (GTDB taxonomy): Archaea > Thermoplasmatota > E2 > JACPAO01 > JAHFTW01 > JBFGSX01. The sequence goes on from JBFKTF010000046.1 coordinate 5,671, forward strand.
GGAGCGGACCCGTTCGTCCTCGCCCTCCAGGCAGGAGCGCAGCACGGCACCCAACTCGATGGGTTGGATGTCGCCCACGTCGACCGTCTCCGCGCGGTAGGCAGCGGAGATGTCGTCGATGATGGCGCGCATGCGGCGCGTGGCGCGTTGCACTTGCTGGACGCGGTGGCGCTCGGCCTCGGGTAGCCGATGGGCGAGGATACTGGTCTGCAAGGTGAGGATGGTGAGCGGGTTGTGCAGTCGGTCGGCGAGGTGGTCGATGAGGCTGCGGCGCAGGGCGCTTTCTCGTTCATGCACCGCCGCCTGGAAGGCCGCTTCACGGGCGGCTTCGTGGTCTTGACGCCGGCGAGCCCGCGTAATCGCGCATTCGATGGCCAAATGGAGGGTGGCGTGGTCGATGGCGGGTTCTTCCACGTAGTCTTCGGCGCCGGCCAAGAGGACCTCAGTGGCCAGGACGACGTCGCCTTCGGGACCGATGACGATGATGGGGGCCTGACTCACGAGGCGGGCCACCGCGTGCACATCGGCATCCGGGTTCTGGCTTCGCCAAAGAACGACGTCGGATGCGGCGGCCGCTTCGATGGCGGCATCCAAGGTAGGGACGTGACGGACTTCGCCTTGCAAGTTGGGTAGGGGGCGGCCCTCACCGACCTCCAGGATGCGACGCATGCATGCATCTGTGTCCCTGGAGCCGACTCAAGGCTCGCTCGAATGCGTGGAACGCTTGGGGATCCGCACCGTGAACCGGCTGCCCTCCCCTGGCTTGGAATCCACGGTGATGGAGCCGCCGTGCATCTCCGTGATGCGCTTGCAAGTCGCCAAGCCGATGCCGGAGCCCGGGTAGCGTTGCCGGTCGTGGAAGCGCTTGAAGGGTTGGAACAGGCCTTGGCACTTGGCCAAATCCATGCCGATGCCGGTATCGTAGACCGCCAGAATCCAGGCTTCGTCGTCCACATCGGCCTCCACGCCGACGGTGTGTTCGTCGCTGCGGCGGAACTTGAGGGCATTGCCGACCAGGTTCTGCAACAATTGGCGAAGCAACAGGCGGTCGCCTTCGATGACGGGCAAGGCATCCACTTCGACGCGGATGCCTTCGGCGCTGATTTCGAAGCTCAAGTCGGCGATGACCTCGCCGATGACGTCGTTCAGGTCGACGCTGGTGGCTTCGACGTCGTGGGCCCCGACGGCGGCGAAGTGCGTCAAGGCATCCAGGAGTTCGTCCATGCGGCGACTGCCTTGGACGATGCTGTCGATGAGCCGCACTTCGCTTGGCCCGATGCGGTCGCGCATGCGGCGCTCCAGGAGCGTGGCGAAGCCGCTGATGCTGCGCAATGGAGCGCGCAAGTCGTGAGTGGTGCCCCGCGTGAAGTCTTGCAGGTCCTGGTGGGCCTTCTCCACTTGGTTCAACAGACGATCGCGTTCCGCTTCGATCTGCGTGCGTTCCGTGACGTCTTGGAAGAACACGAAACTGGCCTGTTGGCCCCAGTAGTGGCCACTGGCCATGCCGACCTCGATGACGCGGTCGCCTTCCTTGGTGGGTCACTTGATGGCCGACTGCTTGATGTCCCGCGCCATGCGGGGCGGGAAGGGTGGTCCGTTGCGCAAGGTATCGGGACTGCGACCCAGCATGTCGGCGCCGGCCTTGTTGATGAACGCAAGGCGACTGGAGCCATGTTCATCGACGACGTTGATGGCGATGCCGATGCCGGCCACGTCCGCGCCCGCCACGAGGGCGCGACGGAACTCCTGGTCCTCCATTTCTTCCAGGTTGTCGTGGCGTGCATCCCGCTTGGTCAGCACGGCGGGGATGGCGGCGAGGAAGACGTGGTCGTCCACGACCTGTGCCACGGTGGCGACTTGGAAGCGCCGGCCCGCGCCGGTCTTGACTTGGGTGCTGAGGTGGACTGGGTCGGCACTGCCTTGGACGGTGCGAAGCCATTCGCCCATGACGTGGCGGAACATGCCGGCCTGCTCGATGGTGGCCCCGACCAGGTTGTCGGTGTCGCCATCCACAAGCTCAGCAAACAGCTCGTTGCAGCTTTGAATCTCTCCCTCGAGGTCGAGGTGTGCGGTGGCGACGAATTCGCTGATCGTGGCCTGGAGCTTCAAGACCGGGCCTCACGGTCCATGAACAAGAGGACCACGCCCTCGATGCGGTCGTCCGTGGTGCGGTAGGGGTGCACGTGGATTTCGTAGGGGTGGTCCTTGTCGTCCTTGGCTTCGAGCCGGCGGACTTGCAGCGACTCGACGACCTGCTGAATCGCTTCTTCCAACTCCACTTCGTGGAAGGGGTGGTGGATGTCGCTGAAGGGTCGCCCCATGTCCGTGGGAATCAGGTTCAGCAGGGCCTCGGCCTGGCGCGTGAAGCGCCGAATCGTGAGATCGGGGCCCAGCATCAGGATTGGAATCTCGACGCTGTTGAGGAGGTTGATCAAGTCGTTGTTGATCTTGTGCACTTCTTGCGAGCGGTGCATCAACTCCTCGTTCAGGGTGCGCAGTTCCTCCGTGGTGGATTGCGATTCCTCCGTGGCGGTCTGCAGTTCCTCGTTGGTGGATTGCAGTTCCTCGTTGCTGCTGAGAATCTCTTCGTTGGCGCAACGCAGCTCTTCCACGGTGGATTCGTAGTCCTCGACCACCGATTCCAAATGCTCTCGGGCGGCGGCGAGCTCGTGCTCTAGGTGATGGATGCGCTTCTCCATCTCCTTGCTGCGTTTTCCACCGCCACCAAAGATTGACAACAATCCGCCACTGCCGCTGGCCTTCTTGGTCTTGACGCGACCATTCTCGGCCGGCCGGTGGACTTCGTTGAACGTCAACAGCACGTGCTCCAGCACGCCGAAGCGGGTGCGCACCGGTACGGCTTCGACGTTCACGTGGCGCAGATCGCCGTCGGCCATGTAGGAGATGTTGTTCTTGGTGACCGGGCCGCGGTCTTCGAGGGCTCGGCGCACCAAGTCACGCAGGTCGGTGACCAAGTCGCCCTTGGCCATCTTCATGAGGTTGATGCTGGTGGGTCCCGTGGCGGGCCGAATGTAGGCGCTGGGATCGCCGCGGACGAAGACCACGTCGAGGTCCTTGTTGACCACGATGCTGGTGGGGCTGAAGCGCTCCACCATGAGGCGGTCAATCTCACGACGCAGCGTCGACTCCGGGGCCTGGGTTTGCTGCAAGTTGTCGCTGGCCTCGCCGGGCAGGCGGGGCTCGGCGGCCCCATCCTTGCGTTGGGTGAACGGTTCCAAGAAATTCGTCGCTCCTGTGCGTCGGGTGTAGATCCGCGTATCGCGGTCAATCGGGCTGAAGAGATTGTCGGCGCGGCCCGTCGATTCGGAGCTGCCGAGAATGAGGATGCCTCCTGGGCGGAGGGCATAGTGGAGGACACCAAAGACGCGGCGCTGCGCGGCGGTGTCGAGGTAGATGAGCAGGTTCCGGCAACTCACGATGTTGATGTTGCTGAACGGCGGGTCCTGCATGATGTCGTGGATGGCGAACACGCAGAGACTCCGGACGGTCTTCGTGACCTCGAAGCCGGTGCTGACCTGCGTGAAATAGCGACGCAGCAGGTCGTGGGGAACGTCATCGAGGATGTCTTGGCCATAGACGCCGGCGCGGGCCGTGCGGATGGCGTTCTCGGAGATGTCGGTACCAAAGATCTGCACCGGGAACGACTTGCCCTTGGTGCGTTGGTATTCCAAGACGATGAGCGCGATGGTGTAGACCTCGGCGCCGTTGCTGCAACCCGGGACCCAGACACGAAGGGGCTCGTCGGAATGGTGTTCCCGCAGCGCTTCGGGCAGGACGCGCTCGGCGAAGTAATCCCAGACGCCCTTGTCGCGGAAGAACTGCGTCACGTGGATGAGCAGCTCGTCGGCCAACGCTTGGGTCTCGTTGTGGTCTCGGATGACGAAATCCACGTACGATGCCAAGCTGTCCTGGTGCGTCGCAATCATGCGGCGCTGGATGCGGCGCCGGCTGGTGGCGCGCTTGTACTGGTTGAAGTCGACGCCGGTGCGCTTGCGCACCACTTGCAGCAAGTGCTCAATCGCCTTCTCTTCCTCGGGACCTCCCGGTTCTTCGGTGGCGGTGGGGAGGCTGGCCAATTGGCGGGCAAGCCAGCCAAGTTGCAGGGCAATCTCGCTGGGCCGCATCACGAAGTCCACGTGCCCGCTGCTGATGGCGTTGCGGGGCATGTCGGGGAACTTGGCGGATTGCAGGTTCTGACTGAACGTGAAGCCGCCGGCGGCCTTGATCTCTGTCAAGCCACGGGCACCATCGCTAAGGGTACCCGAGAGAATGACGCCGATGGCCTTGTTGCCGCGGTCGGCGGCGAGGCTGCTCATGAACTGGTCGATGGCGCCTTGCAAGCCGCGCACACGGCCACGCGGCTCCAGTTCCAGGCAGCCCTCCTGGATGGTCATCATGCTGTGGGGCGGGATGACGTAGACGTGGTTGGGCTCGACAATTTCTCCCTGTTCGCCTTCCTTGACGGGCAGCGTGGAGCGGCGGTTGAGGAGGTCCGCGAGGAACGATTCTTGCGTGGGGTCCAAGTGCTGGATGAGCACGAACGCCATGCCGGTGTCCGAGGGCAAGTTCTCCAGGAGTTCCTGGAAGGCCTCGAAGCCGCCGGCGCTGGCCCCGATGGCCACGACCGGGAATGCGTCGCCGTCCTGGGGGGCCTCGATGGTGGCCGTGTCCGCTTGGACGACGGGCTCCGCATCGATGGTCTCCGCCTCGTCGGCGGGGGCATCGACGGGCTCGGCCTCGACCGCTTCGGGGACGTCGTCACTGGATGGTTCCGCGGCGGGTTCGTCGACCGCCACTTCCGTGGGGGCCCCGAGCTCAATGGGCTCGTCGTCGCCTGGCGTCTGCTGTTGCCCCTTGTCGTCCGACACCATCCGTCCCTCGGTGCGGGGCACAGGTGGTCGACGCTTGAAAAGGACACCCATCAATTCTCCCGAGCAAAAGGGGCCGAAACGGCTTCAAGTCCCGGCGGACGTGGAGCCTCGTGGACGACCAAGGCGTTGGGTTGATTGCTTGGATTCTGATTGCCGTCGTGGGCCTCGTGGCCGCCGTCGGCGTGGCGGGCGGCGTGATGTATGCCAACGACACCGCCGTGGGCGCCAAGGTGGTGGACAAGGAGTGCAAGGGCTCCCTGTTGAGCACGCAGCCCCAGAGCAGCGTGACCATCGAGACCCAGTTCCCCGTGCCTGGCATCGTGCACACCGTGGAACAAGTGGACAACAACGCATGCCACAGCCTCACCGAAGGCCGCAGCTTCATCGAGTACCACATCCAGAGTGGCCGCACCATCTTGTACGAGAGCCAAGGCGGCAAGTGCTTGTACGACACCGCCGACAAGTTGTGCTGACCGGCGCGCCCGTCAAATAGGGGTCCATTGTCGCGCGACCCATGAGCCTGGCTGACGGCGACGTCGTGCGCTTTGACTACACCCTGTGGACCGGCAAGGAAGCCCTGGACACCTCCGACGAGGAGAAGGCCAAGGAACTGGGCATCCACCGCGAAGACAAGGCGTACCGCCCCTTGACCATCACCCTGGGCCAACGCCAAATCATCCCCGGCCTGGAGCGCCGCATCGTCGACATGAAGGAAGGCGACGCCAAGTCCATCGACGTCCCCGCCGCCGAAGCCTACGGCGCCCGCGACGCCGCCAAGATCAAGGACGTCCCCATGGCGATGTTCCGCAAGCAGAAGGTCCAGCCCCAGGTGGGCATGAGCCTGAACTACGAGGGCCAGCGCGCCGTCGTGAGCCGCGTGGCCGGTGGCCGCGTCCGCTTGGACATGAACCACGACTTGGCCGGCAAGGACCTTCGCTACGAGATCACGCTGCGCAAGATCATCCAGGACCGCAAGGACAAGGTCGAAGCCGTCCTTGAAGGCCTGTTTGTTGGTGGCGCGCCCTTCACGCTCACCGACGATACCCTCGAGCTCGAAGTGCCCGACCAGGCCAAGTTCGACCGCGAATGGCCCATGGCCAAGTTCCGCGTCGTCAATGAACTCAAGCAGGCCGCTGGCGAGCCCATCAAGGTCCGCCTCGTGGAGGAATACCCCGCCTTCACGCCCCCGGCCGACGAAGAAGAGTAGTTTCACAGACCAGGCCGCGTTCCTGAACTTCTCCTTTCCTCCATTGCCCCCCATGGCCCCGACCCACCGCACCAGCCATTGCCGGGGATGTGGCGCCCGCCACGACC
>JBFKTF010000047.1:0-11818 GCA_041636435.1 Thermoplasmatota archaeon
CGATGCGTGGCCCTTCCGCGTCATCCCAGGACACTTCCACGTTGCCGCCGTAGCGGTACGCGTTGTCCAACAGGGCTTGCATCGCAGCCTCCAGGCGCGCTGGGTCGCAGCGGGCACGGAGGTAGCCGCCGCGGGCCGTGACGTGGCGGCCCATGCCTCGGGCCTTGCGGCGGGCTTGGGCCACGGCGCCGGACAAGACCTCATCGACAGCGACCTCCTTGACCGCGGGTTCGCGCAGGGCGCGGCTGAAGCTCACCATTTGGTCGACGGCGTGGCCGACCCGAACGAGGTTGGCTTTGGCGCGGTCCATGACCAGTTGCCGTTCCTCCTCGTCCGTCTGGTGGTCCAGGCGACCCATGAGGCTGGTGGCGGAGATGAGGGGGCCTTTGACGTCGTGGCTGATGCCTTGGAACAAGGCGGCCAAGGTCGCGTCGCGGTCTTCGAGTTCAGCGCCACGGCGTTGGGCGACCGTATCCAGTTCCTGGACCCGAGCCTTGCTGCGTTCCCGCTCTTGGGCCACGGTGACGGCGGTCTCTTTCATGCTGCGAGCCAGTTGTTGGAATTCCGCGGCGCCCCCGACCTTGACCTCATCGGCCTTGCCAGCGGCCACGGCATCCAGGGCATCTTCCAGGTCGCGCAGCGGCCGCAGGACAAGACCCGCCACGACGGCACCACCCAGGAACGTGCCGCCGGCGACGATGAACCCACTGCTGCTAGCAGCCCAGAAGCCACGCCATCGGTCGGCCTGGTCCGCCGGTGGCAGGTCCGCGACAATCACGCCCGGCATGCCATCGACGGGCATGCCGTCACCGGACGCTTGCCAGGCGACCCGGCCGCCGTCGAGGCCGCGGGCGGCGCGGTCCAAGACGAGGCGCACGACGTCGTCCGCGATTTGGCCTTGCAGCCGACCCGAGTCGGTGTGGACAAGGTATGGCCCCTGCATGATGGCGTCGGGGGGCCGGACGTGGACGACGCGTTCGTCGACCACGAGCGCCACGGCAGCCAGATCGCCTTCGAGGATGCCCAGCTCACCGACCTTGGCACCAAAGGTGGTGTTGTCGTAGCGGCCATCCAATGCGGCGTCCAGACCAAGGAGGCGGCCTTGGGCGCGGGACCAGATGGCGGCCACGTCGGCGGCGGCATCCTGTTCGGCCCGCTCTTGCTGGGCCTCCCGCCGCTCTTGGAGGCGGTTCTCGGATTCCATGAGGGCCACCGTCGCACCAACGGCAAGCGATAGCACCGTGACCAGCGTCACGGCCAACGCAATCTGCCAACGGATGGAGACGGTCATCGACGACGAAGCAACAAGAGGACACCCAAAGCCCCTGCGGGTCCCAAGGCCGGTACGCGTTGGTCCGGGGCGGAGTCGTCCACGATCAATGTCTTGGCGGCGGTGTGGATGTGGCCCTGGTCGTCGCGCACGTCCAAGCGGATGGTGTGGATGCCGGGTGGGAGGTCGACGTAGACGACGGGCGATGCCTGCCATGTCCCTGGAAGGCCGTCGCCGATGAAGCGGTACGCGACGATGCGGCCCATCTCGGAGAAGGATGCGGAGGCGTCGAGTCGACCGTCGTCGACCACCAGGACGGCCGTGGGCAGGGGCCAGGACAGGGGCACATCCAGAGGGCCATCACTGGCCGGGCTTGGTTCGTCCACGATGGGCTCGTCGATGGCAGGGCCGATCCACCAGAGGGCGTCGCCGGAGCGATCCACTGGTGGCGTCCCAACGACCGGGGCGTCGAGCACCTCCAACCCGGGTTCCGCAAGGTGCTTGTGCGGATGCGCAGCGTGCTTCTTGCCACCCTCGCCCTGGCTGGCTGGGCCCGCCGCCGAGGGGGCCGACGACGCGGGCTTCTCGGGCCCCTTGTGCTGGCTGGGCGTGTCGTGGGGCCCGGGAACTTCCTTGGCGCTCTTGCCGTGTTGTTTGCCGGCCGGGTCGCCGTCGCCGGCGTCCGCGGGGGCGCCTTTGTGGGGTGAGGCGTCGCTTGGGCCGGCCGACACGCCGGTGGCGAAGGCCACGAGGAGTGCCAGGGCGAAGGCCCCAAGGGGGAGACGCATCAAGTCCCAAAGTTCCCCGCGTCTTTTGAGCAGGGTGGGTCAGAAACCACGGAACAGGGCCAGTCTCGCGGAATCCGCGGAGGCCAAACAAAAGGAGAGGAAGAGGAAAAAGTGGGCTCCGGCCGGGGCCGGATCCGGTGGTGCGAGCTTAGCGGGCCGACTTGGCCACGCGTTCCATCTCGTCCTTCTTGCCCACCGCGAAGCTCGCGGTGTCGCCCTTGCTCGCCTTGATGATTTCATCGGCGAGGCAGTGGGCGGCGGGCTTGGTGCTCTTGTGGCTACCAGCCAGACCGCCCTTGGCGATGTTGCGGATGGCGATGTCGAGGCGGCGCATGGGCGCGACGTCGACGGCCTTGGGGACGTTGATGCCACCGTAGCGGAGGCGGGTCACTTCTTCGCGGGGCGCGGAGTGCTCGAGGGCCTGGACGTAGACCTGGAGGGGGTTCTCCTTGGTCTTGTCGGCGATGCGCTCGAAGGCGTCTTCGACAACGGCGTAGGCCTTGCCCTTCTTGCCGTTGTAGACTTCGCCGCGCATGCAGGCGTTGATCAAGCGTTCGACGACGTTGGTCTTCTGCTTGGCGAAGCGCTTGTTGGCGTGGCGGGCGCTGCTGTGGGGCAGGCCAACCAGCGTGAGCTTGATGTAGCGCTGGAGACCGGGGTCGCGGACCTCGATGCCGCCGCCATCGTACTTGCCGAACAGCGGCGTGGCGGGGAGCTCGATCTCGGGTTCGGCGGGGGCGGATTCTTGTTCCGCGATTTCCGCCAGTTGCTCTTCCGTCTGGACAGTTTCTTCGACCATGAGATTCACCGCATCGGCTTCTCGATCTTGCCCTTGACGAGCATGTCGAGAGACACGTTGTTGACCTTGATCACCTTGAAGCGGACACCGGGGATGTCACCGTAGGAACGACCCATGCGGCCACCGATACCTTCGACCATCACTTCGTCGTGTTCGTCGATGTAGTTGATGGCGCCGTCACCGACCGCGAAGGCGGTGATCTGGCGGCCGTTGCGGATCAACTGCACCTTCACGCACTTGCGGATGGCGGAGTTGGGCTGCTTGGCTTCGATGCCCACCTTCTCGATGACGATGCCACGGGCCTGCGGGATGCCACCCAGAGGGTCGGCCTTTTCCTTCAGGCGCAGCGCACGGCGCTTGTAGTAGCGGTCAGACCAGCGGAATTTCTGCCGGTCGTTCTTGAGCTTCCGTGCTGCGTTGATGCCGGTTGCCATGGACATTCCTCAGGTGATCAGGTCGGTCCGGCCTCCATTAAGGAGGCGCGCACAACGCGGCCGACATGGGTGCCCTATATGACGATTGTGGGCGCGGCGGTCGGGGCCGCCGGCCTCCTCAACAGGAGGCAAGCAAAGGGGGAAGGGGAAGAGGGAACCCGAGGGGGTCTATTCGGCGCTGGCCTTGGCCAGGTTGACCTTGGTGCCGGCCACGTGGATGTGGGCCTCGGCGTACTGGTCGAACTCCAGCTCGGCGGTGACCTCGTTGCTGCCAACGGTGACGATGTAGTTCTCGGCCGCGCTGGTGGCGCCGGTCTCATCGGCCGTGTACAGGACGAGTTCGTAGGTGAAGTTGCCATTGCCGCTCAGTTCGACGGTGGCGTCCTTGCCCTCGTAGGTCAGCACAAAGGCGTGGCCGCCGAAGGCGGGGTTGGCGACGAAGCCGGCGCCGTTCTGCAAGGGAGCGGTGGCGACGAGGAGCTCGTCCAGGTAGACGTGGATCTCGTCGTAGGTGGCAGAGAGGACGCAGCCTTCGTCTTGGTATTCGCCGGTGCAGTCGTCTTCGTTGTCGAAGTTGAGGTCGAACATGAAGTTGGGCGCGGTGCCGTTGACATCGAATGCACCCAGGTCCATGGTGGCACCGCTGCTGCTGGCGAGCATGGCGGTGTATTCACCGGCTTGGGGGTCGGGGAGGCTCATCATGTGCAGGTGCAGCTTGGTGTAGGGGTAGGTGCACTGCTGTTGCTGGGCGGTGTCGCGGCCGGGGCAGGTCTGGCCCGGTTGGGAGGGGTTGGCCGGAGCGGGCTCGTTGAACGTCTGTTCATCGAGGGTCACGGTGCCAGCGACGGGCACGGCGACACTGGAACCGGTCAGCTCGCCGGCCGGGGGGTCGTCGGAGCAGCCGGCCAGGGCGATGGCCAGGAGAGAAGCGGCAATCAGAATGGAGCGCATGGTCTTCGGTCGCGGCCATTCTGGCGGACTCATAAATGCATTGTGTGGACAGGCGCAGGATGGGCCAGAAGGCACGCAACTGACCCACGCCAACAGCGATAAATCGAGGGCCGGCTGGGTCGACACGATGGCAGACGTCGAGATGTACACGACCACCTGGTGCCCGTACTGTGTGCGAGCCAAGTCCCTGCTGGAACGCAAGGGCGTGACCGCCAAGGAGATCAACATCGAAGAAGTGGATGGCGCCCGCGAAGAGATGGTGCACCGTTCCCGCCGCATGACCGTGCCGCAGATTTTCATCAACGGCCAGCACGTTGGTGGCTGCGACGATTTGTACGCGTTGGAGGCCCGCGGCGGCCTGGATCCGATGCTGGCCTGAGCGTTCCGGCCATCCACCAGTCGGCCCTTGTGGGTCGCGCGCTCCAGTAGGACGTATGCGCCCCACGGCAGACATCGTCTACGAGGCCAGTGACCTGTGCGTCACGCTCGATGGCGTCGGCATCACGTGCTGATCCGACCCGCTCCCTCTTCCTCTCCTCCCTTTGTTCCACCTGTGCGCCATGCAGGTGATGGCCTTGGCCGACCAAGTCGAAGCCATGAGCCCCAACAGCATCTTTGCACGACTCGAGTTCCATGAAGGACGCTTCGTGGTCGCCCTGCCACCAGAGGTCATCGAGGACCTCGAGGTGCGCGCAGGGGACACGGTCGAAGTGGACGTGCAGGCCTTCGCGCTGACGCCCTAGGTGGCGCCGGGCGGGCTGGCCACGATGCCCAGCTTGCGTTTCAGGCTGCGCAAGGTGTTTTGCAAGAGGCTGGCCACGGTCATGGGACCGACGCCGCCCGGGACGGGACTGACCCAGGCGGCCTTCTCCCAGACGTCCTCGGTGTGGTCGCCGTGCAGTGAGCCATCCTCGGCGCGGATGATGGAGACATCCACGACCACGGCCCCATCCTTGATGTCGTCGGCGGTGAGGCGGCGGTGACCACTGGTGCCAGTGACCACGATGTCGGCCGTCTTGGTGTGCGCCGCGATGTCCACGGTGTGCTCGTGGCACACCGTCACGGTAGCGTCGCGATTGATGAGCATCGCCGCCAGGGGCTTGCCCACGATGTTGGAGTGGTTGATGATGACCACCTCGGCACCGCGCAGTGCGATGCCGGCGTCGTCAAGCATGGCCACGATGCCGCTGGGCGTGCAGGGCAACATCCCATCGTCCCCGATGAGGGCGTGCCCGACGGATTCGGGGTGGAATGCGTCGACGTCCTTGTACGGGACGATGCTGCGCAGCACCCGCCCCTTGTGGATGCGGTGGGGCAGGGGGAGTTGGACGAGGATGCCGTTGACGTCCGCGTCGCGGTTGAGCTTCTCGATGAGGCCCACCAATTCGTCTTCGCTGGCCGTGTCGGGGAGCCGGTGTTCGCGGCTCTCGATGCCGACCCGGGCGCAGGCCTTCTTCTTGTGGCCCACGTAGACTTGGCTGGCTGGGTCGTCGCCCACGAGGATGACGGCCAGGCACGGGACCTTGCCGTACGTGGAGCGAATCGCGTCGACCTCCAAGCGGATGTCGGCTTCGAGGCGCTTGGCAAGGGCGCGACCGTCGAGGCGCTGCGCGGGCACGATTCCGCCGACCCGGGCCTGGTTCAAAGGGCCGTCGCCCGCCATGCTCATCATGCAGGAGCCCGTCGCCACCGGCATGGCCCGTGTCCGCACCGTGCTGTCTGCCTTGGGCCTTGGATTGGCCGCCGGAAGCATTGCTGGTGCGGCCGCGGGTGCCCGTTTGGAGCGCCCCACGGGCCGGGCCGTGCTCCTGTACGACGGGGAGTGCGCATTCTGCTTGCGCTTCGTGCGTTGGGCCGAGGCCCGGGGCGCGGACATCGTGGCCAAGCCCTGCCAAGACAACGCCGAGCTGTTGGCCGCCCATGGCCTTGGGCCGGAGTGCTGCTTGCAGGCCGCGTGGTTTGACGATGGCGAGACGCTGCACGAAGGCGCCGCGGCCATCAACGAAGTGCTGCGCCGCATCCCGGGCTTGTCCGGGCTTGGGTGGCGCATCGCCGCCTTGGCAGCCAACAACGGTGCGGTGCTGGAAGCGGAATCCGCCGTGTACCGTTTCGTGGCCGCCAACCGCAGCCGCCTGGAGTCGCAGCTTCAGGAGCTGGAATCCGAATGAAGGACACGGTGTGCTTTGATCTGGATGGCACCCTGCTCGATCCGGGTGGCAGCATCCGGGCCAGCATCGACGCTGCCGTCGCCATCGAGGACCTGCGCCCCTTCGACAACGAGGAGGTGCTGATTGGGATGCCTCTGCGCGACATCCTGCGCACCCGCACAGAAGACGTGCACGCCATCGAGCGGATGGTGCAGGAGTTCCGCCGCTACTACGAGGAGGAAGCATGGCGGCTGGCGTCGTGGTACCCTGGCATCGAGGCGGTGCTGCGCCGTTGCCGCGCCGAGGGACTGCAGACCGCCATCGTCACCACCAAGGGCGAGTCGGAGGCGACGGTGCTGATGCGCAACTTGGGCCGCCTGGATCTGTTCGACACCATCGTGGGCGACGACGACGTGCGGGAGCTGAAGCCCCACCCGGCGCCCGTGATCGCTGCTTGCGGGCGCTTGGGTCGTCACCCGCGCGACGCGGCCATGGTGGGAGACACCAGCTTCGATGTGGACGCCGGGCGCGCGGCGGGGTGCCACACCATTGGCGTGCGCTGGGGCAGTGGCTGGGATTGGGGTGCCGCGCCCGTGGACGCGCACGAATTGGTGGCGGACGCAGACGAGCTGTGGGCCCGCATCGACGCCTGGCGCGATTAGTCGCGCTCGTCGTCCTCGATGGGTTGCTCGACGACCACGTCGGTCTCCTTGCGGGAGACCACTTCGAAGCCTTCGGCTCCGGGTTCTTCGTCTTCGTCGTCGCCGCGACCAATCCACAGGAACGCCACGAAGATGCCGACGACGAGCGCCGTCAACACGGTGGTCCAGAGGTTGATGTCGATGCCTTGCCAGCGCGCCACGAGGCCCGCAATCAATGCGATGACGCCGGCCAGGCCGCCAGTGACCGCCAAAAACCAGGCGGTGCGGGGCATGGTCTCAGTATTCCCAGAGGACCCGAGCCATCAAGACAAGGACGCCCACGATGCCGGCCAACACCAAGACGGAGGCGGGCGGGATCTTGAACGCGCTCTTCTCTTCGGCATCGAAGTACCGAATCAGGCCGGCGGCGGACTGGATGCCTGGTCCTTGGCTCTTCTTTGCCATCGAAGGCGCTCCACTCGGGTCCCATTCTTATGCGCTTCGGCACGCGAAGGCGACGCCGTGGCCGGTGGGGCACGACCCGCGCGACTCCGTGGACGCAAGGTTTGAAGAGGCGAGACGGGAGTCGAAGGGCATGCAGCGTGCCCTCGGCGTCCTGGTGGTCGCCCTGATGCTCACCCCCCTGACCGCAGCCCAAGGGACCACGGACGTGCCGTGCGCGACGAACAACGCGCGCAGCAACGTGGACGAGTCCAGCTTCCGTTACTTCTGTGAAGCGATGGATTCGTCGTTCTTCATCCAGTTCGACCAGTTCCAGGACGGCCTGATCTACCTCGAAGAGAATTACCCCGACTTCATCGAGGTCAAGGTCATCGGCGAGACCCTGGGCGGCTTGCCGGTGTACTTCGTGGAGGTCACGAACGAGCAGAGCGCCACGCCCCGCGAGGACAAGCTCCAGATTGGCTACTCCGCCAGCATCCACGCCAACGAGGCCGCGGGCCGCGAAGGCATGGCCCGTGTCATCGAGGACTTGGCCGCCGGCATCGGCCCCCACGGCGCCGCACTCCAGCCCCTACTGGACGAGATCATCGTCAATGTCTGGTTCCCCAACGCCGACAGCTGGGCCGGTGGCGACTACTTCTCCTCCACGGCGGTCAACGAGAACCACGCCGGTGGCTTCCAGCGCGCCAACGCGGCGGGCGTGGACCTGAACCGCGAATTCCCCAACCCGGGCCTCATCCACAAGGACCACACCCCCATGTCCGAGCCCGAATCCCAAGCCGTCGTCAAGGAACTGCGTTTCAGCGGGGACCACAGCAACCTGGTGGCCGGCACGGACCTGCATGGCATGATCAACAGCGACAACATGATGCGCATGATCATCCCGAACCAGGACTACGACTTCCGCCGCATGGTGCTGAGCGTCGACCAACTCCTGACCATCGAGGACGCGGTCAACAACGACCCCGCCTTCGAGGAATGGAAGCGGGCCGGCAGCCTGGAGAACCTGATTTCCGACACCACGGGCCAACCCTCGCCCAGCACCCCCACGGGCGGTGCGGCGCCCAGCGACCCCCTGGCTTGGGGTGCACGCTACGACATGATTGGTTACACGGACACTGGCTTCACTAGCGACTACCTGATGCTCTCCCCCCGCAGCCCTACCGGCGGCATGGGCGCCGTGGGCACCATCACCGAGTTTGCCTACAGCCACATGGTCCCGGACAACAACTACGTCGCCAAGTTGACGGACATGCACGTGGCCGGTGTGCGGCAGATCGTCAAGGCCCAGATGGAGATGGCCGGCCGCCTCGACACGCCGGTGCTCACTGGCACGGGCCCCGTGGGCTACGCGCACAGCGACGCCTTGACGGTGAGCAGCTTGGACGACCCTGGGCGCTACGACGTGGGCCGCCAGTTCGACCCCGAAGACCCCGACACATGGTTCGACTTTGATCAAGTGGAATACGAGGTCAGCAGCCTCAACTTCTGGCGCGACCTGGGGCGCTTCAGCAGCGACCCCATCACGCCGGTCCCGGTGGATGGCGACGCGCCCTTGGACCTGACCGGGTTCGACCACTTCGTCATCACGGACATCGTCTACCAACAGATGAACGACGGCCAAATCCAGGACGTCATGGACTGGGTCGACGCCGGCGGCCACCTGTTCGTCACCGACGCCGGAGCCCACGCCCTGAAGCGTGCCGGCATCGTGGATGAGGTGACCAAGCGCGACGAATACCTGGGCCTCGTGGATGTCCAAGACTGGGACCACCCGCTCATGAAGGACGTCACGTGGGATGCGCGCGTCACGGGCGAAGGCCCCGCCATTGGCTTCAACGTCGGCAACAACTACCCCAACCATGTCCTGGGCGGCCTGCCCGCCGGCGCGGAGGTCGTGGGCACGACGGGCGGCCAGCCCAGCTTGGTCCGCATGCCCCACGGCGAGGGCAGCATCGACTTCTTGGGCGCGGCCCTGCCCCAGCCCCGACAAGTGTTTGGCGACAACGCCGACCACCGCTACGGCTTGGCGGACTACTCGGTCTCCGCGTTCACGTACTGGCTCGTCATGAACAGCCTCGGCGGCTCGATTGAATGGGTCCCCATCGATGCGCCATTCGTGCCGTGCTACAGCTTCGATCCGCTCTACGGCGGCGCGGCGTGCGACGACGACGTCGAGGAATCCGGGGATGAACCCCAGAACAACGACGCGCCGGCGCTCCCCGTGCTGGGGTTGCTGGCCGCGTTGTTCGTCGCGTTGCTGGCCCGTCGCCGCTGATTCGGGAAACCGCTAAGCCCCCTGGGTGCCGTCGCCGCGCATGGCGGAGTTCCACATCCTCCTGGTCGACGATGAGCCCGACATCCGGGACAGCATCGCCATGGGCATGGAGCTCCTCGTGGAGGGCGTGCGCGTCAGCACCGCTTCCGACGGCCAGGAGGCGATGGAGATTCTGCGCCGCGAGCCGGTGCACCTCATCATGAGCGACTACCGCATGCCACTCATGGACGGCTTGGAGTTCCTGAAGAAAGCACAGCAGGAATTCCCGCGCATCCCCCGCGTCATGCTGACGGCGTACCCGGATCCGAAGTTGGCCGCCGAGGCGGTGCGCGGTGCGGGCGTGGGGTTGTTTGTCTCCAAGCCATTCCACCAGGAGTACCTGGTGTCCTTGGTGAAGGCCATCCGGGAACGCTAGAAGCGCAGGTGGGGCGCCAAGTTGGCGACCACGTGCTCGTCTTGCACGGCGGCCGCGAATGCTTCGAGGTCCTGGGGATCGGCGGCCTTGATGGTGGCGGCACGTTTCTTGCCGATGCCAGGCAAGGCGTTGAGTTCCTTCAGGGCGGCCGTGGGGACATGGAACGGCACGGGCACGCCGGTGACGCTGCGTTGTCCGTGGTCGGTGATGAGGACGTCCACGAAACGCTCGACTTCGGTTTCGTAGGGAATGCCGACCAGCAAGGCGTAGGTGGCAATTTGCCGACCCAGAGTCAAGCCCGGCTCGGTCTTTTCCAGGTAGACGTCCCGCATCATGGTGCCCGCGGGGACCACTTCTTCCAGAACGACGTGATCGATTTCGTCGCGGATTTGCTCCTTCTGCTTGCGGAAGTGCTTGTACAGCTTGGGGTCGATGGTCTGCTTTTGGCCCCGGATGGGGAGCAGTTGGCGAATCTGGATGCGACGGACCTTCAATTCGCGGCGCCGCAGTTCCTGCACGAATTCCCAGTTGAGTCGGTAGGTCTCCTTGGTCTCGCCAGGCAAGCCGTACAGGAGGTTGATGCCCGGCAGGAGGTAGGGAAGGCCGTTGGGGCCGCGGTGGCCACTGACCTTGTTGAGCATCTCGGTGGCTTCCAGCACCTGCTGGGCGGTGCAGTTGAGGTTGTTGGCCTCGTGCACGGCGGGGTCGGCGGATTCGAGCCCAAAAGCGGCGATGTTGCCGTCGGTGCCGTGGTCGACCAGTCCTTGCGCGATGGCGGCGGATTCGTCGGGCCACGTGGCCAACACGGCCGGGTTGGCGTTGTCGATGTGCAGGACCTTCTTGTCGGGGGCGACCTCGGACACTCCCTCCAGCAGGCCGACGGTGGCGTCGACGTTGGGGCGGGGCTCGTCGGTCTGCCCCACGCCGATGGCTTCGTAGGTCCAGAAGCAGGTCTGGCCGCCCAGGCGGAAGTGGCGCACGCCGGCGTCGTACAGGGCCTGGGTTTCCTGGATGATGGCCTCGGCGGGCCGGTACCATGGTTTCTTCTTGGCGTCGGAGCAGAAGTGGCAGCCGCCGGACACGTAGTGGACGCAGCCGTAGAAGGTGTCCATCTCGGCCATCAGGATGTTGTGGCGGCTGGCCCCGCTGGCGTGGCCGTCGGGGCCCATGTCCGGGTGTTGGGCGACGATGGGTGCGCCCAGAATGGCGTGCTCGTTCCATTCGTCCATGGTGCGGAACCGGTTGTGGGGTTCCTTGCCGTCAAAGAGATCGCGGATGAGTGCGTCGCCGTCGCGGGTGGCCAAGTGGTCGAGGTGGTCGTTGAGCCGCCCGCCTTTGGTGGTGGCGTGGCCGCCGCCGTGGTCGGGGAAGCCGAAGGCGGCGTTGTCCCCGAAGAGAATGGTCTGGCCGCCGTGGCGCTTGAACTCCCTTAGCAAGTCAACGGTCTCGGCGTGGGTGATGGGCACGCCGCGCAGGTACTTGCCTGGGACGCTGCAACTGGCCAACACGGCGATGGCGTCGCCGCGCAGCTCTTGTGGACGTTGGCGCAACGAGTCGATGGTGTGGTACTCGACCTCGGCGCCCGCGGCCATGGCCGCGCCCGCGGCGTAGCGGGCGTGGGGGCTGATGTAAG